>DASVQU010000066.1:0-21954 GCA_036388995.1 Pyrinomonadaceae bacterium | reverse complement strand
AAGTCTTCGCGTTCCAAGTCCGGGTAATCCGCCAAAATCTCTTCAAACGTCATTCCCGCGCCGAGCAAATCCAGAATCATTTCGACCGGATAACGCATATTGCGAATGGTCGGTTTGCCGAAACAGATGTTTGGATTGAGTGTGATTCTTTTTAATAAATCGTTTTCCATTGTTTTACCTGCGCTCCGTTTATAATATACAAAAATTTGTTCGGAAAGCGGGCAACAAGCTGATTGAAGTGGAAAATTTACCAAAATATTTACCGCAAGCACTTTTTGAAGCGCTTTACGGTTACGATTGGCAGCAGAATTTGACGGGATTTTCGAGTTCGCAGGTTTTTCGTTTGACAAAAGCGGGAGGCGAAAATCTTTATCTCAAAACGGCTCTGCGCGTTGATTCGGAATTAGCTGAAGAAAAGCAAAGATTGGTATGGCTAAAAGGAAAATTGAGCGTGCCGGAAGTGCGGCTTTTTGTGCAGACGGACGAGCGCGATTATCTGTTGACTTCCGAAATTGAAGGCGCAGGAGCGCACGAAGATTTTTGGAAAGAGGATGTTCCGCGGACGATTGAATTGCTGACGAATGGAGTGCGGATGATTCACAGTTTGCCGGTGGCGGATTGCCCGTTTGATGAGACTTTGGAGGCGAAAATAGAACGAGCGCGGCGGAAAATGAAGCTTGGGCTGGTTGACGAAAGCGATTTTGACGACGAACGGCAGGATAGAACGGCGGAAGATTTGTTTCGGGAATTGACTGCGACAAAACCGGAGAGCGAAGATTTGGTTTTTACGCACGGCGATTATTGTTTGCCGAACGTTCTTTTTAAAGATTGGCAAATCAGCGGTTTTGTAGATTGGGGACGCGCGGGCGTTGCCGACCGTTATCAGGATATTGCGCTTCTGGCGCGCAGTGTTTGCTATAATTTCGGCGAAAAATGGACGCCGTTTGTGTTTGAAGCGTTGGAGATTGAGCCTGATTGGGAACGGATTGAATTTTATAAGTTGCTTGACGAATTTTTCTAATGGTGAGATTGTTCTTTTCGCCAAATATAAAATTAACAAAATGATTTATTCGGACAGAAATTTAGCGCAAAAATTGGAGCGCACGGAAGGCAGCGCAAATGCCGCATTTGTCGAGTCGCGGGCGAAAATGCAGTCGGAAAGCGGAGCGGCGTGGATTGAAGCTGGTGGCGCGTTTGCGATGTTTGACGGAGTGGAATCGCCTCTGACGCAGACTTTCGGGCTTGGCGTTTTCGAGGACGCGACGCACGAAGTTTTGGACAAAATCGAAGCGTTTTACAAAGAGCGCGGAGCGCCCTTTTTTCACGAAGTCAGTCCGATGGCTGATTTGTCGGTGTTGTCTTTGCTGAGTGAACGCGGTTATCAGCCGATTGAGTTGACGAGCGTTTTGTATCGCCCGATTGAAAGTGATTTTAGCGTTTCACTCAATCCGAATATCAAAACGCGAATTATTGAAGCGGGTGAAGAAATGCTCTGGGCGCAAACTTCGGCGGGCGGTTGGAGCACTGAAGCGCCGGGGCTTTCCGATTTTATGCTTGATTTCGGGCAAATCAGCGCCAGAAGCTTTTTGTCGTTTTTAGCGGAACTCGAAGGCAAACCGATTGCTGCCGGCGGATTATTTATTAAAGACGATTGCGCGTTGCTGGCAGGCGCAAGCACTGTTCCCGAAGGTCGGCGGCAAGGCGCGCAATTGGCTCTGCTCGATGTGCGTTTGCGTTATGCCGCCGCGCAGGGCTGTAAGATTGCGATGATGGGCGCATTGCCGGGCAGTCAGTCGCAGCGAAATGCCGAAAAACAAGGCTTTCGCATTGCTTACACCCGAATCAAATGGCACTTGAAATAAGCCTGTAAAAGCGATTGAACGAAAAAAGCCTTGACGAGCGATTTTCAATCGCTCGTCAAGGCTTTTTAAATTTTCGTTAAAAAAGTTATTGACGCAAACGGTCTGTGCCTGCGACTTTAACAATCTTGTTATAAACGCCGAGGAGCAGGAACGGAGCTACCCATTGACCGACCCAGTGCGCTTTTTCGGTGTTGCCCGAAAATTCAAGAATCATTGACGCGCCGATTGAGCCGACCGCCGCCCAGAGAAATAAATCCGACGGTAATTTAGCGGTTTGCGATTCAATCGCTGTTGCGACCGTACCTTCGGTGTGCGAAACCGGGTCTTGTCCGCCTTGATAAAATTCGCTTGAACTCATACCTTGTTGTGTTCCAGTTGCTGTTGCCATAAAAATCCCCCTTCACAATATCGAAATTTATTCTATTTTAAAATCTCTGCTTAAACTTACCGTCCACTACCGTACAAAAGTAAATTTTTATTCGGCAAATTTGCTTAAAGGCTAAATTCTTGCGAAAATTTTGTTTTCACAATCGGCTATGCATATCACCCGAGTCGAACTCGAAAACATTAAATCTCACGCCGCCGCCAATTATGAGTTTCATCGCGGGACGACCGCCATCACCGGCTCGAACGGCGCGGGCAAAACCACGATTATCGAAGCGATTGCGTGGACGCTGTTTGATTTGCTCGATTACAAAAAAGACGATTTTCTGCGGCGCGGCTCGAAAAAAGGTATCGCTCGCGTTTCGTTTGAAAGCCACTTGGACGGGCGTCATTACACTGTTTACCGCGACACCGGAAACGGTTATTACGTTTACGATCTGGAATTGAAAACGCGCATCGCCGAGAAGAAAGGCGAGGTTTCTCGGTTTTTGCAGCAGCATCTCGGCGTTGAACCGGGCACGGATTTGGAAACGCTGTTTCGTTCTGCAATCGGAGTTCCGCAAGGAACGTTGACGGCGATTTTTCTCGAACCGCCCGCAATCAGAAAAGCGTCTTTCGACCGGCTCTTAAAGGTCGAAGAATACCGCGAGGGCGCGGAAAAGCTGCTCGCGACGGTGCGCTATGTCGAGCGACGCCTTCAGGATGTGCGAACAAAAATCGCGGTCGCCGAAAATGAGTTGTCGCGTCTTGAAGAAATCGAAAACGCGCACCGTGAAACCGAAAGGAAAATCGCCGAACTCGAAACAATTTTAAAAGATTTACGCGCCGAAATTGCTCAAAAAACCGGCACGGTCGCCGAATTTGACCGGGCGGAAACGAGAGTTAATGAAACTCGCGCCAGCCGCGACCGCTTGGAAGTACAGTTTCAATCGGCGCGAACGGCGCAAATTCGATTTCAAGCCGAACGCGATCAAGCAGCCGTCGCGCTTGCCGCACAAACCGCCGTCGAAATCGATTATCGTTCACATTTAGCCGCACTGGATGAGCTGAATGTTTTGGACGCCAAGCAGATTGAGCGCAATCGAATTCAAACTGAAGCAAATCGCGCCGAATCGTTTTTGAGTGAAGCAAAATCGGAGTTAAAACGGCTGGAAGAAAATCTTGCAAAAGCAGTTGATGCCGCGCGGCAAGCTCAGGATTTGCAGCCGAAAATCGAAGAACAAACTCGTTTTGAAACCGAGCGCGAGACGCTGCGAACTGCGCGCGCCGAAGCTGAGCAAGCCGCGCGTCAAGCTGCGCGTCTTGAAGCTGAAATCGAAGGGCGGCGCGCAAACTACAAGGAAAGTCTGGAAAAAATCAAAGACGCGGAACGCGGCGCGGACGCCGAAAAGCGAATCGGACAACTTGAAGCGGAAAAACGCGCAATCGAAACCAAATTAAAAGACGCGCTCGAAGCCGAAACGAGCTTGCGGCTGCTTGTTCCGCAACGTACCGGACTCAAAAAGGAAATCGAAAAATTACAAATCGCGCTCGTTGAAAACGAACGGCAGTTTAAGGATTTTGACGCAATCTCGCGTCTCGCCCGCGATACGGTCGCGTTAAATGCTAAGGAAAATGATTTGGTCGCCGAAATCGCTAAAATGCAGGCGAAAATTCAACACGACGAAAAGTTTCGCGGCGAAGTCAGAAACGGTTTGTGTCCGATTCTTTCCCAAAAATGTTTGAACATCCGCGAAGGCGAAACGCTCGAAAGTTATTTTCAGACAGAGCTTTCCACAAATTATGTCAGGCTGGAAACGCTCGAACAGGAACAAAAGTCGGTGAGCCGGAATCTTTCGGCGGCGCGCGAAGCCGAGCGGCAGCTCGCTAAATTTGAAAGCTTACAAAATCAGGTCGAAACCGGGCGCAGCGATTTAAAACAGCGTGCGGCGACGCTCGAAAAAATCGAAAGCGAAATCGCCGCTTTTAACGGTTTTAAGCCGGAAACGCTGGATGAATTAAAAAAACGGCGCGAAAAAATCGAAAACGAAATTGCGACAGCAAACGAAGAGGCGAGAAGATACGCTGAAATTCAGGGTTTGAAAAAAGGCTTGGAAGATACGAAACAACAAGGCATCGCTTTAAAAGCCGAACAGGAAAAACAACAAATCGCTGCCGCTAAACTGCCCGAGATCGAAAATCGCTGGACGGAAATAGAAAATAAATTAAAAGAGCTTGGAAATCCCCGCGAGCGCGCCGCGAGCTTAAAACGCGACGCTGAACAGGAAATCGCCTGGCGCGAGCGAATCGCGGCGGCGAAAAACGATTTGACCGAAAAAGAGCGCGCCGTTCAAGTTTTATCGGAAAAACTGACGCCTTTTACAGCGCTGGATGCAGATTTGGCGCGAGTTCGCCGGGAACGCGACCGAACTTTGTCGGCGTATCAAACATTTCTGGCAAATCAAACAATTGCCGCGACTTTGCCCGCGCGTGAAAACGAATTGGCAAACGCCGTCGAAGAAACCGAAAGACTCGAAAACGAGTTTCAAGCCGTTTCCGGCGAATACAAAGCGGCGATTGAGAATTACAATCACGAACAGCATTTAAACGAAAAATCGGCTTTGCTCGACGCGCAGCGGCGCGAGGCGGCGACGACAAATGAATTCGCGCAGGAGCGTCGGCGCGAGGCTGATTTGCGGCGGGAAATTGAGCGTCTGGCGGGGGTCAGAAAACAGATGCAAGCCGAATTTGCGGAAAAAGAAAAGCTCGACCGCGTTTTCGAGGCAACCGATTTCATCCGCGACACGCTCAAAAAGGCGGCGCCCGAAGTGGCGAAAAGTTATTTGTTTTCGATTTCGCGCGAGGCAAACGAAATTTTCCGCGAAATTTCGGGCAGCGCCGAAAGCTCGCTTCGCTGGACGGAGGATTACGAAATCGTTCTCGAAGAATTGGGACACGAGCGCCCGTTTATCAATCTTTCCGGCGGCGAGCAAATGGCGGCGGCTTTGAGCGTTCGTCTGGCGCTTTTAAAACAATTGTCGGATGTGCGCGTAGCGTTTTTCGACGAGCCGACGACAAATCTGGATAGAGAGCGGCGCGAAAGATTGGCGCAGCAAATCGGGCAAATTCGCAATTTCGATCAGCTTTTTGTCATCTCCCACGACGACACTTTTGAGGAAAACGTGGATTACAACATCCAGGTTAACGGAAAACAAAGCGCGGTTTCGGCGGAAGAATAAATCTCGCAGAAAGATAAGCAAGGCAGCAAATGAAAATGGTCAAAACGGCTTTGAACTATCAACTATAAACTATTAACTATCAACTGTTTTGCAATAACATACAGTTGATAGTTAATAGTTTATAGTTGATAGTTCCCGCTTTGTTTTGCGGCGTTTGCGTGAAAATTGAGTGAAAGAAGTTTTAATAGTTTGCGATGGTTCGAGTATCGGCAACGGGCGCGAAAATCCGCGCGCGGCTGCCGTTGCGCTGCTCGGTTTTAAGGGAAATTGGAAAGCCGTCGGTCAATTTTTGGGCGAGGCAACAAATCAGCAAGCCGAAATTGCCGCCGCGACGCTCGGTTTAAACGCTTTGCGCGAGCCTTGTACGGTTAAAGTGTTCAGCGATTCGCGCTATGTCGTCGAAACAATGTGCGGCAGATTTCGTAAAAAAACGAATCTCGATTGGTGGCAAAAATTGGACGACGCCGCGCGCGGTCATAAAATTACGTGGCAATGGATGAAAGGTCACGCCGGAGATTTATTGCAGGAAACGGTTGATAAAACGGCTCGCAAAATCGCCACAGTCGGTGCAGTTGACGAAAAACTGCTGGCGGACGCCGCCGAAATTGCTAAGACCGCAAAGATTTAATGAAATACTTGACAGAGACATTGAGAAGAGGAGAAGAGGAGAGGAGGAGAAAAGGAGATTTTTCGCCTTCCTGTCTCCTTTTCTCCTCCTCTCCTCTTCTCCTCCTCTGTGCGTTATTGTGTCTGTGGTTTCTTCCCATTCAAACAAAGGCGCAGGATTTTCGACCTAAATGGGAATGGCAAAATCCTTTGCCGCAGGGGAATTCGATTTTTGCGATTCGATTTGCGGGGGATAAATTGACCGGCTGGGCGGTCGGCGCGGACGGGACGATTCTTTACACCAGAGACGGCGGTTTTAATTGGCGGCGGCAAACGTCGCCCGTCAGCAACACGCTTTCCGGCATTTTTATCAAAGATAAGAAAACGGCGGTTATTGCGGGCGGGCGCGGGACGATTTTACTGACCGATGATGCCGGTGAAACGTGGCGGGAAATTAAGCTGGACGGGAGAGATCATTTTTACGCCGTCGCGTTTGCGCCTAAAAATTTTCAGAAGGGCTGGGCGGTCGGCAGCTACGGCGCGATTTATCAAACTTCCGACGGCGGTTTGATGTGGAGCAAACAAAAAAACGCGACCGGGGAACATCTCGTTCAAGTTTCTTTTTTTGACGAGCTGCGCGGCGCTGTTGTCGGCGCGAACGGTTGTTTGCTGATGACGGACAACGGCGGCGAAAGCTGGACGGAAAAGATCTTGGAGCCGGGCGGGCTTTTAACCGGAGTCGCGTTTCTGTCAGAATCCGAAATCGTCGTTGTCGGACAAAAAGGAACGATTCTGCGGAGCGAAGACGCGGGCGCGACTTGGGCAAAAGTGAACATTTTCGCCCAGCCGGATTTTCTGTCGCTCAGTTTTTCAAACAAACAAAACGGTTGGGCGACCGAAGCGAGCGGCACAGTTTGGTTGACGAGTGACGGCGGGCGGACCTGGCTGCCGTTTACGGTCAGAACAAATCCGCGCCTCGTCTCGGTTCATTTCGCTGATGAATTTACCGGCTGGGCGGCGGGCGAAGACGGGCTTATGGTTCGCACCGACGACGGCGGTTTTCAATGGCGGCGTCTTTCAGAAGGCGGGCGCGATTCGATTACCGAATTGTTTTTCCTGGACGACTCGATTGGCTGGGCTGCCGGAGCGCGCGGGCGCATTTTGATGACCGAAGACGGCGGCAGAAACTGGATCCCGGTTTATGCCGGAACGCGCCAGAGAATTAATTCGCTTTATTTCGTCAACGAGGAACGCGGCTGGGCGGTCGGCGACAACGGAACAACGATGCGCTCGATCAACGGCGGGCAGAGTTGGGGCGTAGGGATTTCAAACGTCAAAGAAGATTTGTCTGGCGTGTTTTTCATTACAACTCTCAAAGGTTTCGCTGTCGGCGCGAACGGCACAATTTTAAAAACCACGACCGGCGGCGCAAATTGGGAGCCGGAATTTGCCGAAAAATCTGTCTGGCTCGAAGACGTTAAATTCGTCAACGAAAAAATCGGCGTAATTGTCGGCGGCGAAGGCACGATTTTGCGAACCGTTGACGGAGGCGAAACGTGGACCTCGATTAAAACAAACTTGAAAGATTCCCTGAACGCGGTTGTTTTTGCCAATGAACGACGCGGTTACGCCGTCGGCGCAGGCGGAACGGTTTTGCGAACAGACGATGCCGGAGCGACGTGGCAAGGCATCGAAACCGGAATCAACGCGAGATTTTACGCAGTTTCCGCCGCCAGCGCCGACGATATTCTCGTCACGGGCGAACAAGGAAGAATCCTGCACACAAGCGATGGCGGGCGAAATTGGGAGTTAATTCAAACAATTACGAGCAGCCCGCTGTTTTCGGTCTATTATCGCGGCGGCTCGAAAACCTGGCTCGCGGGCGGAGGCGGCGCGATTCTCAAACGTACGGACAACGGGGGCGGCGTGAAAATTCCGCGCCCGAATCTGCCGCCGATGTTACGTCCGAGCACTAAGAAACCGCCGAAACAGCCGCTCATTCCAGTCCCCGACGACGGCGATTTACCGCGAGCCATTGCACCGCCGGAAATTAAGAAAAACAATTGAGTTAAGCGCCGGGACGAAAATTTCAGGCTTTAAAAACGCGTCATTTTTATTTTTTCTGCTTCGGCGGCGTTAGCTCGAAAACTCCAACCGAACGGGGCGAGGATTCTTCTCCGATACTCCATTTGCTGATTGAAATAGCCCAACCGTCCGTCTCCATTTGCTCCATTAGCCGCAAACTTCCGCTTCTAAACGGATCGGAAAGCAGAACTCGCCCGCCGGAAGCGAGGTTCGATTCAAAAATCCGGCGCAAATGCGGCTGCATTTCGATTCCGTAAAGAATATCCGAACCGAGAATCCAATCGTATTGATCCGCGTCGCTCCAATCCGTCCAATCCGCAATCCGATGTTCAACTTTTTCGACGGCGTTTCGCTCGCAGTTGCGTTTGCAAAGCGACATTGCCAGCCGGTTTTTGTCGGTCTGGACGACTTTCGCCGCTCCGAGCGAAGCAGCCGCGATTCCCGGCAATCCGGTTCCTGCGCCTAATTCCAGGATTCGTTTGCCGCGAATCGAATCGGCGCGGGCGCTGATGTCGTGCGCAAGCGCAATTGTCGCAGACCAAAGCTGGACGCCATACGGCAACGGATTTTCGGTTTCGAGCAGAAAATGAGATTCATCTCCGTGACTGAGCATTGCCGCGACGTGCAAAATGCTCAGTTCCCGTTCGCCGAGCCGCAGACGATATTCATCAAGCGGGAAATCTCCCGCCGTAGTTTCCAGCAATCGGTCATTAAAATCGGATAACTCCATTGATTTAAACTCCGCAACGGATTGTTTTTTTCCGCCGCGCGTCGCCAATTCCCTTTTGGATCGTCAAGTCTTAAAATCGTTTCACAATTTATCTGTTTATTCTGTTTTGCATCGGACAATTTAATTTTTGTCAGCAGCCATTTATGCTATCTTTTTAAAACTATTCAGCGATTCTTCGCTATTATCACCGGCGAGAAATTAAAATGTTCTTAGTTTTCTAAGAGTTTTTCCCGAATCGCCGCAGTAAAAAGAGGTTTTATGGACGAGCAAACTTCCAGTCTTCCGCCGTGTATGGCGAATTCTCATCTGAGAAATGACGATGAACACAATACGGCGAATTTGATTGACGAATCTCGCCGCGATTTTTTAGGACAAGTCTCAGCCGCGGGATTGAGCGTTTTCGCCGCGCAACTGCTGCTCGAACAACAGGCGCTGGCGGCGACCGAAACGCCCGAATCGGCAATTTTTGCCGAATCCGCCGCAGTCGATAACATTCCCGTCAAACTCAAAATCAACGGCACGGAACGCACCGTCAATGTCGAGCCGCGCGTGACCTTGCTCGACGCTTTGCGTGAGCGGCTCGGTTTGACCGGCTCGAAAAAAGGCTGCGATCACGGGCAATGCGGCGCTTGTACCGTTCTGGTAAACGGTCGGCGCGTCTTGTCGTGTTTGACTCTGGCAATGCAGGTCGAAGGCGAAAACATTACGACGATTGAAGGTATTGCAAACGGCGAACAGCTTCACCCGCTGCAAACGGCGTTCGTCAAACACGACGGTTTTCAATGCGGTTACTGCACACCGGGACAGATTTGTTCAGCCGTCGCTCTGCTCGAAGAAGCGAAACGCGGCGAAGCTAGTTATGTGACCGCCAATATGCGTTCAAAAGCGCGCAGCGTTCAGCTTTCGGATGACGAAATCCGCGAGCGAATGAGCGGCAATCTCTGTCGCTGCGGCGCATACCCGAACATTGTCGCAGCAATTCGTGAGGTTCATACCGGACGAGCGGTCGCGCAAACCTGGGAATTTGCCGGAGAGGAGAAAACCGATGAGACCGTTTAATTATTCGCGCGCAACCGATGCCGCCGCAGCCGTAAACGCGGTTGCCGGAAATAAAGAAGCCAAGTTTTTGGCGGGCGGAACGAACATTTTGGATTTGATGAAAGAAGGCGTCGAAAACCCTTCGGCGCTGATTGATGTTTTGCGTCTCAATTTATCGCAAATCCGCGAATTAAAAGGCGGCGTTTCAATCGGTGCTCTCGCGCGCAACACCGATACTGCGAATCATCCGATTATCAGGCAAAATTATCCGCTTCTCTCGCAGGCGATTTTGGCGGGCGCATCGGGGCAAATCCGCAATATGGCGACGAATGGCGGAAATCTGATGCAGCGCACTCGTTGTCAATATTTTTACGACACGGCAATGCCCTGCAACAAACGCGAACCGGGAACGGGGTGCGGAGCGCGCGAAGGAATCAACCGCATTCACGCCGTTTTGGGTTACAGCGAACAGTGTGTCGCCACTTATCCGGGCGATATGGCGAATGCGCTTTACGCGCTCGACGCCGTTGTTCGCGTGCGCGGGACGAACGGGCAGGAGCGGACACTTCCGATCAACGACTTTCACCGCTTGCCCGGCGACCAGCCGGAAAAGGACAACAATCTTGCGCACGGCGAATTGATTACTGCTATTGAGCTGCCGAAATCGCCGTTTGCCGCCAAATCTTATTATTTAAAAGTTCGCGACCGCGCCAGCTACGCTTTCGCGCTCGTCTCGGTTGCTGCGGCTCTGGAAATGAGCGGCGATAAAATCAAATCCGCCCGCGTCGTTTTGGGCAGCGTCGCGCACAAGCCTTGGCGCTCATCGGAAGCCGAAGCTGTTTTGACCGCCGGAAAAGCCGACGAAAAAACTTTTCGCCAAGCCGCCGAAGCCGCGTTGAAAGATGCGAAACCGCTCAAACATAACGCTTACAAAGTCGAACTCGGCAAACGAGCCGTCATCCGCGCGCTCGAACGCGCGATGAGCGGCGTCGCTTAAACCGAATCGGCGGAAAATTCGAGAAGTAAAATGAACAAGCGAAAAACCTTGACCGGCGAAGCCGTCAACCGGATTGACGGAATTTTGAAAGTAACGGGAACTGCCTCTTACACGACCGATTTTCCCATCAAAAACGTCGCCTGCGGCTTTCTCGTCAAAAGCGAAACGGCGGCGGGAAAAATCCTGGAGATTTACCAAACGGCGGCGGAAAAAGCTCCCGGCGTTCTCGCGATCATTACGCACAAAAACGCGCCTAAATTGGGTTCGGCGCGAAGCGTGCGCGGCGGCGCGATGCTGCAAACGCCGGACGTTAATTTTTGGGGCGAAAATATCGGCGTCGTAGTCGCCGAAACTTTCGAGCAGGCGCGTTTTGCAGCGCATTTGATCAAAGTTAAATATCAAGCATCGGCGGGAAAAGTTGATTTTGAAACCGAGAAAAATCAAGCCTCGAAACCAAAGCTCGAAGATCGGCAGGACGTAACGCGCGGCGATGTCGAAAAAGCTTTCAGCGAAGCCGAATTCAAAATTGACGCGATTTACGAAACGCCGATTGAACATCATCACCCAATGGCTCCGCACGCGACAATTGCCGTTTGGGAGTCGGATGATAAATTAACGATTTATAACGAATCGCAAGTAGTTAACGGCGTACAGAATTCGGTGGCGACGGCGTTCGGATTAAAACCGGAAAACGTCCGGGTCATTACGCCGCACATCGGCGGCGGTTTCGGTTCAAAAGGCGGGGCTTGGGGACACGTTGCGGTCACGGCAATGGCGGCGAAAATCGTCAAGCGCCCGGTAAAGCTCGCTCTAACCAGACAAATGATGTTTAACTCGGTCGGCTTGCGCCAGCGAAACGATCAGCACATCAGACTCGGCGCAACGAAAGACGGAATTTTGACCGCTATTTCTCACGAAACGACGACCCACTGCGCAATCAACGGCGAATTTGCCGAGCCGTGCGGCGACGTTTCGGCGCATATGTACGAAGCAGCGAATCGCCGGATTACATATCGAGTCGCGCCGATGAACGTTATTTTACCGACTTTCAATCGTGCGCCCGGAAAATCCGCGGGCAGCTTTGCGCTCGAATCGGCGATTGACGAATTGGCTTATAAATTAAAAATTGATCCGGTCGAGCTTCGCATCAAAAACGAACCCGCCAAAGATCCTTTGACCGGCAAGCCGTGGTCGTCGCGCTCGCTCGTTCAGGCTTTGCGCGCCGGAGCGGAAAAATTCGGCTGGAAAAATCGCAAATTCGAGCCGCGTCAAAACCGTCAAGGCGAATATTGGGTCGGTTACGGCGTCGGCTGCGGCATTTATCCGGCGCGTCAGCGCGACACTTCGGCAATCGTAAAATTGGCTCGAAACGGGAATGATGTGCGTGCGAGCGTTGAGCTTGCCGCTTCGGATTTGGGAACCGGAACGCACACGATTCTGGCGCAAATTGCGGCGGACACGCTCGGTTTGCCGCTCGAAAAAGTCGGCATCAAGCTCGGCGATTCGGCTTTACCGCCCGCCGCCGGTTCGGTCGGTTCGGTTGGCGCGTCGAGCTTCGCTAACGCGGTCAACGACGCCTGCCTGAAAATTACCGATGAATTGATTGCAAAATCAGGCAAAGCGTTTGAAGTGCGCCCGACTGCCGCTGAGTTGATGATTTCCGAAAACATCAGCGAGTTTCAAACCAGAGTTGATGCGAAACCGCTGCCGGAAGCCGAAAAATACGCCTCGCATTCATTTAACGCCAACTTCGCCGAAGTTTGGGTGAACGACCTGACCGGAATGGTCAGAGTCCGGCGTGTTGTCGCAGCCACCGGCGCGGGACGGATTTTGAATCCGAAAACAGCCGATTCGCAAATGCTCGGCGGAGTGATTTGGGGCATCGGACAAGCTCTGCACGAAGAATCAATTCTCGACCCACGCTGGGGAAATTTCGTAACGCGGACATTTGCCGATTATCACATTCCGACGAATCTCGATGTCGGCGAAATCGAAACGATTTTTGTCAAAGAAGAAGACCCGTATGTCAATAAAATGGGCATCAAAGGCATCGGCGAAGTCGGAATCGTCGGCGTCGCTGCGGCGATTGCAAACGCGATTTTTAATGCGACCGGAAAGCGCGTGCGGAGCTTGCCGATTACGCCGGATAAACTTTTGTAAAGCGATGATTGCATATCTAAGAAATCGTCGCTTTTAACGCACGAATTCCAGTTTTGCCTGCAATTCCCTGTTCGTCCGTTGGTAGCGGCAAAAGTCCAGATTGTTTTTTGCTTCCCGGAATTTGCCGTCGGATTTTTGCAGCGCGATTTCAAATTCTTTTTCAGCCGCCGGAAAATCATTGTTCAAAGCCAGAATGACGCCGAGATTGTTGTGGCTTGCCGCCAGAGCGACGCTCTTGTTTTTAATGGCTTGTTTAAAGGCTTCGGCGGCTGAAATGAAATCTTTTTCTTCAATTAAAATCATCGCCAAATCAAACCAAGCCTCGCCGTCGCGCTCGCCCGAAATGCGGACGGCTTTGACGAGCGATTCTTTCGCCGCTTTCCAATTTTTTAAATCGCGCTGCGCCAATCCGAGAGCGCGGAAAGCTCTGTGATAGCCGCCGCTCAATTCAATCGCTCGTTCGTATTCTTTCACGGCTTTTTCAGGTTGATTTGAATGAAAGAAACAAACGCCGAGGTTGTAATGAATTCTCGCCAAAAAACTTGTCAAAGCGTTTGAATCTGCCGTTTCCAGCGCTTTTTGATAAAGCGCGAGAGCTTGTTCGTAATTTCCGGCTTTCGCAGCCTGCGTCGCCTTTTTGAACGATTGTTTCGCGGTCTGCGCTGGAACAGATGCGCTCGACAAAATCAGCAAAATAAAAATCAGCAATGTTTTCATCTTTTTGGTTCTCCCTCGTTGGTTCACCAAATTTATGAAAATTGATTGCCGGGCGTCTTACGCCTGTTTGCTGTTTATTTTCTCTGTTTGCTTTAAGCGTGTTTTAATTCGCGCCAGGCTTTTGGCGTCAGGCGGGTAAATTTGCGGAAAAGCGTCGTGAAATGGCTTTGATTTTTAAACCCCGCGCGAAGCGACACTTCGACGAGCGGCAAATCTCCATCGGCGAGCAGCAGTTTGGCGCGTTCGATGCGTTTTTGCGTGATGTATTGCTGCGGCGTCAATCCGGTTGTGCGGCGAAAAGCGCGGGCAAAATGAAATTGACTCAAACCCGCAACTCCGGCGATTTCAGTAAGAGTTAAATCCCCTTCGATATTTTCGTGAATAAACTTGGTGGCGCGGCGCAATTTATAGCCTGAAAGCCCGCCGTTAAAGTTTCCCGGCGTAAAGCGCGCCGTGGTGTAATTTCGCAAAATGTGCAAAACAAGCGTCTGCGAGAGAGATTCGGCATAGAGTTTTCCCGCCGGGATTTCGGAATCGAATTCCGAAAGTAAATTGAGCGCGACGTGCTGAATCAACGGGTCATTTTTCTGGTAAGTTTCAATCAGCTCAAAATTGGGCGAAATATTAATTCCGAGCGCGGTTTGAATCAGCAACGCCGGTTCGAAGTTGATTGACAAACATTCAAAGTCATTTTTCCACTCTGCCGACATCGGCTGTCCGGCGGGAGTCAAACAAACTTTTCCCGGTGAGGCGTGCAAATTTCTCAACTTGCCGGTTGCTGTTTGTCTTTCGGTCGTCATATTGCCCGAAAGAGTTACATGAAGCTCGTGTTTTGAAGAAACTTGTTCGGGCATTTCGCCCGCCCCAACGCGCCAATGATAAATTTTGAGTCCGGTCAGGGCGGCTCTGCGGGCGAACAAAAGCGATGATTGCTTTTCGTCTGTTTTCCAGTTAACCTTCACAAATAAATATTTAGTCCAGAGCGAAACAAAAAGCAAATTCCAAGTCGGAGAAGGTGAAAAAATGGCGAAACTAATCGGCAAACCGACCAGCCGAGTTGACGGCGCGGCAAAAGTGACGGGCGCGGCTAAATATGCGGCGGAATTTTCCGCTCCGAATCTGGCGCACGGCTATCTTGTTTTAAGCACCGTCGCCAGCGGCAAAATCAAATCAATTGACTTGAGCGAAGCCGAAAAACAGCCGGGCGTCGTCAAAATTTTCACGCACCAAAACGCGCCGAAACTGGCTTTTACCGACAAGCGCGACAAAGACGAATTAGCGCCGGAAGGCATTTCGTTTCGCGCCCTGCAATCGGACAAGATTTATTTTAACCAGCAGCCGGTTGCCCTTATCGTTGCTGAAACTTTCGAGCAGGCGCGCTGGGCGGCGCGGCTCGTAAAAATCGCTTACGACGGCAAAGCGCACGAAACCGATTTGCACATGGCGCGCGTCAACGCTTATTTTCCGGGTAAAGAAACCAAAGCTCCGCCGCCGAAACCGCACGGCGACGCCGATGCCGCTTTGAAAACGGCGGCTGTCAAAATCGAAGCCGAATACACGATTCCGGTCGAGCATCACAACCCGATTGAGCCGCACGCTTCGGTCGCGCTGTGGGAAGGCGAGAAATTAAAAATTTTCGACAAAACGCAATACGTCTATAACGTCCGCAATCATCTGGCTTCAATTTTCGGTATTCCGGCGGAAAAAGTGACGGTCATCTCTCCATTCGTCGGCGGCGCGTTCGGCGCGGGTTTGCGTCCGACTTATCAAGCGATGCTCGCAGCGATGGCTGCGCGCGAATTAAAACGCCCGATTAAAATCGTTTTCACGCGCAAACAGATGTACACCGGACACGGTTATCGCCCGTACACAATTCAAAAAGTCGCTCTCGGCGCTGGAAAAGACGGAAAATTAACCGCAATCGTTCACGAAGGCGTCGGCAACACTTCGCCGTTTGAAGATTACAAAGAAGACGTAACGGCGGTGTCGCAGCAAATGTACGCTTGCCCGAACGTGCGAGTTGATTACAAAATCGCCAAAACGAATTTATCAACACCGTTTGCGATGCGCGCGCCCGGAGCGGTTTCGGGAATGTTCGCGCTCGAATCGGCGCTCGACGAATTGGCTTACGCGCTCAAGATTGATCCGCTCGAACTTCGCCTGATTAATTACGCCGAAACCGATCCGCAAAACGGCAAGCCTTTTTCGAGCAAGGCTCTGCGCGAATGTTACACGCAAGGCGCGGAAAAATTCGGCTGGAAAAACCGCAAGATCGAACCGCGCTCGATGCGCGACGGAAAATTGCTCGTCGGCTGGGGCGTGGCGACGGGACGCTGGGGCGCGTTTCAAGCCCCGGCGACGGTGAAAATCGTTTTAAAACCCGACGGCACGGCGCTCGTTCAATCGGCTGCGAGCGATATGGGACCGGGAACTTATACGACGATTACAATGATTGCGGCAGAAAATCTCGGTTTGCCGATGGAAAAAGTAAAATTTGAACTCGGAAATTCCGATTTGCCGCAAGCTCCGGTTCACGGCGGCAGTTTAACAACAGCAAGCATCGGTACGGCGGTGCAGGAATGCTGCCGGAAAATGATGAAAAAAGTCAGCGAGCTTGCCGGGCGCGAAACCGCAGATTTTGCGTCAACTTTGCGCGCTAAAAATCTCGACAAATTAGAAGTAACGCATCAATCAATGCCGAATTTCGGCGAGCGCGGCAAATACTCGATTGCCTCGCACGGAGCGCAGTTTGTCGAAGTTAAAGTTGACGAACAGATTGGAAAAATTATGGTGACGCGCGTTTTGGCAATGACGGCAGCCGGAAAAGTCATCAATCCGAAAGCCGCGCACAGTCAGGAAGTGGGTGGCGCGATTTGGGGAATCGGGATGGCTTTGACCGAAGAAACCGAAATTGATCATCGCTACGGGCGCATAATGAATCCGAATTTGCAGCATTACCACGTTCCCGTCAGCGGCGATGTTTTTGAAATCGAAACGGTGTTTGTCGAAGAAGACGACAAAATCGTCAACCCGCTCGGCGTCAAAGGAATGGGCGAGTTGGGAATGGTCGGCGTTCCGGCGGCAATCGCCAACGCCGTCTTTCACGCGACCGGAAAACGAATCCGCGATTTGCCGATTACTCCTGCAAAACTTTTGTGAAAGAGCTTCAGGAAATCATTGCCGGAGTAAAAAATCTTGAGCCGCATCGGTCAGCAGTTTTAGCAACAGTTGTTGACGTTCGCGGCTCAAGCTATCGTTTGCCCGGCGCAAAAATGCTGATTTCCGAAACGGGCGAAACTTTGGGAACCGTCAGCGGCGGATGTCTCGAAGCCGATGTTTTGGAACGGGCTAAACAAGTTTTGAAAACCGGCGAAACGCAAATCGTAATCTACGACACAACCGCAAACGACGATTCGGTTTTCAGCCTCAATATGGGCTGCCGAGGAGTGATTCGGATTTTGCTCGAACCCGTGCGAGGCAGCGAGTTTTTTGCGTTTGTCGAAGAATGTTTTCAGGCGAGACTGTACGGTTTTGCCGCCACAGTAATTGACCGGGAAGATTCCGCCGATCTCACAATCGGAACGAAATTTTTGACTCTCGAAACCGGTATAATGCCGTTCGACGAGAATCACGCGAGATTTCAGGAGCTACCGACGCCGCTTCGCTCAGCAATTCTCGATGTTTTCCGAACCGGGCTGCCGCGTTGTCAAAAATTGTTAATCGCTGGTTCCGGTAATGTCGAATTTTTCATTGAACAGATTAAACCGCCGCTCGCGCTCGTTGTTTTCGGCGCAGGAGCGGACGCCGTTCCGCTGGTTCGTTTGGCTCAAGAACTGGGCTGGAATGTAACGGTTGTTGACCACCGCCTTGCTTACGCGACGCCGGAAAGATTTCCCGCCGCCGAGGTTTGGATTGCGCGCGCCGAAGATTTGAATCTGAACGAAATATACGACCGAAACGCCGTCGCCGTCCTGATGACGCATAATTTCGAGCGCGACAAACACGCGCTGCGTCGCGCCTTGCAAGGGCGTTTCCGCTACATCGGCGTTTTGGGACCGAAACGCCGAACCGAGAGCTTGCTGCAAGAATTAGCAAACGAAAGCGAAACATTTTCCGACGAACAGCTAAAGCGCCTGTTCGCGCCCGTCGGTCTGGACATCGGCGCGGATACGCCCGAATCAATCGCGCTTTCGATTATTGCCGAAATAAACGCCATTCTTGCCAATCGCGCGGGCGGTTTTCTGCGAAACCGAACGGGTTCGATTTACGAGCGAAGCTGATGCAAAAAATCGGAATTATAATTCTCGCCGCCGGAGCGTCCACGCGGATGAACGGCGAGCCGAAACAACTGCTCGCATTTGAAGGAAAAACGCTTTTACGCCGAGCAGCGGAAACCGCTCTGTCTTCCGGCTTGCGCCCGATTGTCGTTGTTTTGGGCGCAAACGCCGAAAAATTGCTGCCGGAAATCAAAGATTTGCCCGTTCTCACGGCAATCAACGAAAATTGGGCGAGCGGAATGGGCGGTTCAATCAAAACGGGCTTATCTATTCTGCTGGCGGAAAACACGGACATCGAAGCGGCAATTCTAATGGTCTGTGACCAACCGTTCGTCACGCCGGAAACTCTCAACCGTTTAATTGAAACTTACCAAAAAACAAAAAAGCCGATTGCGGCTTGCCAATACGCCGACACGCTGGGCGTCCCGGCTCTGTTCGCCCGCGAAATGTTCGCCGAACTGTCCGATTTACAAGGCGACGCGGGCGCAAAAGCCGTTATCAAAAAACACGCCGCCAATGTTGCCCAAATGACCGCGCCCGAAGCCGCTTTTGACGTTGATACTCAAGCCGATTTTCAAAAACTTTTGTCCGATTAAATATAGAACTTCAAGTTGTTTTCTTTTCTGCTCTTGAATCCGGCAAAGATTTTTGATTTGCCTTTTTGTTAACGCGCCCGTTTCGCTTTTGCTTGTTTGTTTTTTTAGACGTTTGATTTTCGTTTGCCGGTTTTTCCTGCAAAAAGCGAATGGTTTCCTCAACAACTCCGCGAACTTCCGGCGAAAGTTTTTCAATCAATGTTTCGTCTTTTGTTTGTAAATAATTGATTGCTCTTTCCAATGCAAAGAATGGGTTCGGTTCTCCCATTGCACTTATTAAATCTTTGACGAAATCAAAATCTTCAACTTTGGCTGTATTGATTAATACCTGATTTAATGATTCACTAACTTGTTCTAAGAAATTGGCTCGCCGTACGGAATTAAATGTCTCTATCCATTTTTGTTTTGCTAAATCCAATTTTTTATCTAATAAATTCTCCGAAAATTCTTTTAACAAAAAAAATGATTTAAGACCCCAAGCATTCGCTTTCTTAGGATCAATGGATATTGCCTGATTACAATCTATTAATGCATTTTCATAATCATTTAAGAATAAGAAAGCGTTCCCACGGTAAGCTAATGCATTGTAATAATCGGGCTTGATTTCTAAGGCTTTATTAAAACTTATTATTGCTTTTTCATATTTTTTAAGATTGAAAAGTGCATACCCATTTGCAAACCACAGAGTTGATGATTTAACTCCAATTTTCAAAGCTAGCTCAGATTTCTTTAATAATCCATCATAATTATCATCCTCAAGATTTTTTGCCATACTATTAAACGTGGCAGCAAAGTTGTTTATTTCATCTTGTGATATACCTCTTGATTCTAGGATTTTTATTATTTCCGCTGGATCAATACATTTATTATTTATAAGTTCTGCAACTGTTTCAAAGGTTAGGTTTTCAAGCGTTTCTTGGGTTAAGTGTTCTTTGAGACTTGAATGCTCTTTGATTTGTAAATAATGATTTATAATCTTTTCCATTGTTTGTGAACGAACTGCCGAAAAAGGCATTGCTTCTGTCAATAGGAGTTGATGTTCGAGCGTATCGCGCGCATCTTTCAATTGCCCTTTTATGAAATGCTCCTTAAAAATTGTATCTAAGCGGCTTGTCGCATCGCTCAACTCTCTCAATGAAAAAATTGCGTTAAGTGCATTAACAAGCCATTGCAGTTTTTCGCGGCGGTTTCGACCAAAGCGCATTTGATGCCAGATGGCGTAGAGTTTTTCCGAAAGCGTGTAATAAGTATTACGTCCGCGTAAATTTGCCGCGCGGATGTGACCTGTTTCGACAAGACGTTTGAGCTGCGCGCTGGCTTGGTTAGGAGAAAGGCGCGTTTGTTTGGCAATCTCGCCCGGCGTTAAGCCTTCGTTTGTCCGGCTGCTTTCGCGGGCGATTAAATCCAGAATTTTTCGTTGTTGCGGCGGCAGGGCTTCAACTTTGGCTTTGTAGTATGGCGTCACTTCGTCAAGCAGTTTTTCCAAACCGTCCATCACGTCATTCATTTTGGTGCTTGTGATGACGCGGTAAAGCATCAGCACCAGACGCGGATTGCCGCCTGAGAAAAATTCGAGCGCGCGGAGCTTTGGTCTTTGTTTTTCAAGAACTTTGTCGAAATCCTTGCGTCCGTCAAGTTCGGCTCGACGTATTAGGAGTTCTTCCATCTGCTCGAAAGATAAATCGTTGAGATTTTCGATTTTGAAGAAATTATAAAGCGGTTGATCGTAGGCTCTGGCTTCGTGAAAGAAAGTCGTCGCGCCGCCGATGAGCATAATTGTGCCATCGTTCATCAATACGTCGCGCAGTCTGGCGTTGTCGCGCTCGTCGTTGATTTGCTGGAGGATTTGATCGAAATTATCAACCAAAATTAATATCCGTTTTTTATTCTTACGCCGCCAATCTTTGATCAGAGCATAAGCCACTTCTTGCAAATCTTCGTTGTTCGGATATTCGGAAGGTAGTTTTTCAATTTGCTGTTGAAGCTCATTGTCTTTTGTGTCGGTTGCTAAATGCTGCAAGATTTGAAGCCAAAAATCCGACAAATCATAGATGTTGTAACTTTCTTCTGGAAAACGCACAACTTGCCATTGTTCGGACAAACCTTTGTCTTTTACGGCAAATTGTATGACCAGCAACACCGTCGTTTTGCCCATTCCGCGCGGCGCGATAATGACAACGTGTTGAATGCCTGCGCCGTCCGGCTGCCGTTTGATTAAATTAACGAGTTCGTCAACTAAAGATTGACGCGCTACGAACGTAGCTTTAATGTCCGCTTCGCTCATTAAATCGGGATTATAAAAAAACTCCATTATTCACCTCGCTAAAAATCTAAACTTCTGTTTCCATTCCGTAATGACGCAGCCACCAATCACGAAGCAGTTTTGAAGCAAAGCAATAAACTCGCTTCTCCGCATCGAATTGAATATAAAAATCGTTTTCCAGATTTGTCATCATTCGATTGAATTTCTCAACGTCCACATCGTTTCCGATTTCCTTTTTGTAAAATTGATAGCAGACATCACGGGTCAGCTTTTCGTTGAGAGCTAATTCGCGCAAAATTCTTTTGGCGGCTTTTTCTTCGGCTGGCTCGTAATAATCGCGCAAGCGTCCGTAATAATGATCGAAATACGTTTTGCAATCCACGCCCAATACTTTGTCCCGATAAATTTTCTCAACTCGCTTCGGCGTAACGTTTTCATCGCTTTGTGCTTTCGCTTTGGCGACTTCAGAGAAAATTACTTGAATAAAATACGGAATCGGTTCGCCGATAACCTTGAGCATTTTGTTTTTAACAGGCGCAGATAATTCTAATTCGTGAGATATGGCAAGATCTTCCAGCAAATTTTTGGCGACTTTTGGCGTAAACGGCTCAAGTCTCAATTGCTCAAAATCGTTAATAGTTGCAATTTCTCCCAATTCATTTAGAACGTGACCGATTCCAATCGAACCGGCAATTAAAAACCTGACGTTTTGTGTTTCCGGCATTTGGCGCAAGCGCCTTAACCAGCGAAGAAGTGTTTTGGCTTCCTCACGATGATTTGCAGATTTCGCCATCCGGTCAATCATCATCGGAAACTCATCTAAGACGAAAATGACGGTTTCCTGAATTTCGGCAATACGCTTAAAAAGTTCTTCGCCCTTCTCTTGCCAATCGGTGCGTAACTGTTCCCGTAATTTAACTTTTACTTTTAATAATTCGACTTCTTCAAAATTGCTTTTAAAACGCGACCAGAGCGTATTCGGGAAATAGCTGAGACCGCTTGCAAGTTTTGAAAATGCATT
>DASVQU010000065.1:0-8025 GCA_036388995.1 Pyrinomonadaceae bacterium | reverse complement strand
TGGACAAACGAGGACGAGGCGAAATGGCTCGGCTGGCTTTCGATTGTCGAAAAACAGCGGGATGAAATCGCGCGCATCGAAAATTTTCAAAACGAAGTTCGCGCACGCAATTTCAGTCATATTCTGCTGCTCGGAATGGGCGGGTCGTCGCTCGCGCCGGAAGTTTTGAGTTTTACTTTCGGCAAGCAGGACAATTTTCCCGAATTTCACATTCTGGATTCGACCGTTCCGGCTCAGGTTCGCGCGGTGGAAGAAAAAATAGATTTGGCGAACACGCTTTTTATCGTCGCCAGCAAAAGCGGCTCGACGCTCGAACCGAATTGTTTTAAACAATATTTCTTTGAAAGAGTCGCGGAAACAGTCGGGCGCGAAGCGGCTGGAAAACAGTTTGTCGCCATCACCGATCCAAATTCGAAAATGCAGCAAGTCGCCGAACGCGACGGTTTTTGGCGCATCTTTTTCGGTTTTCCGGAAATCGGCGGGCGTTTTTCCGTCCTTTCGGATTTCGGAATGATTCCCGCCGCAGCAATGGGTTTAAACGTTGGCGAGTTTTTAAATCGTGCTGCTTTGATGGTCGAGGCTTGTCAAAACACGGACGCGGAGAAAAATCCCGGTGTCGTTCTGGGAGCGATTCTAGTCGCGGCACACCGAAGCGGGCGCGACAAGCTGACGATTTTTACCTCGCCGCAGATTTTCGATTTGGGCGCGTGGCTCGAACAACTAATCGCCGAATCTACGGGCAAAAACGGCGTGGCGATAATTCCGATTGACCGCGAAGAAATTCTGCCAATCGGAAATTATGGCGGCGACCGCATTTTTGTTCATTTAAAACTCGAAGGCAGCCGAAATCCGCACGAAGACGCCGCGATTGAAGCCCTCGTCAGAGCCGGTCAGCCGGTTGTCGAAATCAATCTTCCGGACGTAGGCAATCTCGGACAGGAATTTTTTCGCTGGGAAATCGCCACGGCGGCTGCCGGAAGCATAATGCAAATCAATCCGTTTAATCAGCCGGACGTTGAAGCGGCGAAAATCGAAGCCCGTAAAATTACCGAAGAATACGAAAAAACGGGCGAGTTGCCGGAAGAGACCGCGTTTTTCGAAGAAAGCGGAATCAAACTGTTCACCGACGGACGCAATTTGGCAGAGCTGGACGCTTTGCTCGCGGGCGAAAAATCTTTAACGAATTATTTGCGCGCGCATTTTGCTCGAATCAAGGCGGATGATTATTTTGCGCTTCTCGCTTACCTCGAAATGAATGCGGAAAGCTTTCAAATCTTAAGCAATTTACGGCACTGGGTTTTAGAAAATTATCGCGCTGCGACTTGTCTCGGATTTGGACCGCGTTTTCTGCATTCGACCGGGCAGGCTTACAAAGGCGGTGCAAATAACGGCGTCTTTTTGCAGATTACGAGCGACGATTCGATTGATTTTCCGGTGCCGGAACAAAGTTTTACTTTCGGCGTCGTCAAAGCCGCCCAATCGCGCGGCGATTTTCAAGTTTTGCTCGACCGCAATCGCCGCGCTTTGCGCGTGCATTTGGGAAAAGATTTGGAAACTGATTTTGAGATTTTGATGGCTGCGCTCAAATCAAACAATGGATAAACAAAAAAAACTCCGGTTTAAGTTTGTGCAAACTTAAACCGGAGTTTTCCTGATTCGATTTTATTAAAAATTTAGCTGACCTGCCGCAGCGTAATGCGTTCTGAATTAACGCGCGATGTTCGCTCGTTCGTCAGTTTTTCAAGTTCTTCGACGTGAAGCTGCTCTTCGGCGATTCTTTCTTCGAGCCAGAACTGCGTCGGTTTATGATCGTCGCACAATTCCCAAGCCGCCATATAACCTGCCAAAGCCTCGCGTTCGAGCGCCAAATCCATTTTCAACATTTCTGTTAATTCGGTCGCCTGCAAAATCATTGCCGGCTCGACGGTCGGAACGCCGCCGAGAGAAACGATTTTGTCGCCCAAATCGTAGGTGTGTCCGTGCGCTTCTTCCGCTTGATCGCGGAAGAATTTGCGATAAATTTCGCGTTCGATTCCCGTGACCAAAAAACTGTGCTGCGTATATTGAATGGTTCCCGCCAATTCGAGCGCCAACGCTCGATTCATACATTCGATTAATTCCGGTTTTGCCATAATTATCCCGCCTTTCAAAAATTGCCAATTTAAAAATCAATTACCAGAATAAAGTTTTTATAATATTTTGTCAATATTAAGTTATTGCAAAAAAAAGATTTAGTGCTGAAATCCAATTTCAATTTCAGTAAGCGAACTGAAAAGCAAAAAGAGAATACGGCTCTTTAATTGATTTCGTGATCTCTTTTTACTTTTCGAGACTAAAATTAAACTTAGAAAAAAGCGGTTTTAAGTTACTGCGCCGCCGTCAACGATAAACACCTCGCCGTTCATAAAACTGTTGCGGTCGCTGACGACGAAAGCAGCTACTTCCGCCAATTCTTCCGGTTTGCCGAGTCTTCCTTTGGAAACCCAGAAATCGTGCATTTGCAGCAGGCGTTCGGGCAGAGTGTGAGCCAAATCGGTATCGAAAATTCCGGCGGCAATGGCATTGACGGAAACTCCGAAATTAGCAGCTTCGCGCGAAAGACACTTGGTAAAACCTATCATCGCGGCTTTTGAAGTGGCGTAATGAACCGAAGTCGGCAATGCGCGCAGGGCGCCGACAGAAGTAATGTTTAAAATCGCACCGGCTCGCTGACGGATCATTTGTTTGTAGATCGGCTTGGTTACTGCGAAAAGGGAATTGACGTTGGTATCAACCACCCAATCCCACGATTTATCGGTGGTTGTGGCGAAATTGTCGGGTTTGTTGACAGCCGCATTGTTGACCAAAACATCAATTCCGCCCCATTTTTCGACCAATTCGCGCGTCATCTTTTTCAAGCCCACACGATCTGTCACGGAAATCTTAAACGCTTCCGCGCGCCGCCCGAAAGCGGCGATTTTCTCTTTAACGGCTTCCGCCAAATCATCACGCGAATGATAATTAAAAGCCACGTCAGCGCCTTCTCGCGCAAAAACTTCGCAAAGCGCAGCGCCGATGCCGCGCGTCCCGCCCGTCACAAAAGCGCGTTTTCCTTCTAATAAAAGACTCAAAATAAAAGCTCCAGTTCGTAAGAAATCAATCGAAACAGTGTCAAAGTTTATAACAAAAGCCGCCTGCGGAAAACACCAAAAGAAAAAGGCGAGTTGGAAACCCGCCTTTTACAGTGTTTTTGCAGTTTAATAAGCTCTGGCGAAAAGAACGCGCCGATTTGAAGGTTTGCCTGAATAAACATCGCTTCCGGCTTCGTCGCGCGCGTCCAGAGGAATGCAGCGAATTGTCGCTTTAGTTACTTCTTTAATTTTCTCTTCGGTTTCCGCAGTTCCGTCCCAGTGAGCGGAAATAAACCCGCCGCGCTCGATTTGCTCTTTGAACTCTTCCCACGAATTAACCGCGTGCGTGTTTTCTTCGCGGAAAGTCAGGGCTTTTTGATAAATGTTAATCTGAATTTCATCGAGCAGATTAGCAATAAAATCCGCCGCGCCTTCAAATTGCTGTATTTCTTTCGTCAAAGTGTCGCGTCGGGCGATTTCCAATGTGCCGTTTTCCAAATCGCGCATTCCCATTGCTACGCGGACAGGAACGCCGCGCAATTCGTATTCGGCAAACTTCCATCCGGGTTTATTGTTGTCCGAATCATCGAACTTAACCGAAATTCCTCTGGCTTTTAATTCGGCAACCAGCGGCGACACTTTTTCGCTGATTTTTTGTAAATCTTCCGGCGCTCGATAAATCGGAACGATCACGACTTGAATCGGCGCGAGCTTCGGCGGCAAGACCAAACCGTTGTCGTCTGAGTGAGCCATAATCAGGGCGCCCATCAAACGAGTCGAAACGCCCCACGAAGTTCCCCAAACCAGCTCGCGCTCGCCGGCTTTATTTGTAAAAGTCACGTCAAAAGCGCGGGCGAAATTTTGCCCCAAAAAGTGCGAAGTTCCGCATTGCAGAGCCTTTCCGTCCTGCATCAGACCTTCAATGCAAAGCGTGTCTTCGGCTCCGGCAAAACGCTCGTTCGGGGTTTTCGCGCCGCGTATTACGGGCAAAGCCATCCATTGTTCGGCAAAAGTCGCATAAACTTCGAGCATCCGGCTCGTTTCTTCCTGCGCTTCTTCGGTTGTTGCGTGCGCCGTGTGACCTTCCTGCCAGAGAAACTCGGCGGTTCGCAAAAACATTCTGGTTCGCATTTCCCAGCGCACCACGTTTGCCCATTGATTTATCAAGAGCGGCAAATCTCTGTACGATTGAATCCAGTTTTTATACGTGCTCCAAATAACGGTTTCCGAAGTCGGGCGGACAATCAGTTCTTCTTCCAATTTCGCTTCCGGGTCAACGATTACACCGCTTCCGTCTTCGGCGTTTTTCAAACGGTAATGCGTGACGACGGCGCATTCTTTGGCAAAGCCTTCAACGTGCGAGGCTTCTTTCGATAGAAACGATTTCGGAATAAAAAGCGGGAAATATGCGTTCGAGTGTCCGGTTTCCTTGAACATATCGTCCAAAGCACGCTGCATTTTTTCCCAGATCGAAAAGCCGTAAGGCTTAATCACCATACAGCCGCGCACGGCTGAATTTTCCGCTAAATCGGCGCGCTGAACCAATTCGTTGTACCAGGCTGAATAATCTTCGCTGCGTTTTGTAATGCCTTTGCTCATAAATATCTTTAAAAATAATGTCTTTCAGAATAAATTAATTCAAGCATCTTCGCATTTTCCTTTTAAAAATTGAAATTGCCGTTTTTGCAGCCGCTTGCAAAGTTTATTTGCCGCTCGCAAAATTTCAGATTATAAATCAGGATTTTCGGCGTATTTTGGCAAAGGCAAATCTGATTTTGGAGATTCTTAAAATGAAAAAAATATTCTCAATAATTGCTCTTTGTTTGTTTGCTGCAAATTGCGCGATTACGGCTCAAACTTCCAAAACTCCCGCGCGTTTTGCCGAAGGCGTGATTGATACGGCAGCCGACGAATATAATCCGACTTTTACGCCCGACGGAAAAACAGTTTATTTTACGCGCCGCAAAGACCGTCGCGGAAACGAGCAAATTATGTTTTCGCGGCTTGAGAACGGAAAATGGAGCGAACCGCAGGTTGCGCCATTTTCCGGGACGTTTCAGGACAAAGAACCGATGCTCTCACCCGACGGCAAACGCCTGTTTTTCGCTTCGACGCGCCCGAACGGACGCGACCAGAAAGCGAATTACGATATTTGGTTTGTCGAAAAAACTAATAATGGTTGGAGCGAGCCGCAAAACCTAGGCGCGGAAGTGAATTCTTCCGGTTACGATAATTATCCTTCGGTGGCTAAAGACGGCACACTTTATTTTGCTTCCGTCCGAATTGAAGGGCGCAAAGACAACGATTTGTATCGCTCGCGTTTCGTTAACGGAAAATATCAAAAGGCTGAAAATCTCGGCGAAATTAACACTCCGGCAACCGAAGCCGATCCGTTCGTCGCGCCCGACGGAAGCTATTTGATAATTTGCTCCGACCGACCGGGCAGCGAAAGCGAAGAAGGCGATTTGTACGTCAGCTTTAATCGCGGCGGAAAATGGACTGCGCCGCAAACGCTGGGGAAAACTATCAACACGAAGGTTTATGAATACACGCCGCTCGTCTCGCCGGACGGCAAAAAGTTTTATTTCTCGCGCGGATGGGGCGATATTTACGAAATTGATTTTGCGGCTTTAAATTTTGCTGCGCTCAAACAAGCTGCAAAAGATGTTCCTGCGCAAACGGCGAATAAAAACGCCAAATACTTATTTTATTTGCACGGAAAAATTGTCGAAGACCAGGGCGTTAAAGCCGTCAGCGAAAGATACGGCGCTTACGAATATGAGAAAATAGTCGAAGGTCTTCGAGCCGAAGGTTTCAACGTCATCAGCGAGCCGCGCCCCAAAGACACCGATGTCGAAGCGTATGCCGCGAAAGTCGCCGACCAAGTTCGGCAATTGTTAAAAGACGGCGTTGCGCCGGAAAACATCACGGTCGTCGGCGCATCGAGAGGCGCGTTTATCGCAATGGTCACTTCGACTTATGTGAAAAACAAAAACGTCAATTTCGTGATTATTGCGGGTTGCGGCGTAAACGAAGATTTTTTGAAATTGATTAACCTTCACGGCAACATTTTGTCAATTTACGAAAAAAGCGATTCGGTCGGAACTTGCCAGCCGGTTTTTGACGATGCCGAAGGAATTAATAAACGCAAGGAAGTAATGCTCGAAACCGGTTTGGCGCACGGTTTTATTTATCGCCCGATGAAAGAGTGGTTAATTCCGGTGCTTGATTGGGCGCATTTTCAAAAATAATTCGGAGGAATTATGTTAAAAAAAATCGGAGTTTTCGTTTTGCTGTTTGTGCCAGCACTTTCTGGTACTTTCGCTCAAAGCAGCGAGAAAGTTGTTGAAGAAATTAAAAAAATGGATAGACAATGGCAGGTCGAATCTTACTCAAGCCGTGATTTGAAAGATTATGACCGGATTGTCGCCGAAGATTTTCTAATCACGGGCAGCAACGGCAAGATATTGACTAAAGCAGAGAAAAAAGCCAACGTCAAAGCCGATTACACCGAGTTTTCGCCGGATGCAGTTTTCAAAATTGACGAGGCAAGCCACAAAGTTCGGCTTCTCGATGACGACGTGGCAGTCTCGACAGGCTACATCATCGAAAAATACGTTTATCAGGGAACCAGGATTGACGCCCGCGTTCATTTCACCTGCACATATTTAAAGCGAAAAGGCGCGTGGCAAGTCGCGGCGGCGCATTACACGAGAATCAAACAGCAATAATGCGAACAAGATTGACGGAAAATTTATCGCTTTTCTGGACGCTGCAAATCGTCGGCTGGTCGGGTTATGTTCTCGACCGTTATTTGTCGGCTGAAGGGCGGTTTTTTCCGGTTTATTTTATTTATCTGGTCGTCGCCTGCGCTCTGACATTCGCCTTGCGACCGATTTATCACCGTGTTTGGAACAGAAAGCCGAATGTTTTGACAATCGGCGCGGTCATCGTTGTTTGTTCAATCGCCGCCGCTTATCTCTGGCTGATTTTAGGTGAAATTATTTTCGCAATTTTAGGAATCAGACGGTTTCCGGTGCCGGATAAGCAAAGCTTGATCGCTTATTTATCCGACACTTTTATTGTTTCACTACAGCATCACAAACCTTTTTTGTTTTTGTCCTGGAGCGCGCTTTATTTCGGCATCAAGTATTGGCAAAGCAAACGCGAGGAAGAAGAAAACGCTTTGAAATCGCAGGCTCTGGCACAGGAAGCGGAATTGAAAATGCTGCGTTATCAATTAAACCCGCATTTTCTTTTTAACTCGCTTAATTCTGCCAGCGCGCTGGTTCACGAATCGCCGCAAAAAACCGAAAAAATGCTCGGCGAATTATCCGAATTTTTGCGTTATTCGCTTGTTCACACCAAAAATGAAAACGTGATTTTGCGAGATGAAATCGAAGCCGTTAGAAATTATCTGGAAATCGAGCAAGTGAGATTTGAAGATAAACTAAAAATCAAAATAGACGTTGCGCCAGAAGCCGAAAATTTTCGTTTGCCGAGCTTTTTGCTGCATCCGTTGATTGAAAACGCCGTCAAATACGGAATGCAAACGAGTTCGATGCCGCTTGAAATCGAAATCCGGGCGCGAAAAGAAAACGAGCGGCTTTTCCTTGAAATCAGAAACACCGGAAAATGGATTGATGCAACAGCAAATGGTTTTGCTCGAAACGGAAAATCAACGCACATTGGTCTGCAAAATGTGCGAAAACGGCTTGTGCAGGCGTTTCCAAACGAACACAAATTTGAAACATTCGAGCGCGACGGGCGGGTTTTTGTTCGTTTGGAAATCGGGAACGAATGAAACGAATCTGGAAAGCGGCGATTGTTGACGACGAGCGTTTGGCGCGGAATAAATTGCGGAAAATGCTGGCTGAATTTCCTAACGTTGAAATTGTCGGCGAAGCCGACGGCG
>DASVQU010000064.1:0-2916 GCA_036388995.1 Pyrinomonadaceae bacterium | reverse complement strand
AAAAAGCCCGCTCAACGTCAGTTTGAGAAGGAAACGGCTCTGCGGCGCGCGGGTGCGAATGATAAATCCCGATTAAATTTTCGCCGCGCCCCCGCATCAGCTTTTGCGCTTGAAACAAATCTGCCGGTGAGACTTCGTATTCGACGAGCGGATTGGCGGCAGCGTTTTTTAATTTGTAAACCGAATTAACAAAATCATCACGCCCGCCGAGCAAACCGCAGCACTCGTTCGGCAATTCTCGGCGGGCGTGAGCGAAAATTTCTTCGATTTGTTTTTGCGTCAATTTAATCATTGAAAATCAACGCCGCATAATTATTCTTTGATGTTTATTCGCAATTCTTCCAATTGCGCCGCGTCAACGTCGCCGGGCGCTTCGATCATTAAATCTGTCGCGGAAGCCGTTTTCGGAAACGCCATCACGTCGCGGATGTTGTCCGTGCCGCATAGAATCATACAAAGGCGCTCGATTCCGAGCGCGATTCCGCCGTGCGGCGGCGTGCCGTATTCGAGCGCTTCGACGAAAAATCCGAAACGTTCTTTCGCTTTTTCCGGCGTGATTCCGAGAGCTTTGAAATTGAGCGACTGAACCGCCGCCTGATGAATCCGAATCGAGCCGCCGCCAAGCTCGTAGCCATTCACAACAACGTCGTATGCTTTCGCACGAACATTGACGAGCGGCGCGAAATCGCCCGATTCAATCGCCTGCCGGTAAACGTCCAAATCTTCGTCCATCGGCGCGGTAAACGGATGATGCATCGCGTAAAATCTGTCGTCGTCCTCGTGATACTCGAACATCGGAAATTCGGTCACCCAGAGCGGCGCGAAAACTGATTTATTGATTAAATTCTCGCGCTTTCCAATCTCGACGCGCAACGCGCCCAAGCTCGCGGCGACCGTATCTTTTTTGCCGGCGACAATCAAAACTGCGTCGCCTTTTTCCGCGCTTGCGGTTTTGGCGAGGCGTTCGATTGTTTCCTGTCCCAAAACTTTGAGCAGCGAGGAAGAAATCTCGTCGCCGATTTTTATCCAAGCCAGAGCCGAAGCGCCGTAGCGTTTTACGAATTCCTGCAATTCATCCAAAACCTTGCGCGAATAATTTGCGCCGTTTTTCACGGTTAGAGATTTGATTTCGCCTTTTTGTTCCAAAGTCGCGGCAAACGGCGCAAAATCGGTCGAGCGCAAATCGTCGGACAAATCCGTTAGTTCCATTTCAAATCGTAAATCCGGTTTGTCCGAACCGAAACGACGCATCGCTTCGGCGTAAGTCATTCGCGGAAACGGAATCGGCAAATCAACACCGATTGTTTTAAAAACGCGCTGAAACATTCCTTCGATCAGGCGATAAATTATTTCCGGGTTGGCAAAGCTCATTTCCATGTCGAGCTGCGTAAATTCCGGCTGGCGGTCTGCCCGCAGGTCTTCGTCGCGGAAACAGCGCGCGATTTGATAATAGCGGTCGAGTCCGGCGATCATACAAAGCTGTTTGAAAAGCTGCGGCGATTGCGGGAGAGCGAAAAATTTTCCCGGTTGAATGCGCGAAGGAACGATGTAATCGCGCGCGCCTTCTGGCGTTGATTTAATCAAAATCGGCGTTTCGATTTCGGTAAATTCCTGCTCGTCCATAAACCGGCGAATTTCGCCGACAACGCGCGCCCGCGTCCGAATGTTTTTTTGAAGCTGTGGGCGGCGCAAATCGAGATAACGATATTTGAGCCGCAAATCTTCGCTCGCCAGATTTTCCGAACCGGCGGTTTCCAAAACGAAAGGCAAAGTTTTGGCGTCGTTCAAAATCAGCAATTCTTTCGCGCGGATTTCGATTTCTCCGGTCGCCAATTTTTTATTGACGGTTGCTTCGTCGCGCGCCACGACTTCGCCTCGCACGGCAATCACGTATTCGCCGCGCAATTCTTCGGCTTTGTCGTGAATCTCGACGGAAAACTGCTCGTCGAAAACCACCTGCGTAATTCCTTCGCGGTCGCGCAAATCAACAAAAATCAGCGGACCGAAATCGCGGCGGCGCGCCGCCCAACCCATCAACACAACCGTTTCACCGACATTTGAGCGGCGCAGCTTGCCGCACGTATGTGTTCTTTCCAAATTCCCCAAACTGTCCAGCATTTTTGATAAAAACCTTTTTCAGTAAATTTAATCGTAAAAGTTTAAGCTAAATTAACGGCAAAAGAAAAAGAGCGAACCGGCGCGCCGGTTCGCTCTCTGCGGAAAAATAAAAATTGATTCTTACAAACCGCGGAAAATCTCCGCAGCTAAATCCATTCGTTGAGCTTGTCCGGCGGTAAATTTGAACATACAAGCGTCGTCCGTATAATCCATAAAATTCGTCGTCGGATCGTAACCGCCGCTGCGCGGGCAGGAGCGTCGATTAGAAGGACAGCCGTATGCCGAGCTTCTTTCAGCCGGGGTATCAAAAATATAATCGCCGCCGTTTGATTTGTTACAGCCGCCTTTAAAAGTGTGATACAAACCGAGCCAATGACCGACTTCGTGCGTCAAAGTGTCGCCGAGATTATAAGGCGCTTCCGAACCGCCCGGAACAGTCGTATGCAGTAAGACAACTCCGTCGTAATGCGGATATTGCTGAATTTCTTCGGGAACATAAGCCCAACCGAGCGTGCCGTCGGTCATTCCAGCCGAATAAATATTAAGAGTTCCAAAACCGCCCTGACGCAGAGCAACCTTCATATCGTATTCATCGTCTTCGGTGTTTTGCGCGAACCATGCTGTATTCGTCGTGCGGTCAACCGATTGAAGGACGAAACGAAACGGCGTGTTGTAACCGCCGGCTTGCCCGCTGTAGGCTTGATTTAAAACGGCAATCTGGTTGTCAATCATCGCCTGCGTAATATTGCCGTTGGCGACGCCGTCGCCGCGATTGACAACGTGCCAGCGAACGTTGAT
>DASVQU010000063.1:0-17148 GCA_036388995.1 Pyrinomonadaceae bacterium | reverse complement strand
ATTTTCAAAATCCGTCGGCTTCGACTTTCAATGAACGCGCCGAAAGCCCGATTGCCGTCGCCGCTTTTGATCCGACCAGCCCGCCCGACCGTGCGGACATCGCGCAGCCAGCGCCCGGCAGTTTGCTCGATTCGCAAAGCGACCGCTTGATGTATCGCGTCGCTTATCGAAATCTCGGCGGTTCGGATTCGCTGGTTTTTAATCAAACCGTTCGCGCCTCGCCGGTCAATCAAACTTATCAAGCGGGCGTCCGTGTTTACGAATTAAGAAAAAACGGGCAAAACGCCGGATTTGCGGTGCAAAATCAATTCACAGTCGACGACGCCGAGGCAAGCCGCTGGATGGCGAGCGCGGCGCAGGATTTTCAAGGCAATCTGGCGGTCGGTTACAGTTTGTCTTCGAGCGAGAAAAAACCGCAGATTGCGTATTCCGGGCGCGCCTTTGCGGATGCGCCGAACGCCGTTAGAACCGAACGAGTTTTGCACGAAGGAACCGGCGTGCAAACGGCGTTCGGTTTTCGCTGGGGCGATTATTCGACGCTCGTCGTTGACCCGACGGACGATTGCACTTTCTGGTACACCAACGAATATTACACGGCGGAAAGCCAGCAGGAAAGCCAGTTCGGGTGGAAAACGCGCGTCGGCAATTTCAAATTTCCGACTTGTCAAAACGCACCCGCCGGCACCGTCCAAGGAACCGTGATTGATGCCGCAACCGGATTGCCAATTTCAAACGCGGTCGTCAAAATCGGTTCAAATTACGTCCGCTACACAGATGCCAGCGGAAATTACAAATTTTCTTTGCCGCCCGGAACTTACGATTTGTCCGTCGAGGCTCGCGGTTACGGCTTGCGTCTCGAAGTCGTTTCAGTCTCCGACGCGGCAAACGTAGCTTTAAATATCGCGCTGCATCCGAACGCATTGATTGAAGGAACAAACGTTGAAATTGTTTCCGAAAGCTGCGCTCAAAATTCAGCCGTTGAACCGGGCGAAACTGTAACGATCAATCTTCCGTTGAAAAACAACGGAAACGCTCCGACCGGCGATCTCGTTGTCGGGTTGACGGGCGGAACGGGTTTCATCAACCCGTCACCGCCGCAAAAATACGGAGCGGTCGGCATCGGGCAAACCGTCGTTCGCTCGTTTACTTTTACCGCCGCGTCGAACATACAATGCGGCGAACAAATAATTTTGATGTTTCGATTTGTTGACGGCGCGCAGCTCGTCGGCGCTTTTACGCAAACGATAAACGTCGGTGTCAGAAGAATCGCTTTAGCGGAAAGTTTTTCAAATCTTCTTCAACCGGCGTTGCCGTTCGGCTGGCTGACCGCGTCAAGCGGAGCGCAGGAAAACTGGAAAACGGTTTTGCTTGAACCGATGCAAACGCATTTGGCGGCGTTTTCCGATGAAGCCGTTGCACCGGGCGTGAACGAATTGATTTCGCCGGTTTTTCCGATTCATTCCCGGCAGGCACAATTAACTTTCCGCAACAAATACGATCTCGAATCAACGTTTTTGAGAAACAAATTTTACGACGGCGCGGTTTTGGAGATTCGCTACAATCGCGGTCAATGGCGCGACATTTTGCAGTCGGGCGGCTCGTTTGCGAGCGGCGGTTACGACGGCGTGATTGAAAATTGCTGTCAGAATCCGCTTGCTGGCAGATTTGCCTGGTCGAGCAAAAGCGGGACAAATGCGGACGCCGAATTCATAACAACGCGAGTTAATCTGCCGGCTTCGGCTGTCGGAAAGAAAATCCAGTTTCGCTGGCGCGTCGGCACGGACACCGGAGGGCGGCGGCAAGGACAATGGATTGACGACGTTGAAGTGCAGGACGGCTATATTTGCTCTTCCTGCTTGAATTAAGATCGAGTGATTCCACCATAATTTGACCAAAAACTTGCAATAAAAGCGCCTGTGTGAGAATTTTGAATTTACCCAATTCCCTTTCCCGTGCGATAACTCCAAAAGGAATCGTTTGATGAAGAAAATTTTATCTGTTTTTTTATTCGCTCTTTGTGTGTGTGCCGTTTGGTTTTTCGTGGGGAAAACAGAGGCTCAGGAATCCTCAATTAACAATCTGCCTTCGCCGAACATCGTCGTCAGCCAATTTTACGGCGGCGGGGGGCAGAGCGGCTCGGCGTACAAAAATGATTTTATCGAGCTTTTTAATCGCGGCGGCGCGCCCGTCAACATCAATGGCTGGTCGCTGCAATACGCTTCGGCAAGCGGCGCGGATTGGCTCGTCACAAATCTGCCGAATGCCACAATTCAACCCGGACAATATTTTCTGATTCAACTCGGTCCAAACGGCACAGCGGGCGCTGATTTGCCCGCGCCGGATTACATCGCGCCGCTCGTTACGGGAAGAACTTTTGTTCTCAATATGGCGACCGCTTCGGGAAAATTTGCTCTCGTCAGCACTACTGTTCCGCTTCCCGCTGCAACTTGCCCAATTGATTCTTCAATTATTGATTTTGTCGGTTACGGCGATTCGGCAACTTGTTTTGAAAATGTCCGAACGCCAAATTTAAGCGTGGCAACTGCCGGGAAACGCAACGCCAACGGCTGTCAGGATACGGACAACAATGCAAACGATTTTACAATCGGAGCGCCCGTTCCGAGAAATTCGCAAAGCCCCGGAAGTCTATGCGGAAACATCGGAAACATTCTGGTTTCAAGCGGCGCTGCAAATCCGAATACAATTTCGCCGGGCGGCACTACCATTTTGACCGTTCGTGTTTTTCCCGCGACCGACCCGGCGAGTTCCGGCATTTCCGTCGTCGGGAATTTAACCGCCATCGGCGGCGCTGCGAATCAGCAGTTTTTTGACGATGGCACAAACGGCGACCAAACGGCTGGCGATAATATTTTTTCGTTTCAGATTCAAATTCCTGCCGCACAAGCCGGAGGCTCGCTCACCATTCCGACAGTATCAACGGACGCGCAATCTCGGGCTGCAACTGCAACGATAAATTTAACGATTTCCGCGCCGCTGCCGGGCGACGATCCGCTGCTTTTGGGAAATCCGTCAAATGCAACACAGGATGTCAATAATCCTTTTAATTATTTAATGCAGAAACCGCAATACAGTTTGTCGTATCACCGCGACAACGGGACGGCGAACTGGGTTGCGTGGCGGCTCGATGCAAGCTGGATTGGAAGCGCTAGCCGGCAGGACGATTTCCGCCCCGACCCGACTTTGCCCGCCGGTTGGTATCAAGTCACGCCCGAAGATTATTCGGGTTCGGGTTTTGACCGCGGACATATGACGCCTTCGGGCGACCGTACGCGCTCGGTCGCGGACAACTCGGCGACGTTTTTGATGACCAATATGATGCCGCAGACGCCGGAAAACAACCAACGCGCCTGGGAGGATTTGGAATCTTATTCCCGAACGCTGGCGCAAGCCGGAAACGAGCTTTACATAATTTCCGGCGGCGCAGGCTCGCGCGGGCGCATCGGCAATAATCGCGTTAATGTTCCCGCAGTGACCTGGAAAGTTATTCTCGTTTTGCCCAACGGCGACAACGATTTGGAGCGAATAAACAAAAACACGAGAACAATTGCGGTGATCGTGCCGAACGACAACACCGTCACTCAAAACTGGCGGCAATATCGCACGAGCGTGCAGCGAGTCGAGGCGCTGACCGGGTATAATTTTTATTCAAACGTTCCGAGACTCGTTCAAAGCATTATGGAACGGCGCGTTGATAATCAATAAATCTAAAAATGGAAAAATTTGTTCTTTTTTTTCTAACTCTTTTTCTTACTTTTTCATTTGCGGCTTCTGCCAAGCCGCGCCCGATTTCCGAGATTCAAGGCGATAAACAAACATCGCCGCTCGAAGGCAAAGACGTTGAAGTTCAGGGAATCGTCACAGCGCGCGTCCGCAACGGTTTTTATATTCAAACGCCGGACGGGCAGGATGATAAAAACCCGAAAACATCCGAAGCCATCTTGATTTTCACCGGCAAAGAACCTTCTTCCGATGCGACAATCGGAAATCTCGTTGAAGTCAGCGGAACCGTCATCGAGTTTCGCCCGAAATCCGAACCCGTAACGCTGCCCATCACCGAAATCACCATTCCGCGCGGAACGGACGGAATCAAAGTTATCTCAAAAAACAACGAGCTGCCGAAACCCGCCGTTTTAACCGCGATTGATTTAGACCCGCGCGGCAAGCTCGACGATTTAGAACGCTACGAAGCAATGCGCGTAAAAATCACGTCTTTAACCGTGACCGCGCCGACCGGCGGGAGAACCGATGAAAAAACCGCCGTTTCGCAAACCGACGGAACGTTTTTCGGAGTTTTGACCGGCACGCCGCGCCCTTTCCGCGAACCTGGAATCGAACCGTTTGAAGCCCTCGCACTGAAACCGCCGAAAACGATTGTGGTTTTCGACGGCAATCCCGAATTGCTGCGGGTTGATTCGGACGCGCAGCTCGGCGCGGCGGCGATTGACGTTGCGGCGGGCGCGACAATTAAAAATCTCGTCGGAGTTTTGGATTATCAATATCGCGCTTGGACGCTTTTTCCCGACGCGGCTTCATCGCCTGCGGTTTCGGGAAACATTGCGGCAAAAGCGGTAGTCGCTCCGCAAGCCGGCGAATTTACCGTTGCCGCAACCAATCTCGAAAGATTTTTCGACGACACGGACGAGCCTTCGACCAACGAGCCGATTTTGACCAAAGAAGCGTTTCAAAATCGTTTGAAAAAGACTTCCATTTTCGTCCGCGATTATCTGAAAACGCCGGACGTTCTGGCTCTGGTCGAAATGGAAAATCTTTCGACGGCGAAACGTTTAGCGGAAAAAATCAACGCGGACGCGAACGATGCGAAAGTAAAATACGAAGCGTTTATCGAAGACGGCAACGACATCGGCGGAATTGACAGCGGTTTTCTCGTCAACACGGCGCGCGTTTCGGTCGTCAAGACCGAACAGTTTTACAAAACCGATGAATACAAACGCCCTTCGGACGATAAAAAAGTTGCGGTTTTCGACCGCCCGCCGTTTCTGGTTCAAGGCAGTTTCAAAGACGGGGATAAAAATTTAACTTTTACGGTTGTCGTTAATCACCTGAAATCTTTGCGCGGTTATTTTGACGCGGACGGCGATACGCGGGCGAAAAAGAAAGTGCAAGCCGATATGATGGCGCAATGGATTCAAAAACGGCAAACCGCCAGCCCGAACGAGCCGCTGATTCTGGTCGGCGATTTCAATGCTTTTCAATTCAATGACGGTGTTGTTGACGTAATCGGCACGCTGATTGGGAAACCCGCCGCGAAAGAACAGGTTTTGCTGGCTTCGGATGATTTGGTCAATCCCGACTTGACCGATTTGGTCAATCACATTCCGCACGAGCAACGTTATTCTTACATTTTCGCCGGAAACGCGCAGATTCTCGATCATTTTCTGGTCAACGAAGCGGGCAAAAAACACGCCGCGCGTTTCGGTTTCGCCCGGGTCAACGCCGATTTCCCCGAAACCTATCGCAACGACGCCAATCGCCCCGAACGCATTTCAGACCACGACGCAGCAATCGGTTATTTTTCGGTTTCCGAAATCGCTCAAACAGCCACGCCAAAATAGATAGATTTTCACCACAGAGACACAGAGGCACAGAGATTTTTATTGTTTAATTCTCTGTGCCTCTGTGTCTCTGTGGTGAAAAAATCTTTAATTGCGATTGATCTGCGCTTTGTGTTCGATCACATCCAAGGGATAAAACGCGGTATTTTTGAAGCTGATTTTGTGAAAGCCCGATAAAACGTCAATAAAATTAATCACTTTGGCGGGAATAAAAAGTAAAGTTTCCGTTATGCTGCGTTTTTTACCGAAGATTGCGAGCAGCGGCAAAACGACGAGCGCGGCAAAAATCGCTTTCGGATAAAGTGATTCCGGCAGCAAAAGGCTGAGCGAGAGCAGAAAAAGCCAGCCGAAAAAAACGATTGTAGTTTTTAGCCGCAGCCAGCAGAAAATCAGACCGTTGCCTTCTTTGAAGGCGTAAGCGATTGTTTTTGTGATTTCTCCCAATCGTTTGGAAACGATGTCGCGTTTGAAAGTTGTAACGACGCTTTTAAGAGTTCGACAGTGATAACAGCGCGTGTGACAAGCCATCGGAATCGGAATCTGCCGCAGTTTCCAGCCTTTTTTTATCATTCGCAAACCAAGCTCGGCTTCTTCTTCCATTGCCAGATACGGATTAAAAGAGCCGACTTCTAAAAGCGCCTGTTTGCGGTAAAAACAACTTGGTCCCCGCAGCCATTTGACGTTTGTCGCCGTTTCGTATCTTTCCTCGGCATTCGCCAACAGCTCACCGTTTTCATCCAAATCGTCCAAATATCCGTTGATTCCGCCGACTTCCGGATTTTGGTCGAAATATTCGAGCGCGGCAGGCAGAAAATCTCGATAAACCAGCGTATCGGCGTCAACGAATAAAATAAAATCGCCTTCGGCGTAATGCGAGCCGACGAAGCGACCGGCTGAAGGGCAAAGCTGCCAATCGGGTTTGAGCGAGAGAACTCGGACTCCGTAAGATTGGGCGACGGAGACGGTGTTGTCGGTCGAAGCGGAATCTACAAAAATCGTGTCCGCGCCGCCGATTTGTTCGGCGGCGGCTAAAGCGGCTGCGAGACATTTTCCGAGGCTGCGCTCCTCGTTGCGCCCGATGATGACGATTGAAACTTTGTGTTTCATACAATTTGCCCGTTTTTTTCGGCTTCCAAATCCGAAAGCTGATAATTTCTTTTCCATTTGCGTCGCCAATTTTTGACGCTCTCGGAAAAATCGGACGGCAGCGCCGATTTTGATAAGTTTTTAAATTTGAGCCAGGCGGCACTTAAACTTTCGTCCGCTACTGCCGAAACGGTATTTCGGCTGAGTTTGACGGTTACTAATTCGGCTTGTTTGTTTGACCAATCGAATTTATAAGTTTCGTCGCCGCGCAAAAAATCATAGAGAGAATTTCCGTGCTCAATCGCATTTTTGATTGAAAGACCGATTAAAACGAGTCCGACGCTGCGGCTTGACCATTCCAGATCATAACCGGAATTGTAGTAATAAAAGGCTCGACCGTCGTCCAAACCGTAAACCGAAGCGCGGCATTCGCCTTCAACCCACAATTCGTCAAATCTGATGAAACCGGCTTGAGCCAGCGCTGGAACTAAATCGCGTTGAAAAGAAACCAGACGCGGATGCCCGCTCAACTCGGAACCGCCGCTTTTCAGCCAGCGTTTTTCGTGTAATCGGTAAAATCTTTCAAATGCATCTGCGGCTTCAAACGGCGAAGTCACCGAGCGAAACTCAAAACCCGGCATTTTTTCAAGCTGTTTGAGCCTGCGTTTAAAATTGCTCGCGCGTTTGCTTTGTTTCAGAGTGTTTTCCCAATCGCCGGATAATTCGACTTGCGGACAAACCGCCGTTGTTTGAGCGGCGCGGCGCAAACGTTGTTTTGTTTGTGGCTCGCTAAAATTTAATAAAAAGTCGGCGGTTACGGAATCGCTCGCCAGATTTTCCAGACAAATCAAATCAAAACTGTTTTCTTTTTTTAGAAAATCGAGAATTGCGGATAAAATTTCGATTTTGTCTTCGGGTTTGGCGATTAAATCTAAATAATCCGCTCCGCCTTGCGCCTCACCGATAAAAGCAATGCGTTTGAGCTTTAATCCCAAAACTCTTTTCTCTTGTAAACAAAGCGGCAGTAATCCGATTAACTGATTTTCGCGGTAAGCCTTGAGAATGAATAAATCTCTGTTTCCGCCAAACCATTTGTACCAGATAGAAAGCCATTCCCACGACAGAAAAGGAGAACATTCGGTCGCCGCGAAAAGCTGTTTCCAGTCCTCGCGCAACGATTCTAAAATGTTATCTCCTTCTGCTCTCTGAATCGAAATTTGGTGCATAAAATCAAACGCTAAATTCTATCTGCGTTATACTGTTTTCTTAAATTTACGCAAACGGCTAATAACGGAAAACTTCCAGTTCCAAAGCATCCAGCCCAAAATTCCGGGCTGAAAAACATAAAGCGCGGAGTGTTCGTGTTCGCCCGACGCCCAAACCTTTTTGTAATCGGTCGCCGGGCTAAGCATATCGAGTTCGGACGAATCGTTTCTGATAGCGTCTGCCAAAAACTCCTTGATAAGAAGATTTCCCGGCGAGAATCGCTTGTATTCTTCATCGAATGACGTTTTCCAAAAAATGGTTTTCCGGTCAAACAGAATGTTCAGGCTCATCGCAATTGTTTTGCCGTCAAGTTTAAGCTCATAAATAAAAAGCGCATTCTGAGCCCCGACTGCACGAGCAAAATCGTCGTGCAGCTTGACAACTTTCGGGTCGCAAGCGACGGCTGTTCCGCCGCGCCCTTTCCAGCTTCGGGCTTCCAACTCGAAATATTTTTGCATCAGTTCCGATTGATAGCCGCGAGTAAAAACGAATTCAACTGCGCCCTGCTCTTTCAGGCGATTTAACCTTCTTTTCAGCTCTTGACGAAAATGTTTTTTCAAACCGCTGAAATATTCATTGATTAATTTTTCTTTATCCTCGCCCTGCGGCAGGGCAACGAAAGGCGCGCTGTCCATTTGCCAGATTCCCGTCCGGTAATTTTCGCTTTCGGCGATGACAAGCAAATCGTTAAGCCAGCTATCGTTTTTGACCAGCCGCATTTCCAACATCTGCCATTTCGACTGTCTTTTTATTTCTTTCCAAACGGCTTCGATGATTTCTTTTCGTTCGCTTTCATCGGCTCCATGAATCAAATTAAAGCGCTGAGTATTAAGGTTATAAACAGCTTCGAGACTTCTTACCGGAACGCCGTGAAGATTTCCCTTTCTTTTCACCAAAGGCAAAACGGCGCGCAATTTCCCGCCGCGTCTAACAGTTAAGAGCTGGATTTCTTTTTCAAAGTTTTCGACAAAGGCGACGAACCATTCGGGGCGAAAAAACGGTTCATTGCAAGCGCCTTCTTCGCACAACTCGATCCATTCATCGAAAATCTTTTCGATGATTTCAACTCCGCCGCTTAGAATCTCCGTTTGAAACGGTTCTTTCGTAATTTCGACAAGACGCGATTTTTCCTGTGAGATAATTTTGTCGCTTTCCAGCAAAACTTCAATCGAAGACATAAATTCGCCTTTTAAAGATTTAGAATCCATTCGTTTTTGTCGCCCTTTTTTAACTCAAATTTAGCCGTCGAAACGGTTTTGCCGTTGACGACCGCTTCGACTTCGTAGCTGCCGAAAAAGCCGCGAAATTTAGCCGTGTTGTCTTCGGTTAAATTGACTTGTAAATTTGTCCGCCATTCTTTGTTTATCAATTGATCGAGAGCTTTATAATTCGGTTTCGGATTTCCATTCGCGTCAATCAAACCGATTCCGGGCAGCCACGCTCTTTCGTCGTCAAGTCCCCACGTAACAATCGCTTCGACTTGCGGGCTGCCGAAAGCAATCGTGTAAAACTCACGGTAAAATCGAGCCTGCTTTTCCGCGTCCCAAACGCCGGATTGATAATTGCCGGAAATTGTTAGAGGAGTCTTGCGGTCGTTGTAATTCAAAGTTTGAGCGCTAAATTCGGTGATTTGAATCGGTTTTCCGAGCGCGGCGTAACGGTCGAGTTGTTCGGCAACGTTAGCAGGTTCATACCATTCGCTGTTGGCGTGTGCCTGAATTCCGATAACGTCTATCGCAGTCTCTTTTTTAATCAGCTCTCCGAGCAAAGCAAAATATTTATCGCGGTTGCGATTATGCCGCGCAACCGAGCCGAAAACGCCGTATTCGTTGAGCATCAAACGCTCCGCAGGCGCGGCTTCGCGCGCCCACGAAAAAGCCGATTCGAGATAATCGCGCCCGATTCCGGTCGCAAAAACATCCGGTTTCTGCGCGAGCGGCTCGTTGACAATTTCCCAATCTTCAATTGTATCTGCGTGCTTCGCCGCGAGTTCCTGCACTCTTTTTTTCAGAATCGGCAGCAATTCGTCTTTTTGTCGCGGCAGCCAGCGGGGAGTTCCGGCTTGATTTGTTCCCCAAAGAATCGGTGCGGCTGCGATGCGCGCGCCTAATTTTTGGCTCAAAGCGATTTCGCGGTCAAACCATGACCAATCTTCAATTCCCCGTTTGTTTTCGACGAAATTCCAATAAGTCCCGACGACCGCATAATTAAAAAGTCCGGCAAAATGCTTTTCATATTCCGGCAGCTTTTCGGGCTGCAAATCGTCTATTTTTAAATAACAGCCGAATTTAAAATCGTGTGAAGACTGTTTTATCTTCAGTTGAACTTGTTTTGCCGTTTTGACGTTTGCGCCTAAAACTTTTATTTGCGCTTCGCCTTTGCGAAATTTCTCGATATTCGCTTGCGCCTGCAAAAGAGCGGTTTCGTTTTTAGACTTATTAATTCCATCTTCTCGACTCGAATCATCTTTCGCAGTCGCGGCAAACCGGCAACCCGCAGAAAGATTTAGAACTAAAATTAATAAAATTAGAGAAAGCCGATTGGGATTCATAACAGATGCCGCTTTAGGTGTTGAGTTTTAGCTAAACGCAGGAAAATTTAACCGAATCGCATTTGACTCTGCGGCGGAACGGTATCTTCGAGAGCCATTGTTCTCAATCTCAACAATTGAAGCGCGACGAGCAGCAGATAAAGCGGGTTTAGATACATATAGCGCCGCCACAAACGGCGCGGTTCCTGAACGAAACGATATAGCCATTCAAGCCCGTGATCCTGAAACCAAGCCGGAGATTGCGAAACAGTTCCGGCGTGAAAATCAAAAGCCGCTCCGACCGCCATCAGCGGCAGCGAAATCAATTCCCGGTTTTCAAAAACCCACGTCTCCTGTCGCGGGCATCCCAAACCGACCAGAACAATCGAAGCCCCGCTTTTGCGGATGGTTTCCGCAATTTCCGCTTGTTCGTCCGCCGTTACCTGCCGAAAACGCGAAGGCTCGCTGCCTGCGATTTTCAGTGCCGGAAACTTCTTTAGAAGATTGACTTTAAGTTTCTCCAAAACCTCTTGACGGCTTCCGTAAAGATAGATACTCAGTCCTTCCTGAGCGGCTTTCTCGCAGACTTTCAAGGTTAAAGTCGGTCCGTAAACCCGGTCGGGAAGCTCTACTCCGTAAAGCCATTTCATCGCCCAGCGCACCGGCTGACCATCGGGTACGACGAGATCAAGCCCGTTCAATCTGTGGCGATGAACCGAATCAAGAGCGCCGGTCATTACTCCGTGAACGGCGAGCGCGCTGACCGCTAAAGCGCGTTTGCTGCGAGCGGCAGAGATGATTTTTTCAACCGCGGCTTCATAATCAACCGCGCTGATGCCGACGCCTAAAATGTTTTGTTTTCCAAAATCGAGCATAATCAAAAATTCAAGCAGAATTTGAAACATTAAATTTCCGATAATTGCGCGCGGCAATTATCGGAAATTCTTGAAAACGAGTTTTTCTTTAAGCTGCGATTAATTCCAGTTTCGACTCGTGGATGTGCTTTTCCTGAGTTGCTTCGACGATTTCGCCGATAATGGTTTTCAAGTCGTATTCAAAGCTCCAGTCTGGATAATGTGCTTGAAAACGGCGCACGTCGCTGACCCACCAGATATGATCGCCTTCTCTCGCCTGATTCGAGATGCTGTAAGAAAGCTCTCTTCCGGCTGCCTCCTGAGCGATTTCAATAGCTTCTAAAACCGAACAATTGCTGTGTCGGCTGCCGCCGATGTTATAGACGGCTCCGGCGCGCGGGTCCTGGTAAAAATGCCAGAACGCACGAACCAGATCGTTTGAGTGAATGTTGTCGCGAACCTGCTTGCCTTGATAGCCGAAAATCGTGTAATGCTTGCCCGTTACAATGCATTTAATGAGATAAGCCAAAAAGCCGTGCAGCATCGCGCCGGAGTGCGCAGGACCGGTCAGACAGCCGCCGCGAAAGATTCCGGTTTTGATACCGAAATAACGACCGTATTCCTGCGCCATCACGTCAGCCGCGACCTTGCTCGCGCCGAAAACGCTGTGTTTCGAGCTGTCAATCGTCATTGATTCGTCAATTCCGTATTCAAAAAACGGATGCGATTCATCAATTTCCCAGCGCGTTTCCTTTTCGACCAAGGGGAGATTATTCGGCGTGTCGCCGTAAACTTTGTTTGTCGAAGTAAAAATAAACGGGGCATCGGGGCAAAATTCACGAACGGCTTCAAGCAAAACCAGCGTTCCCGTCGCATTGACGGTGAAATCGGTCAACGGCTCTTTCGCAGCCCAATCGTGGCTCGGCTGCGCCGCCGTGTGAATAACAACCGAAATGTCTTTGCCGTATTTGCGGAAAATATCGCGAATGGCTTTTTCGTTGCGAATATCCGCCGGATAATGAACAAAATTTCGCAAAGAACGTTTCAGCGTGTTTGTGTTCCAATCAACCGAACCGTCGCGCCCGAAAAAATATTCGCGCATATTGTTGTCAATGCCGACGACTTTAAAGCCCATTTCGTGAAAGAACTTTGTCGCTTCGCTTCCGATTAATCCCGAACATCCCGTAATAATTGCTACGCTCATATTTATCCTCTTGATCCGTTAATGTTGTGATTTTATTTTTGTTTACTTGCATTTTTAGAGTTTTAAAGAGAGCTACATTCCATTTTTTTCCGGGAAGTTTGTTTAAATCCTGTTAATTTTTTGTTTGTTAAAAGGTGGCGGCAAGACAACAAAAAAAAAAGACCGGTCTGATACAAACCGATCTCCATATTTATGAAATAATTAGCCAAAGCTGCCAACAATCTTGACTAGCTATTTCAGCTTTTTTTCGCCAGGTAATAAATCCAGTGTGAAGAAGTGTCGCTTTTCACCGGCTTTCCCTGCATGTCATAAGCCTCAATATCGGAGAATCCAAAGTCTGTGAGTTGTTTTACTTGCTTTTCAATGCTGATGTAATAAAGGAGCAAAGAAAATCTGTGGTCGGGATCATTTATCAGCGCGAAGTCATCAGTGTAGATTTCGTGCTTTTTCATTCTGGAATGCGCGGGCAGATAGTAAAGGCAATACAGGAAAAACTTGAAATAATTTAAATCGTATTGAATCTTTCGCTGCCACGGAAGTTTTTTGAAATATCGATAATCCCGATTGTGAGATGAGAACATAAAAAATCCGCCCTTTTTGAGCACGCGATTTATCTCTTTCAACGCCTTTAGCCTGTCCTCGCCGGAAATGCAGTCAAGACCGTTAAAAGAAAAAAGAACAAAATCAAAGCTGTTATCTTCAAATTCTTTTAAATCTCTGGCGTCTCCGCACAAAATTTTTGCAGAGGGATATTTTGTGCTTGTTTCCTTCGCAAACTCCGGGACGTAATCAATGCCGATATAATCGCTGCTGATTTGCAGCAAATATTTGGTCGTTCTGCCTCCGCCGATTCCGAGGTCAAGTATTTTTTTATTTCTAATTGCGGGCAACAATTTTTCAAAAATGACTTTTTCGGGTTCAAAAAGCGCATCGAGGTCTTGAAAATATTCAACGACATCTGCTCTTGCAAACGTCGTTTTATTTACCAAATTAGGCGAAACTTGTAATTCCATTTTATTAATTTCCTGATGAGCTAACTATTCAGACTTTGCGGAGCCGGAGAATTGAAAACAGCGCTATCAAGGCTCTCCGTCTGAGCCGCAGGAGTTGTAAATCGTTCTTTTAATTTCAGACAGGGTTTCTCCAATAGATAATAAGACAGCGCAGCACAGACAAAGCTAACAATGCTTCCTAAAACAAGAATACCCAAGGGCGACTCAGTTATTTTCTCACGCACCAAGATAAAAATGAGATTGTGCCAAAGATAAAGCCCATATGAAATTGTGCCGATCCAAACTAAAGTCTTGTTGGCTAGAAAGCCGGGGCGCGCGGTCAGAGCAAAGGCTAAAACAAGCGCGGTGGACAAATTGATTATTGGAAGCCCGTAAGAATAAAGCGCCGAATCCCAGCTTACGAAAACGATGGTGAAGAACAGTACCAGCGCGGCTGGCAGCGCCAGAAACCATTTGAGGGACGGTAGCTTGTTCCACGAGGCAAGAAGTCCCAACAAACAACCAATCAGCAAACCATCGGCGCGTGTATCAAAACCATAGAAAACGCGATTTACTTCCTGAGAAATCGGTCCCCACAGAAAAGCTCGATGAATCGCTACAACGACGATCAATGCGCCGAATATGGCAAAGATAGTTCGGCGCGACATTCTCTTGCCGAGCAGCAGAACAAGCGCGAGCGGGTAAAGAAGATAGAAATGTTCTTCGATTGCCAGCGACCAGGTATGTTCGAGCGCTCCGAGCTTTGCAAAGTCGAATGCAAGCGCGAAATCTGATAGATAAAGCGCCGTATAAACAATTGCTTTTCCGGTTTTGACAAGCTCCGCTCCCGATTTGGCTGCAACCGTATAAGCGCCTAACATGGCGAGCAAAAGAGCCAGCGCCGGGGTTAGGCGAAGAAGCCTGCGAATATAAAAATTTTTCAGGCTGATCCGACCGTAACGTTCATATTCCTGACACAGCAGGGCTGTGATGAGGAAACCCGATAACACGAAAAATATATCAACGCCGATATGCGCGCCCGAAATTAAAGTAATACCGGCGTGGTGCAAGAGAACAAGGAGAATAGCAATGCCGCGTAAGCCGTCCAATTCAGGGCGATGACCTAAACGAAAAGGGTAATTTTGCATAATCTCTGCTTCAAAAGCGGCGTCAAGATAGTTATGAGCGACAAATAAAACAAGCTGATTGAAAAATGATGAAATATAATTTCATTTTTCTATTTTCTTAATTACTTGTTTGCGAAAATGAATTTCTTAGCGACATTAAAGTTTTTTTCCGCTGTTTCGGCGGTTTCACAACGCCCGTCCAACTGCACTTCAATTTCTCCGTAAGTGACGGCGATATATTCAAGCAATGCCCAAATGAAAACGATAACGCCCAGCATTTCAAGACTTTCTTCAATCGTTGTCAGCGCGATGTAAATCAGATTGTCTCTTCCGTGTATTTCGGCATAGTTTCCTCCGATCAGCTCCATACCGATAGCACCGCCGATGTAAATGATCCCGCTTATTATGAACGTAAGCCTCGGTTTCGCCGGAAGACTCCATAAAAATTTTAGAAAGAAGAGAGAGAGAAATAAGACAAGCGCGATGGCGGGAACGACCCAGGCGTAATAAAAGATGCCCAGGTTTTTCCCTCCCAAAATCGCCCGCATCGGTTCAATCAGCTTTTCATGAATTTGGGTTGACTCATCAAATGTCATAAAAAGAAAACCTATTGAAAGAACAGTCCACTCAAACAGATAAGAAGCCTTTTGTTTTCTTTTAAGAACGGTGATAAACGCCAGAAGCAGGCTTGTGAAAAGCAAGAGCAGCATCGAGAAAAAACTCGACACATTTTGCTCAAGATCAAGGTTAAAGACCTTATCCATTTTATGAAGAAATGGAGAGCTATGCCCGGTCAAATAATCCGCCGATTGTGTTGCGACGCTGGCAAAAACCAGAATAAAAGTTACCGCGCCCAACACGCCGGCAATTGAAGCAGGATTTAGTGATATTTGCGAAATCACCTTCTCGCTTGACTTCTTGTCAAGTTGTCCAATCTGATTTTCGTTTAAACCAGAATAGTTCCCTTGCAAGCCGTTTCGGAAAAAATCCCAATGTAAGGCGGTCGTGAATTTGTTGTAGATTTGTTCCATACTTTCCCCATTCAACTCCCGTACTAAAGTGTCCTAAAACTAAACTCCCAATCTGACTTTTGCGACTCCAGACGAATAAACACCTTTAATTCCGCGCGTAGATTCTTCACAAAGACTGATTCTGCCGAGGGCGAACAAATCGTCTCCTGGTTGGTTAATTCTTTTTTCCGTAGTTACGGCAACCTTGTATCCGGCTTGCGCTATAAGCTGTCTTATTCCTGCGTTATATGCGCCGTTCGGATAAGCGAATGAAACAACTTTGCTTCCCAATTGGCGTTCAAGTTCTTTCTTGCTGGCGACAATCTCCTTTTCTAACGCAGCTTCGTCTTCGAGCGGCAAGACGACGTGATTAGCCGTATGTCCGCCGAAGTTAATTCCCTTTCGCGCCATCTCGCGAACCATTTCCCAATTCAATAATTGATATTCACGCGGATAGCCTTCTAAGTTTTCACCAAGCTCATTTTCCAGCTCGAAAATGACTTTCTCACGCAACGCGTTTGGTAGATAAACTATCGAATCAGTTAGCTTAAGAAGATTGCGGATTTCAGCAAATTCTTCTGCAACATCGCTCGCAACTCCTGCCTTGATTAACGCGGTTTTGATTGACGTTGACTTCTCAATTGCCCGCTTCACCAACCAGAAAATGCGGTCGTGCGCCAAAGGCTTGTCTTGTCCGATGAATTCAGTGGGCAGAAAAACCGTCGCGGGAAGCCCGAATTCATTGAGAATAGGAAATGCTTGTTCATAAAAATCAAGATAACCGTCATCGAAAGTGATAACGGCGAGAGGTCGCTGAACTCTGCGTTCCTCGCTCAAAAAGTGCAGCGCAGTTTCAAGCGAAACAACGTCATATGTCTTGTGCAGCAACTCGCAATGGCGTCGAAATGTTGCTGCCGAAACCACGAGTCCATGAATAGCTTCTCGTTCGGCTTTTGCAATATCGGCTACAACCCGGTGATACGCAATAATATTGACGGAACCCGGAGCTGCCGAAGGGAAACCGCCTCTCACATTAGTGAGCGAGGCAACAGACTTAATAGAGCGTTTAATCAGAAATTTAGTTTTAGTCATATTTAGTTTTAGCTGCACACGGCAAACAAAAGAGTCCGGAGTTTATTTACATAAACTCGAAAATCCATTTGCTCGCGCGCTTTTTGTTTTGCTTTTTTGCCGATTTTTATTCGGGTATCTTTGTTATTTAAGAGAAATGAAATTTTTTCTGCCAGAGCGCCGACATCTCCGGGCGCAAACAGAATTCCGTCAACGCCGTCTTCGATTAATTCGGGTATTCCTCCGACGCGGGTTGAAATTACGGGCAGTCCGGCAGCCATTGCCTCAATAACCGACATCGGCATGGCTTCCGCGTAAGTCGGTAAAACGAAAATGTCGGAGCGTCGAAAGAACTCGATTCTTTCATCCATCGGAACCGCGCCCAGATATTCAACGAGATTGCCGATTTCAAAT
>DASVQU010000062.1:0-8659 GCA_036388995.1 Pyrinomonadaceae bacterium | reverse complement strand
TTTCCAGCAGATCGTCCGTTCCCTCCAGAGCAAAATAAGATGCTTGGATTGGTATCAGAATATGAGTTGCAGCAACCAAAGCGTTAATCGTTATCAGACCCAGCGTTGGAGGCGTGTCCAGAATTACCAAATCGTACTCTTTTTTTATTTGCTCAAGTCGGTCTTTGAATCTAAAAATAGCGTCAAAATCACCGACCAGTTTCGATTCGAGCTTAGCCAAATTAATCTTAGCCGGAATAATATCGAGATTCTCAACTCCGGTCCGATATAGAGATTCTCTCCAATCACCCTTGTTATCAATCAAAAGGTCATATGTCGAATTCGAGATGGATTCAACATTTAAAAAAGAAATGGAGCTATTACTTTGCGGGTCTAAATCACACAACAAAACTCTTTTCCCTTTAAGAGCGCAAGCAGCGGACAGATTAATGGCTGTCGTAGTTTTCCCGACTCCGCCTTTTTGATTGGCAATTGCTATAATCATCAGCTTTTTGTAATTCTAATCGAAATAGACGCTTATTCGCTGATCAAATCAGGCCATTCTTCACCCGCTACTTCTTCACTTTCTTCGCCGTTGGAAACTAGATTCGATCCCGCCAACCGAACGACTTCGGGTCTTACCCAAATTCCGCAGCTAAAGCGAAGCGCCAGAGCGATGGCATCGGATGGTCTGGCATCAATTGCCGTCAGACTTCCATCCTGTTGACGCATTTCAATCAAAGCAAAAAAAGTATCGTTCCGCAACTCGGTGATAACGACTCTTTCTACCACAGCCCCCATTTGAGTAATTATATTTCTGAGCAAATCATGGGTCATAGGGCGTTGAGGAACTGTTTTTTCAATTTCAAGGGCGATTGCGTTCGCTTCGAATGTCCCAACCCAGATAGGAATGACAGTTTCATCGGAAACTCCACGCAAGACAACAATCGGGGTGCCGCTATGAGGCTCCATAATTAATGCGCCGACTTTTACTTCAATATCGTTTTCCATCCGCAACCTCGAACAAATAATACAAAAACAAGATAGTACAAATCCAATCGTCAAATCGCAATATGTCCACGTAAGGAATTGACTTTCGCATCGGTTATAAAAACCTTAACGATTTGTCCGAGCTTTGTTTCGTCCGCCTCAAAATTTACCACTTTATGGCAAGCCGTATGCCCGCTCAGATCGTTTTGAGACTTGGCGCTAAAACACTCAGCCAAAACCTGAACTGCTTTTCCGACGTATTCTTTTAACTTCTCTTCCTGTATTCGCTTTTGCACCGATTCCAGGACTAAAAAACGCTCTCGCTTGATTTGAGCAGAAACGGAATCGTCAAGTCGTGCGGACGGTGTACCCGGTCTCGGCGAATATTTGAAAAGATAAGCGCTGTCAAAGCGGCATTTTTCGTATAACTCAATCGTCTCTCTAAAATCATCATCCGTCTCACCGGGAAACCCCACAATTATATCAGTAGTCAGAGAGATTCGACGCGAGGAGTTTTGAATTGCTTCTACTTTTTTCAAATAATCAGCCGACGTATGACCGCGGCGCATTGCCCGAAGAATGCGGTCGCTGCCCGACTGCACCGGCAAATGCACCCAATTGCAGAGATTTTCACATTCATTAATAGCCGCGACAATATCCGGGTGAAAATCTCTCGGAAAAGAAGTCGTAAATTTGATTCGTTCGATACCCGTTTCAGCCGCAGCTCGCAAAAGACGCGAAAAAGGCGTTGCGCCTTTAAATCCTTCCAGCCCCGTGTCGGTCTTCGGACGATAGCTATTTACGTTTTGACCGATTAAATGGACTTCTTTAACCCCGGCATCCTTTAATCGTATTAACTGATCCAGAACGTGCGCCGGCGGCAGACTTTGTTCGCGTCCGCGGGAAAAAGGTACAATACAATATGTGCAAAATTTATTACAGCCTTCGATAATGGGCACAAAAGCTACATAACCGGAGCTTCTGTATTGATCTGCGACTGTCCAATCATAATTGTCTTCCCTTTCTCCCAAGTCAACCGTTTTGTCATCTTCTAAATTAATATCATCGAGCATTTCTCCGATTCTTCCGACCGCTCGGGTTCCCAAAACAAAATCAATATTCGATGTCCTGGCAAACAGGTTTTCCCCTTCGAGCTGGGCGACACAGCCTAATACACCAATCAAGGGCTTCTCCGCTCGTCTTTTTTTGTCTGATAATTCCCCAACTCGTGTGAAAAGTTTTTGTTCGGCACGCTCGCGAACCGAACATGTATTGAGCAGGATAATCTCAGCTTCGTTATCAGACGCTACAACCTGATAACCTGTTTGTGCCAACTTGGTCGCCACTCTTTCAGAATCGGAGACGTTCATTTGACATCCGTGCGTCTCTATGTACACTTTCTTACGCTGGTGCTGTTTTTTTTCTCGGTCGTGTGAGTAATTCATAACTTTTTCTCAATAAACAAATATTAACTCCAAAAACTTATCCTATGCCTTCAAAAGATTTCGTCCATCTGCACGTTCATACAGATTACAGCATTCTGAAAAGCGCAAATCAAATTCCAGCGCTCGCGCGCCGGCTCAACGAGCTTGAAATGAAAGCCTGTGCAATAACGGATTGCGGCAATTTGTACGGCGCGCTGTCGTTTTACTATAACATGAAGAAAAACGGCATTCAGCCGATCATCGGCTGCGAAGTTTATCTAACGCTCGGTTCCAGATTTGACAAAAGCGCTGCACTCAAATCCGGCGAGCTTCCTTATTATACGCTCGTTTTATTAGCGGAAAATCTGACCGGCTATTTCAACCTCGTCAGTTTATCGTCAAAAGCATTCACCGAAGGATTTCATCACAAACCGAGAATAGATTTCGATTTGCTCGCGGCGCACAGCACCGGGATCATTTGTCTAACCTCCGGTATGGACGGATTGGTCAATCATTTTTTAAAACAAAATCGTTTTGAAGACGCAAGCAATTACGCATCCAAGCTCAAAAATATTTTCGGTCAAAACAATCTCTTTTTGGAAATTCAAGATCACGATCTCCCCGAAGAAAAAGCGATCCGGCAGCCCCTCGTTCAACTATCAAAACAGCTCGACTTGAATTTAGTGGCAACCAACGATGCTTATTACCTCACAGAAGACGACGCCAAAGCTCATGAAATGATGCTCTGTATCGGCGCTGCCAAAACAATTCACGACGAATCGCGTCCCAAATTCGGTTCGGAACAATTTTATCTCAAATCTGCAGAGGAGATGTGGCGCCTTTTCGGTGCGGAACTGCCGGACAGTTTATCAAAAACAATCGAAATTTCCGAGCGTTGCAATTTCGCTCTTCCGAGCAGCGAAGATTCTTTTAATTTGCCGCTCTATCCGATACCTTCCGATTCAAACTGTGAGACAGCAGACGAATATTTTGAAAAAGTAGTGTGGGACGGCTTCAAGAAACGCCAGCAATCGGTCTGGGAGCCTTTGCAAAATGCCGGGAATTTAAAATACTCGATTGAAGAATACAAAAACAGAATCAATATCGAAACCGGCATTATCAGACGCATGGGATTTCCCGGTTATTTTTTAATCGTTTGGGATTTCGTTCGCTTCGCCAAAGAAAACGATATTCCAGTCGGTCCCGGGCGCGGCTCTGCGGCTGGTTCTCTGGTCGCATATTGTCTGGAAATTACGGACGTTGATCCGATTCAATACGATTTGCTTTTCGAGCGCTTTCTCAACCCTGAGCGCGTCACAATGCCTGATATTGACATTGATTTTTGTATCCGAGGGCGCGAGCACGTTATCAAGCACGTGGTCAACCAATACGGAAGAAACTCGGTCTGCCAAATCGTCACTTTTGGAACTATGGCTTCCAAAGCCGTTATCAAGGATGTCGGCAGAGCTTTGAATATGCCTTATTCAGAGGTCGAGAAAATCGCCAAGCTGATTCCGCCCCCGGTCCGCGGACGAAACGTCAGCATCACGCAAGCTCTCGAACAAGTCGAGGAGCTAAAAACCGCTGCGGAAACAAATCCGCAGGTAAAAGAGGTGATAGATCTGGCACGCCGCCTCGAAGGCTGTGCCAGACATACTTCGGTTCACGCTGCCGGCGTTGTTATTTCTCCCAAACCGCTTGACGAGCTGATTCCGGTTGCCTTATCAGCCAAAGACGAACTGACCACACAATTTGCAATGTCCGATCTGGAAAAAACCGGAATGCTTAAAATGGATTTCCTTGCCTTAACCACCTTAACTGTCATAAACGACTGCTTAAGCACCATAAAGCAATCCATTAATAAGCAGATTGATTGGACGCAAACGCCCTTAAGCGATGAAGAAACAATGAAGATTTTCGCTGACGGCAGAACCGAAGCCATTTTCCAATTTGAATCGCCCGGAATGCAGGAAATCTGCCGCCGTTTAAAACCGAAAGGAATCGAGGACCTTGCCGCTCTCAACGCACTCTATCGCCCCGGTCCTCTCGATGGCGGAATGGTTGACGATTTTATCAGCCGACATCGCGGTCAAAAACAAGTTCGCTATCTTGTTCCGCAGATGAAAGAGATTTTAAATAATACGCACGGAATTATCGTTTATCAGGAGCAAATTATGCAGCTCGCGCAAAATCTGGCGGGCTATTCGCTGGGCGAAGCCGATATGATGCGCCGCGCAATGGGTAAAAAGAAGCGCGAAGAGATGGCAAAGCATCAGGAAAAATTTGTCAACGGCGCAACCGAGCGCAATATCAAACGGGAAAAAGCGGAACAAATCTTCTCTCTGATGGCGCAGTTTGCCGATTACGGTTTTAACAAAAGTCACAGCGTCGCATATGCCTACCTGGCGTTCCAAACCGCTTATTTAAAAGCCCATTACCCGTCGCATTTTTACGCGGCGGTTCTCTCGCACGAAGCGCAGGACACCGCAAAAATACAAAAATATATTGCCGAATTGAAAACCGCCGCGATAGAGCTTTTGCCGCCCGACATCAACGAAAGCAATTCCGGCTTTACGCCCGTCAACAACGCGATTCGATTCGGATTGAGCGCTATCAAAGGAATCGGAGAAGCTGCGATTCAAGAGATTATCAATGCCAGGCGGGAAAAACCGTTTTCATCATTTCTAGATTTTATTACGAGAGCCTCAAGCTCGGTAAATCGCCGCAGCCTGCAAAGCCTGATTTATGCGGGCGCTTTCGACTCACTCAAAGACGATTCAATTTCCGCGAATCATTGGCGCTCGAAACTAATTGCCGAAATTGAAACTTCAATATCGGTCGCTCAAAAGGAGCGCAGCTCAAAGGAAAAAGGTCAAAACGCTCTTTTCGGAGCCAGTCAGGAAGTCAGTGAAATTAAAATCAAGGATTTTCCCGTTTTAACGGACAAAGAAATCTGGACGGCGGAAAAAGAAACGCTTGGCTTTTACTTAAGCAGCCACCCTTTAAGCAAGCATGACGGTCTGCTTAAACAGCTTGAAGCGCAAAGCATTTTAAGTCTGACGCAAAACGCTTCATCCGAGTCCGAGCAAAAGCTTTGGATCGCCGGGATCATCAGCGAAGCACAAGTCCGCTTAAGCAAAAAAGGTAACCGTTTTTCCATTTTTAAATTGGAAGATTATACCGGTTCAATTAAATGCCTGGCTTGGTCGGAAGCATTCGAGAGATATTCGCAGCTTCTCACAAACGACGAAATCATCTTTGCCGCCGGACATCTGGAAAGTGAAAACGAAACGAATTTTTCGTTTATTGTTGAAGAAATTTACAAATTTGAAGAAGCGTTGCCGGCGCGCGCCGATTCCCTCTTCGTCCATCTGCCGCCGGCTGCGGAAAAAAACATTAACTTTTATGAAAGCCTGCTTGCTTTGCTCAACCGTAATCGTGGAAAATGCGAGGTGTTTTTTGAAATGCCGCTCCACAAAAACAATTGTCACCGCGTGCGCCTCGGCGTTCACGGGTCTCTGCGAATACAGGGAAATTATAATTTAGCCAAAGAACTGGAGCTGCTCGGCTGCGTTGTTGAATGGCAAATCCGCAAGTAATCAAAATATTTTTCGGAGGAAAAAGTGCTGGAAAAAACGAACGCAAAAAAAACCGCATTTGAATGCGTACAGATCGCGCGACATCCGGCTCGCCCTTATTCGCTCGATATTTTTGAAAACGTTTTTGACGATTTTCTGGAGCTGCACGGCGACCGGCGCTACGCCGAAGACCCGGCTCTGGTTTGCGGTCTGGCTCGTTTAGGAGACATTGAAATCCTGGTCGCCGGACACCAAAAAGGGCGCGATACCAAACAGAGACATCAGAGAAATTTCGGAATGCCGAAACCCGAAGGCTACCGAAAAGCTTTGCGCCTGATGCAACTGGCAAACAAGTTTAACCGCCCGGTAATTACTTTTATAGATACTCCCGGCGCTTACCCGGGGATTGACGCCGAAGAGCGCGGACAAGCCGAAGCCATCGCTTTTAATTTAAAGGAAATGGCTGAATTGCGCTGTCCCGTCATGGCAGTCGTGATCGGCGAAGGCGGCTCGGGCGGCGCTCTGGCAATCGGAGTCGCAGACCGCGTGTTGATGATGCAAAACTCGATTTATTCGGTGATTTCGCCTGAAGGCTGCGCGGCTATTTTGTGGAAAGACGCGGCTCGCGCCGATCTCGCCGCCGAAAAGTTAAAACTGACCGCCACGGATTTGCGGGCGCTCGGCGTGATTGATGAAATTATTCCCGAACCAAAGCACTGGGATTATAATCTGCTGGGCGACCGCGAAAATCAATTTACGATTGATTTTAAAAATGCTCTGCTCAAAGAAATAAATCTGCTTGTCTCAATGCCCGAAAATCAAAGAATGCAGCGTCGGTATCAAAAAATACGCAAATACGGCTTCTGGCATACATTATAAAGAAGTCTTTTTAAAGAGCTTTTTTAAACTGCATCTTTTTTGTTTTGTCAAAACCGTGTAAGATGTTTTCAGCGCCGCTTCAAAGGCGCTGATTGTTTTTACCGGCTGCTTCGATACCTGCCAACTTCCGTTTCCGACTTCTTTTGTACAATGTTAATTGATGCTCAGAATTTAAATCCGATGGACTTCCCTGCTTTCTTTTTCGATCTTCTCTTTTTCATCTTCGGCGCCGTGATCGGCAGTTTTCTTAACGTTTTGATTCATCGTCTGCCGCGCGAGGAATCAATCGTTTTTCCTAATTCGGCTTGCCCGTCCTGTCAAATGCCGATCAAGCCTTACGATAATATCCCGATTTTGAGCTGGCTCATTCTGCGCGGGCGCTGCCGCAACTGCCGTCTTTCGATTTCTTTTCGCTATCCGCTCGTTGAATTGCTGACCGCGCTGCTTTTTGTTTTCTGTTTCAGACACGCGGGCTTGAGCTTGCTTTTGCCGCTTGAATTGACGTTTGTCGCCGCCATTGTCGCTCTCATTTTTATTGACTCGGAACATATGATTCTGCCCGACGCGATTAATTATCCGGGAATTTTCATCGCATTCGCCGCCAGAATCGGGCTGCCCCTGATAACCGGCGCAGCCGTTTTTGACGATTTACAGTATGCTCCGCTCTCGAACCTGCAAATTCCGCTCGCGGTATCCTCGGTTTTGGGAGCACTTCTGGGCGCTGCGGCGGGAGGCGGTTTTTTATGGCTGCTCGGCTGGCTTTGGAAACGGCTGCGCGGCGTTGATGCGATGGGATTGGGCGATGTCAAAATGATGCTCTGGGTGGGAGCTTTTCTCGGTTGGCGTCTGACGCTTTTGACGCTTTTTCTGGCGGCGCTGACCGGCGCGCTCTCCGGCATTTTATTCATTTATTCACGCCGCGAGCGCGATTTGCAAACCCAGATTCCGTTCGGAATTTTTCTCGGCATCGGCTCAATCGTTGCGCTCTTTTTCGGAAATGCTCTAATCAATTGGTATATCTCGAATTTTATCCCGGCAAATTAAATTTTTAAAGAAAAAGCGAAGAATTTTCAGCAAAGGACCGAAATCAAGGCGCAAGAAAATTTACTTATCAGTAAAATCTTTGGTTATCGGACCCAATCCCGAAATTAATTATCTGGTTCCTTCATTCGGCGATTTTGCGCCAAACAAATGCAATTAGATATTGCATTTTCGGTTTTTACCAATTTATTAACGATTAAGATTTATTTTATGTTGAGTTAGTTGCGCTTCCAAATCTGAAATTGCGGTGTTGTTCGGATTGATTTTTTTTAATTCGGACAATTTTTGCCCGGCAATTTCAATTTTATTGCTTTGAATCAAAGCCAAAATTAACAATTGCAAAGCGCCTTCGTCGTTCGGGTTTTGTTTTAATATCGAATTTAATTCGGTAATTGCCGCTTCGGGTTTGGCGGGTTTTGAAAAAAGGAATGTGTAAGCGTATGCCGTTTTTATATCTGCGTTGTCTGGATCTAAACTGATGGCTCGTTGATAAAGATTTCTCGCTTTTTCATAAAGGCTTGCCTCGAATTTTTCCCGCGCCTGAATAAAATAAACATCGGCAAGGGCGGTTAAAACTTCGGTATCTTTTTCGTTTGAAAGCCGATTTGCCCTCTCCAAAAGCGTTATCAGCTCAGGCAAGAAACTCGAATCGCTTTGCACCTTCGCATAACGAGACAAAGCCAAACCGAGATTTTTCTGAAAAACCGGGTCTTCTTTTCTGTTTTCGGCAGCGGCGAACGCAGCCTTTATTTCATCCGGACTCAGTTT
>DASVQU010000061.1:0-65517 GCA_036388995.1 Pyrinomonadaceae bacterium | reverse complement strand
TTACGCCGCAGGAAACGGGCGATCTTGCTTTCACCTGCGGAATGGATATGATGCGCGGCAAAATCGTCGTCGGCGATTAACGTTCAAAGCGCAAACAAAACGTTTGCACTTTGAATGTGATTTTTATGATTAATTGGCTTATTGAATGGTCTTTAAAAAATCGCGTGATCGTCATTCTGATTTATCTCGGTTTGATGGTCGCGGGCTATTGGGCTTTGGTGCGGACGCCGATTGATGCGATTCCAGACCTTTCGGACAATCAGATAATCGTTTTTACGGATTGGGCTGGGCGCTCGCCGCAGGAAGTCGAAGACCAGATAACTTATCCGCTCGTGACGAGTCTGCAAGGGCTTCCCGGCGTGCGCGTCGTCCGGGCAAGCTCGGCGTTCAGCTTTTCGATGGTCAACGTCATTTTTGAAGACGACGTTGAATTGTATTGGGCACGGACACGGATTTTGGAACGGCTCAATCTGGTCACGAAACAATTGCCCGCAGGCGTGACGCCGACGCTTGGACCCGACGCGACCGGAGTCGGGCAGGTTTTCTGGTACACGCTTGAATCCGATTCGATGGATTTGCGCGATTTGCGAACTTTGCAGGATTGGTTCGTCCGTTATCAGCTCAATTCGGTTTCGGGCGTGGCGGAAGTGGCTTCGGTCGGTGGATTTGTCCAGCAATATCAGATTGACGTTGATCCGAACAAACTGCGCGCGTTCAATCTGCCGCTTTCGACAATTGTCGAAGCGGTCGGGCGTTCAAACAACAACGTCGGCGGCAACGTCGTCGAGCAGGCGGGCGAATGGGCTGTCGTGCGCGGAATCGGTTTGGTCGAATCAATCGCCGATGTCGAAAACATCGTCATCGGTTCGCAGAACGGGACGCCGATTTATGTCAAAAATATCGCCGAAGTAAAACTCGGTAATGCTTTTCGGACCGGCTCTCTGGATAAAAATGGCAAAGAAGCGGTCGGCGGCGTGGTTATTTCGCGCTACGGCACAAGCGCGCTGGAAGTCATCGAAAACGTCAAGCGAAAAATCGAGGAAATCAAACCCGGTTTGCCCGAAGGCGTTCGGATTGTCCCCTTTTACGACCGCACTCAATTAATCAATCGCACCGCCGACACGCTCAAAGACGCGCTGATCGAAGAGTTGATTCTGGTTACGCTGGCAAATCTGCTTTTTCTAGCGCATTTTCGCTCGGTTTTGATTGTCACCATCCCGCTTCCGCTCGCCGTTTTGATTTCGTTTTTGTTTATGTATTTCGCCGGAATTACGTCAAACATTATGTCGCTCGCCGGAATTGCGATTGCGATTTCAGACCTCGTTGACGCCGGAATCGTTGTGACCGAAAACGCTTATCGAGCGATTGAAAGCAAAGGAATTGACACCAAAGACAAGGCGGCTGTCTGGCGTGAGGTTTTGGAAGCGACAAAGATGGTCGGGCGTCCGATTTTTTCTTCGATTGCGATTATCATTCTCGCTTTCGTTCCGGTTTTCGCCTTGACCGGACAGGAAGGAAAACTGTTTCACCCGCTCGCTTTTACAAAAACTTTTGCGATGATTGGCGCGGCTTTTATGGCGGTGACACTCGTTCCGGTTCTCTGCACTTTCTTTTTGGGCGGAAAATTGCGCGACGAAGATTGGAATCCGATTATGCGCTTTTTGCGCCGGATTTATAAACCCGCGCTCATTTGGGCTTTACGGCATCGAGCGATTACGGTTTCGCTCGCGCTCGTGCTTTTTCTAGGCGCGGCTTTCGTTGCAACAAAAATCGGCACGGAGTTTATGCCGCCTTTGAACGAAGGCGATTTGATGTATATGCCGGTCACCGATCCGGCGATTTCGCTCGACGAAGCGACGCGGATTATGCAGCGGCAGGACGAAATCATCAAAACTTTCCCCGAAGTCGAATGGGCTGTCGGCAAAGCCGGACGCGCCGAAACTTCGACCGATCCGTCGCCGATCAATATGAACGAGACGGTCATTCATTTAAAACCCGAAGAACAATGGCGCGAAGGAATAACGCGGGAAAAACTCATTGGGGAAATGGACGCGGCTTTGCGGATGCCGGGCGTCACAAACATCTGGACGCAGCCGATTATCAACCGGATTGAAATGCTGGCAACGGGAATCCGCTCGCAAGTCGGCATAAAAATCTTCGGCAACGATTTAAAAACGTTAGAAGATTATTCGAGAAAAATCGCTGATGTCGTTCGCACAATTCCCGGCGCGGCTGATGTTTATCCCGAACAAATTACGGGCGCGCCTTACGTTGACATTGACATCAATCGTCAGGCGGCTGCGCGTTACGGTATTGATACCGGAACGATTCAGAACGCGATTGAAATGGGAATCGGCGAAACAAATCTGACCGTCACGATTGAAGGTCGCCGCCGTTTTCCGATTAGAGTCCGTTACGCCGAAGAATTTCGCCGTTCGCCCCAATCAATCGGACAAATCCCGATTACATCGCCGTCGGGCGTTCCTGTTCCGCTCTCGCAGCTTGCGAAGATTAGCACCGCTGAAGGTCCGGCGATGATTCAGAGCGAAAACGGTTTGCTGCGCGGCACGGTTCTATTAAGCGTGCGCGGGCGCGACATCGGCGGTTTTGTTGAAGAAGCGAATGCGGCGATTTTGCAAAAAGTTCAGCTTCCCGCCGGATATTACATCAATTGGAGCGGGCAGTTTGAAAACCAGCAGCGGGCGCAGCAGCGATTGATGATCGTTGTGCCGATTGTAATTCTGATTATTTTCGCCACGCTGTATATGACGTATCGCTCATTTCTCGAAGCCGCGCACGTTCTGCTCGCCGTGCCGTTTGCTTTGACGGGCGGCGTTTATCTGATTTGGCTGCTTGAATACAACTTTTCCGTTGCCGTCTGGGTTGGCTTTATCGCGCTTTTCGGCGCGGCAGTGCAAACGGGAATCGTGATGGTCGTGTATTTGGAAGAAGCCGTCGAGCGCAAGCAAAAAGAACTCGGAAAATTGAACAAAGAAACTTTGCTCGAAGCAGTCACCGAAGGCGCTCTTTTACGCTTGCGCCCGAAAGTGATGACCGTGACGACGATTGTTTTCGGCTTGCTGCCGATTATGTGGAGCACAAGCGCGGGTTCGGAAGTGATGAAACCGCTTGCGACGCCGGTTTTCGGCGGAATGATGTCGAGCCTTTTGCACGTGTTAATCGTGACACCCGTGATTTTTTACTGGCTGCGTTTGTGGGAATTGAAACGAGAAAGCAGTGAAACGGAGTGAAAATGTTTTTTAGGAAAATAAAATTCTTATCAAAACGGCGATTTGCCTTCGTGTTGATTTGGTTTGCTTTGTCTGCGCCTCAAATTTTCGCGCAGGAAGCGCAAACAGTTTGGATTTCGGAAAAGAAAACGCCCGTTTCAAACGCCAAATATCTCGATTTGCAAAACGGCAAAACAGCCGACGAACTCGTTTCCTACGCGCTCGCAAATAATGCCGAGCTTGCGGCGATGCGGAGCGAAGTTACAGCCGCCGAAGCTCTTATCAGGCAAGCCGGTTTACGTCCGAATCCGAGTTTGGAAGTCAGCGGGACGAGACAGATCGGTGGAATGGGCGACAACAGCTTGATGGTTCAAGGCTCTCTTCCGCTCGAACTCGGCGGCAGACGCGGAGCGCGGATTAGAGTCGCCGAGCGCGAGCTTGAAATCAGAAGATTGGCTGTCGCCGAGCGCGAACGACAGGTTGCCGCAGAAGTCCGGGCAAAATTCGGTGAATCTCTGGCGGCGGCTTATAAACTGCGGTTTACCGAAGAAATGCTTACACTGGCAAACGAAAATTACAAAATCGTCACTGCCCGCGTTGAAGAAGGTCGTCGCCCGCCGCTCGAACAGAACGTGGAAACGGTCGAGCTAAATCGCCTCCGAGCGATTCGCGAAACGAGCGAAGCGGCGGTCGAAATTCGTCTGCTTGAGCTTCGCAATCTCGTCGGAATGTCGCCGGAAGAGCCTTTGCGCGTGAGCGGAAGTTTTGAAGATTTGCTTGTCACGCCTCCGCCGCAAACAGAAGCCACCGAAAACGCTCTGGCGAGGCGTCCCGATTTGCAGGGCGCGCGAGCAGTCGAACAGCTCGCGCAGGCGAGAATCCAACAAGCTCGGACGGAAGGCAAAATAGACGCCGATTTAATGCTCGGCTATCAGCGAATGCAGACGGGTTTTCCTTTGCGCGGAATTGACGACGCGGGAAATTTGCAGCCGATTGAAAACCGGATGAATTTTTTCACATTCGGCGTGACGCTCAATCTGCCGGTTCGCAATCGCAATCAGGGAATGATTGCCGCCGCCGTCGCGGAAGAAGAAGCCGCGCGTTTGCGCCGCGAGTTCGGCGAATTAACCATCCGCCGCGAAGTCGCCGCCGCTTACGTTCGCTTCAACAGCGCGGCGCGCGCGATGCAGATTTATCGCGTCGGCGTCCGCGAACAAGCCGCCGAAAACTTGGGCGTCGTCCGGCAGATTTACGAGTTGGGCACAAAGCCTTTGTTCGATTACATCGCCGAACAGCGTCGTTTTATCGAAACCGAAAGCGGTTTTATTGACGCGCAGCTTGAGACTTATCTGGCGCGAATCGAAATTTTACGCGCCGCAAACGCGCCGGAATTAACAAACAAATGAGCGAAGAAACTGTTAAAGAAATCGAATTGGAAGAAACCAAAAAACCGGCGCAAACCGGGCGGCGAAAATCGAAAAACTTATTGTTTGCAGCAATTGCTTTGGCTGTCGTCGCAGTCGCAGCCGTTTTGATCTGGGCTTTTTCCAATTCCGGCAATAATCAAGCCGGAAAACCCTTACCCGCGCCGCGTTCGAGCAGTTTTGAAACTACCGAAACGACCGATCAAACGTTTGCGGGACAAACCATTACGGTTGAACCCGACCAGCTCAAAAACGCCGATATTAAAATCGAAACGGTCGGTGAACAAATCAATGCGGCGGAAACCGGGGTTTTGGCGAACGGCACCGTGCAGGCAAACGCTTATCGCGAAACGCCTGTGATTTCGCTGGTCGGCGGCGTTGTCCGGCAAATTGGAATTCAGGCGGGCGAAAACGTCCAAAACGGGCAAACAGTCGCAGTCGTTTTCAGCAACGAATTTGCCGAAGCGCAATCGAATTATTTAAATTTGCTGGCACAGTTAAACGAATCGCGTCTTGCTCAACAGCGCGCGGAAAAACTCGTCCGAATTAATCAAACCGGGCGAACCGAGCTTGAACAGGCGCGCAGAGATTTGCAAATTGCCGAAGCCGAATTGGACGAGCATCACCGCCATCACCAGCGCACGGAAAAACTTTTAAAAATCGGCGCCGAAAGCCGCGAAGAATTCGAGCAGGCGACGACGAAACTCAAAACAGCCGAAGCGCAGGCAATAGAATCGCGCCGCCGTTTTGAACGAGCCGAACAATTACTCGAAATAAATCCCGTTGCCCGCGCCGAATTTGAAGGGGCGACGACAAAATTTAAAAATGCCGAAGCCCAGCTTGCTTCCTCGCGACAAAGATTGCTGCTGCTCGGAATGCCTTCAAATCGCATTGCGGCTTTGCGTTCGGCAAATCAAATTTCCGGCGAAATCGCCGTTCCCGCGCCCGTTTCCGGCACGGTGACAAGTCGCGCTGTCAATCTTGGCGAAGTCGTCGAAGCGAACAAAGAGCTTGCCAGAATCACAAATCTGTCGAGCGTCTGGGTTGTCGCACAGGTTTTTGAAGGGGATTTGGCGCGTCTGCGCGTCGGGAGCGGCGCGAGCGTGACGGGGGACGCTTTTCCAGACCGCGTTTTTCGCGGGACGGTGACTTACATTGATCCGCGTCTTGAAGAAGCTACGCGAACCGCGCAGGTGCGCGTCGAGCTTGAAAATCCGAACAATCTTTTGAAAATCGGAATGTATGTCCGCGTCGCTTTCGGCGCTCTCGGCGACGCCGAGCGAACGATGCCCGCAGTGCCGACGAGTGCCGTGCAAAACGTCAACAATCGTCAGATTGTTTTTGTGTCAACTGCGCAGCCAAATGTTTTTGAGCTTCGCCCGGTGCGGATCGGAGCGGAAAGCAACGGGATGTATTCGGTCTTGGAAGGCTTAAACGTCGGCGAGCGCGTTGCGACCGGCGGCAGTTTTATGCTGAGAGCCGAATGGTTGAAGACAAATCAGAGCCGGTAGGCGCGCTAATGTTTTAAACTTCAGCCGTTTTGGAACTGAATCTTAAATCAGGCTTGATTCGCTTTTTGCCTCGCGCTGCTGTGACGAACGCCGATAGCGGCTTCGAGCCGTGCTTTATCAAGAACGATCAAACTTGAGCCTTTGATTGTAATCAAATCTCTTTCTCGAAAATCTTTCAAAATTCTCGTCACGGTTTCGCGCGAAGTGCCGATCATTTCCGCCAGCTCTTCGTGCGTGTAAGAGATGTTCAAAAGAACGTTGTATTCCGCGCCGCCTTTTCTCTCGCACCATTCGAGCAGCAGCTTTGCCAATTTATCGGCAACCGATGTTGATAATCCGAACAAGCGGATTTGCGCGTGCGCCGCGTGATAATTGCGGCTCAGTTGTCTAACCGCGCTCAAAGACGCTTCGCCGTTATGTTCGAGAAACCTGAGAAAATCGTCTTTTCTGACAAAATTCACCTGACACGATTCCAAAACTTCGGCGGTCGCTTTATAAGCCGAATTCGAGACCGCCGCGCTCATTCCCAAGACTTCGCCGGGTTCGGCAATCCGCAAAACAATGACTTTTCCGTCTTTCGAGCAGGTCGAAAGCTTTACTCTACCCTGACAGAGCATATAAATTCCGTTTGAAAGCTGTCCTTCCATAAAAATCTTGGCTCCTTTCGGATAAGAGTTGGTTATTTTTAAAGATTCGAAGAGTTGTAAAACCGGCGGCGGGAGATGACAAAAATAATTGCCGGCGCGAAATTCGCAATTGAGGCATCGGTGTTGAACGGTTAAGTTATTAAGAGCTTTCATTGCTTATTTTTGGTTCGTGATTTTTGCAACGCAACGACTCGTCGCAACATCTCCACTCGATTCAACTGTGGAAAATGTTTTTTGTCTTTTGTCGGTTTGTTTGCGTCCACGAATTGCACCCTCTTGGCTTTAAATAGCGCAAGAACCGTTCCGAAAATATTAAGTGACAATTGTCAATAATTTACGTGATTTCCCGAATTTAAAGTTACATGTCAAAGTTGATAATTGTGAAGTATTTCTCTTTACCGCGAAAAAGTTCGCGGTTTTAATGCTCGCGGAAATTGCGATTTTGCATTTGAAATTACGTGTTATCTTATTTATAAAGTCTTGTATTTCCAATGTTGAAAGGATAATCGGAGATTGATCGGTTTTAAGTGCGCATTTGTACAAAATGCTGCTGAAATTATCGAACAAATCTTTTACTGTGGACGCGAGCCTTTACTTTTAAAAAAATGTTAGTTTTAATATTATTATGCAGCCGAAAGAAGCAATTAAAATGAAAGTTAAACCGGATATTCGCGCGATTACGCGCCTTGTGCCGCCCAGCGGAAATCTTGTCCAGGGGCAATCCGAATTGCCGATTGACCCGCAGCTTGCCGCCGAAGCCGCCCGAATTATCGCCGCCAGCCAGAATCATTACGGCGCGGCGGAAGGCGTCGAGGAGTTGAGACGAGCCGTTGCCGAGAAAATCAAAACTTACAACAATCTGGAAGTTGACGTTCAATCGAAACAGCTTGAACTGTTGATTACGCCGGGCGGAACGGGGGCGCTCGTCGCCTTCGCGCAAACTTATTTAAAAGACAAATCGGCGCTCGTTTTCGAGCCGTATTATCCATATCATCGAATCATCATCGAGAGATTCGGCGGCAAAACCGAAACGTTTAATTTACAAACGAATTTGAGTTTTGACAAAGACGCTTTGCGCGCTCGCTGTCTCGAATTAAAAGACCGCAAGGAGTTTCCTTTAAAAGCGATCATCGTTTGCACGCCCGCAAATCCGAGCGGAAAAGTGATGACGACGACCGAGCTTGAAGGAATTGCCGAAATTTGCAAAGAGCTTGATTTGCTTTGCGTTTCCGACGAAGTTTACGAGCATTACGTAACGGGCGAGCAGCCGCACGTTTCAATCGCCTCGCTGCCCGAAATGTGGGAGCGGACGATCACGGTCAATTCGTTTTCAAAATCGTGGAACATTTCCGGCTGGCGGCTCGGTTACGCTTACGGAGACGGCAAAATCGTTTCGCCTTTGAATAACGCGACCAACGTGATTTACGTTTGCGCCGCGACGCCGCTGCAAACGGCTCTTTCCAAAGTCTTGATGGCTGATGCCGATTATTACAATCGCTTGCGCACTAAATTTGACGAAAAACGCCACTTCGCATCGCAGGTTTTGCAAGAGCTTGGATTTGAAATCTACAATTCCGGCTCGGCTTTCTACATTTGGGCGCGCATCCCCGAACAATTTGACGACGCGCTTAAATTTAACGAAATGTTGATGGAAAAAGCTGGCGTCGCGGCGGTTCCGGGCAGCGCGTTTGCCGATACGGACGATTGGGATTCGTATATGCGTTTGTGCATCGCCCGCGAAGATTCGGTTTTGCAGGGCGCTCTCGAAAAAATGCAGTCGGCTTTGAGATAATACGCAGGCAACAGAATAAACTCAAAAAGCGGCGAAATTTTTCGTCGCTTTTTGAGTTTTTCGGCGAAAACACAGACAATTCGGAAAAACGATGTCAATCGGAAAAATAATTAAAATCATTTTGCTGGCAGCGCTGGCGTTTTCGTTTGCAGCCGAGTCGAACGTTTTGGCGCAAGTTAAAAAACGTTCTTTCAACCGCCGCAAACAAAACGCGATTGCAAAACGCCAGACAAAACGAAAAATGCGGCGAAAGCGGACGTTTATCGAAGTCGCTTCGATTCCAACGCCGATGGAAACCGTCGCGGAAATGCTGCGGCTGGCAAATTTGAAAAAAGGCGACGTTTTATATGATTTGGGCAGCGGAGACGGTCGAGTTGTCTTTGAAGCCGCGCGCAAATACGGCGTTCGCGCAATCGGCGTGGAAATCAAACCGCATCTTGTCGAAGAAGCAAATAAACGCGCAAAAGACGAAGGCTTGGAAAAGCTGGCGCGTTTTGTACACGCCGATTTGTTTCGTTTGAATTTGCGTCATGCAACGGTCGTCACGCTTTATTTGTCCGACAGCTTGAACGAACGCCTGCTCCCGAAACTTTTAAGAGAATTGCGCCCCGGTTCTCGCATCGTCTCGCACGATTTTCGGATGGGCGATTGGCAGCCCGAACAATCAATCAGAGTTCCCTGGAAAAATCTGTATCGCACGGTTTATCTGTGGACTGTGCCGGAAAGATCAAGCAGGAAAAAGAATGGAAAATAATTCGATAACCGTTTACTCAATCGGTCACGGGCGACACGCTTTCGCCGATTTTTTAAGTTTATTGCAGCGATACGAAATCGCGTTTTTGTGCGATGTTCGCAGTGCGGCGCGCTCGCGCTGGGTGCAGTTTAACGGCGCGGTTTTGTCTGAAGAATTGCGGAAAAACGGCATCGGCTACGAGCATCTACCGGAATGCGGCGGCAAAACGATTGCCGCGCCGGAAGAATTAGCTGGCGGAATTGAGCGGATTTTAGAGCTTGCCGCTGACGTGAAAACAGCGATTATGTGTTCCGAGTCGCAGCCGCTGACAAATCACAAACAGCCGCGAGCGCATTGTCACCGCGTCGGTTTGTTGTCGCCGCTTTTAAAAGCCAAAGGTGCGGCGCGAATCGTTCATATTTTGCCCAACGGCGATTCGATTGAGTTCGACGAAGCGGCAATTGCCTCGATCTGGTGAGAAATCAGTTTTTCTTTTGCTGCTCCAGTAAAAACTCTTCGGCTTTGGCGGCAATTGCGTTGTCAATCAATTCGACGCGCGGGTTTAAGATTTTGTCGGCGAAAACACTAAAATCCGCGCAATTTATTGTTTGTTTGCTGCGTTCCTCGCGCCACGAATTCGGCAATCTCAAAGTCGCCGAAAGATAATCGGTAAAATCTTCAAGAGTTTTTATTTCCGGTCTGTCTTCGAGAAAAATCTCGATGGCGTAAAGTCGGCGGTCGAAAAATCTGAGATACAAAGCGCGGACGCCGTTTAAAATGGGCGGCGCAGGTTTTTCGATGAAATTTTGAAAAAACACTTTATTGCCATTTTTCTTGATTTTAATTTTTAAATTGCGCCCAAAAACGGCTTGCACGTCTTCGGGCGACATTCCGAGCCGGAGATTGAACAAAGCGGGCGCTTCGTTCGATTTCAAATCGCAAACATCAATGTTTTGCGCAACACACAGCGGCGGCACGAAAAACAGAAAGAAAAACAATCCTAAAGCGTGTTTCATAAAATCAATATAATGCAGTAGATTTAATAATACTCGTAATGAAGCGCGAAAATCTGACCAGATATGCGTGGCTTTCGATTTTAGCCGCATCTTTGACCATCGCCTTAAAATTGGCGGCGTATTATCTGACCAATTCAATCGGGTTATTGTCGGACGCGCTCGAATCTTTGATCAATCTGGCGGCGGGAATTATCGCTTTGCTGATGCTCCGCGCGGCTGCCGCGCCGCCGGACGAGGAACACGCTTTCGGTCACGACAAAGCCGAATACTTTGCCAGCGGAATTGAAGGAACTTTGATTCTCATAGCCGCCTTCGCCATCGGCTGGACTTCGGTTCAGCGACTTTTCGCTCCACATCCGCTCGAAGCCGTCGGCGTCGGTTTGGCGGTTTCCGCCGTCGCTTCAATCATCAATTTATTTGTCGGATTCGTTTTAATTCGCGCCGGACGCGAGCATCGTTCAATCACGCTCGAATCGGACGGGCGGCATTTGATGACCGACGTTTGGACTTCGGTCGGCGTAATCATCGGAGTTTTTCTGGTTTCCGTCACCGGCTGGCTGATTCTCGATCCGATCATCGCGCTGCTGGTCGCCGTTAATATTACCTGGACGGGATTTCAATTAATGCGGCGCTCGGCAAACGGTTTGATGGACGCGGCGGTCGCGCCGAAAGAGAAAAAGACGATTACTGAAGTGCTGGAAAAATACGTTAAAAACGAGGGAATCGAATATCACGCTCTGCGAACCAGAGAATCCGGCGCGCGCAGATTTATCAGCTTGCACATCGTCGTGCCGGGCGAATGGACGGTGACGCGCGGGCATCAGCTTTGCGAGCAAATCGAAAACGATATTCGCGCCGCGATCAAAAACGCCGTTGTCTTCACGCATCTCGAATCGCTCGACGACCCGGCTTCGTGGGCTGACCTGGAGCTTGACCGTTTTGAAGAAGCGCATTTCGATTAGAGTAATAAGTAATCAGTAATCAGTAATCAGTAATCGCTTTTTAACTTATTACTTATTACTTATTACTGATTACTTATTCCGGTTTAGCCCGCTCGATGACGCGGCGCGTGACGGGCGAGGAAAGAACAATCGAAGTCGTCGTCACGCCGTAAGGAATCAATTCGTCAATCACTTTTTGCAGATGCTCAACGTCCGAGACCGCGACTTTCATAATAAAAGAATCGCCGCCCGTTCCTCTGTGACATTCCAAAACTGCGGTCGAATTTTCCGCGACTTCAATAATGTGCGCAAAATCAACGCCCGTAATGCTCATACGGATAAACGCCAGAATCGGCAGCCCGATTTTCGCGGGATTTATTTCGGCGCGATAGCCGTTGATGATTCCAGATTCTTCGAGCTTTTTTATGCGTTCGATCACTGCCGGAGTGGTCAAACCGACTCGCCTGCCAAGCTCGGCATAAGAGAGCCGCGCGTCTTCCTGCAATTCGCGCAAAATGCTCCAACCGATTTTGTCGAGCAGCTTTTCAGTTTCTAAAGTCATTTTTATAAATTAACTTAAAATCTAATGCAGATGGCGATGAAAAACTTACAGAAGTTATTTAGCATCAAACGGCTTGAGAGTAAAATTTAAAATTAGCAGAAATTTTGCTCAAACAAGGAGAAAGCCGATTATGTTAAACGAAACAGCCGTTGCGACCGCCGCCGAACCCGATTTTACTTTTGATAATTCGACCGCCGAAAAAATGCCCGAATTTCGTGATATGAAGTTTGAAAACATCAATCAACTTCATCTCGATCATCCGGGCGCAAGCGATGAGGAATATCTTGAGCGCCGGAATTATATCGCTTCGCTTGCCAAAAAATTCCGCGAAACCGGCGTAATTACAGACGTTGATTATGACGAGCGCGAACAAAACGTCTGGCGGCACGTAGCCACACGGCTCGAAGAGCGTCAGCAACAACGCGCTTCAAAATTGTATCTCGAAGCGAAAAAGAAATTGGGTATCTCCAACGAACGCATTCCGCAGCTTTCCGAATTAAATAAAAAGCTCGGCGCGCTTTCCGGCTTTCGCTTGGCGCCGATTGAAGGCTTGGTCGAAACGCGCGGTTTTTTAAGCTGGCTTTCTTACAGAACAATGCTTTGCACGCAATACATCCGGCATCATTCGCGCCCGGAATACACGCCCGAACCCGACATCGTTCACGAATCAATCGGACACATTCCGATGTTCGCCAACCGAGATTTTGCGGATTTTTCGCAATTCATCGGACATGGGGCGCGCGTTTGCACAGATCAGCAACTGGAAGAACTAGGGCGTCTTTACTGGTTCACGGTCGAATTCGGTTTGATTGAAGAAGACGGCGAAACGCGGGCTTTCGGCGCAGGCTTGCTGTCGTCGTTCGGCGAATTGGAAAACGCTTTTACCGATAACGTCGAGCGCCGCCCATTCGATTTGGAGCGGGTTATCAACACGCCTTACGATTATTCGGATATGCAGCCGATTTTGTACGTCATTCCGTCTTACGCTTATTTGAAAGACACGACGCGGAAATATATAGAGACTTTCAAGAAGTAAATATTATGAATCTGAAAGTGGTTATCGAAAAAGGCGAAGACGGTTATTTTGTGGCGAGCATTCCGGCATTAAAAGGCTGCTGGTCGCAGGGCAAAACCCGTGAAGAAGCATTGGCAAATATTCGAGAAGCTATTGAGCTTTATCTCGAACCTGATGAATCGGAGATAACAAATCAAGAGCGCGAGGTTGTTGAATTAGCAATATGAAACTGCCTTTGCTTTCCGGCAAACAAGTTCTTTCCGCGTTGGAAAGACTCGATTTTGTCGAAATTCATCGCAAAGGCAATCACGTTAAAATGAAACACTCGGATGGGCGTATAATCGTTTTCCCTTTTCATGATGAAGTTGACAGATTTACGCTGAAAGGCGCGCTTCGAGATGCAAACATAGATTTGAATGAGTTTTTGAAAAGTGTTCGTTGATGAAATTACATACAATCTTTTAATAAAGCTGATGGACAAGTTGGTTGATGAAGTCGGCGAAAACGAATCGCATCCGCTGGCTTCTTTGATGGGTGTCCTTTCTGCTTTAATTGAAAATTACGAAAATGCGAACGTGTTTGAATTAGTTTTCGAGTGAGAATTTATGCCCGATCTTTCCCGTTCAATTTTATATTTGATTTGTCTGGCGGCTTTGTTTCCTGCGTCCTTTGTGAAAGCGCAGGAAAAACAATGTGTAAATCAGATGGATAGATGGTCAAGCGGGAATGAAAATAATCTTTCGGGCGCAGTTAAATCAGTTAGCGTTGAAGAACAAATTTATGAGTTTGAAAGTCATTTTATTTATCCGCATGATAAACCTTTGTTAAAGGAAAGATTTGAATTTGACCGGCAAGGGAGAAAAATCGAACATTACACATATACGATTGACGGTCGAGAATCTCCTAAAAGCGTTTCTGTTTACAATGAAAAGAATTGGCTTATCAAAGATGATACTTTCAGCGCATTGAGCAATAAACCTTATTTGCAAACGAGATACACTTACGATGAGTTTGGAAATGTTAAAGAAATAGCTCAATACAATGTTGAAGACAACAGGTTGGTGCAAAAATGGGTTTTTACAAACGATTTGCAGAAAAAATATTTCGAGTTCGCCGATTTTGATTCGAGAAACAAGCAAAGGATGCGTGTTGGTTTCAAAAGAGACGAAAAATGCAGACTCGCAGAAATTTTTGCATATCAACCTGACGGCAAATTAGGAGTAAAAAGCGTTATTTCATTTGATAAAAACAATATTCCAATTTCGGTTGTTAATTATTCAAGTGAAAATATTGCTATTGGTAAAAGAAAATACGAATACGAACTCGACGGTCAGGGAAATTGGAAAAAGAAATCAGATTTTGAGTGGCAAGAAAAAGGTGAAAAATCAGATTGGAAACTGATGAATGTAGTCTATAGAAAGATAGAATATTACGATTCAAAATAAATTGAGGCAATTATGACAGACGAAAAAAATCCTTTAGGTTTGAAAAAGATACACCACGTAGAGTTTTACGTCGGCAATGCCAAGCAAGCCGAGTTTTATTATCGCAAGGCATTCGGTTTTTCGCGGTCGGCTTATTCCGGTTTGGAAACGGGCAACCGCGAAATGAGTTCGTATGTTTTAACGCAAAACCGCGTCAACTTCGTGCTTTCAACTCCGCTCGCGCCCGAACATCCGGCATCGGAGCATATTAAATTACACGGCGACGGCGTGAGGGACATCGCTTTTCAGGTCGAGGACGTAGATTTGGCTTTTAACGAAGCGATCAAGCGCGGCGCAAAAGCGTTTATGCCGCCGCACGATGTTTCCGACGATTTCGGAACCGTTCGCCGCGCCGCAATTCACACTTACGGCGATACGATTCATTCGTTTATCTCGTACAAAAATTATGCGGGACCGTTTTTGCCCGGTTTTGTCGAACAGAAGGTCGAAGGCGAGCCGGTCGGCGTTGTTTTGGTTGACCATATGGTCGGCAACGTCGAGCTGGGCAAAATGAATTACTGGTGCGATTTTTACCGCGATGTAATGGGCTTTCAGCGTTATATCACGTTTGACGACAAAGATATTTCGACCGAATATTCAGCGCTGATGTCAATCGTGATGAGCGACGGCGGACATAACATCAAGTTTCCGATAAACGAACCGGCTGCCGGGAAACGCAAAAGCCAGATCGAAGAATATCTCGATTATTACAAAACACCGGGCGTCCAGCACGTCGCGCTGCTCTGCAAAGACATTTTGCAGACGGTCGAGAAATTACAGGCAAACGGCATTGAATTTTTGCGCGTGCCGGATACTTATTACGACGAAATCCCGGCGCGCATCGGCGAGATTGACGAAAATATCGAAGATTTGAAACGGCTCGGAATTCTCGTTGACCGCGACGAAGAAGGATATTTATTGCAAATCTTCACCAAGCCGGTCGAAGACCGCCCGACGGTTTTCTACGAAATCTTGCAGCGCAAAGGCTGCAAAGGCTTTGGCAAAGGCAATTTCAAAGCTCTCTTCGTTTCAATCGAAGAAGAGCAAGCCAAACGCGGAAATTTGTAATGAAATATTTTGGTTTTGCTCTGCTGTTTTTCCTATCGGTCACGATTTGTTCCGGGCAAATCGTGACCGATCAAAAAGAAGCTGAAAGACTTTATAAAAAATCTATCTTAGAAGCAAAAAATAACAAAGCATATTTTTCAGAAGCCGAAAAATGCCGTAAGCTCATTAATGAGCAAAGTTATGTTCAGGCTGAGTCTTCATGTAAACTTTCCGTTATGCTCGTGGAAAGATTACCAAAAAGCAGCTATATGGAGCGGCATTCAGCTTACAAAATGCTGGGACTCGCCTTTATTCGACAACGAAAAGCACAGGAAGCAATTACATCTTTAGAAAAATCTCTTCAAGCCGGTAAATCAAATCTTGATGACACCAATTCAGAAACAGGAGAAGTTTATTTTCTTTTGGGGCAAGCAAATCATTTGCTCGAAAAGACCGAACTGGCAAGCGATTTTTATATGAAAGCTGAAAACACATTTCGTTCGGCTTTCATTGAAATTGATGATGATGAAATTCGATTTGATTATGTTCGTACTTTAAGTAACATCCTCGAAACGCATATAATTTTAGCTGAAAATGCAAATCTGAAAGAAAAAAGCGAAAAATATAAAAAGCGACTTTCTGATTTTAAAATTGAATTTGCTAAATATTTAAAAGAATAGTTTGGAAAAAATGAGCGCACCGGCACCGATTGAATATCGTTATAACAGCGGCTTCGGCAACGAGTTTGCGACCGAAGCGATTGTGGGCGCGTTGCCCGTCGGACAAAATTCGCCGCAAAAACCGGCGTTCGGGCTTTACGCCGAGCAATTTTCCGGCACTTCGTTTACGACGCCGCGTCTGTTGAACAAACGCACGTGGTTTTATCGCATTCGCCCGTCGGTGATGCATAAACCGTTTAGACAGATTGACAACAATTTGCTGCGTTCCGCGCCGTTTGACGAAGCCGTGACGACGCCGAATCAATTGCGCTGGAATCCGCTGCCGATGCCGCAGGAAGAAACCGATTTTGTTGACGGTTTGACGACAATTGCCGGTTGCGGAGATCTTTTCGCGCAAGCCGGAATTGCGGTTCACATTTTTCGCGCGAACAAACCGATGCGCGAGCGGTTTTTCTATAACGGCGACGGCGAAATGCTCGTTGTGCCGGAAAAAGGTCGGCTTGAAATTTTGACCGAATGCGGAATCGTCGCAGTCTCGGCGGGCGAAGTCGCCGTTTTACCGCGCGGTTTGAAGTTTCGCGTCGAACTGCCTGACGGCGAAGCGCGCGGTTACATTTGCGAAAATTACGGTTCTTTACTTCGTTTGCCGGATTTAGGTCCGATAGGTGCAAATGGTTTAGCGAATCCGCGCGATTTTGAAACGCCCGCCGCTTGGTTTGAAGATCGTCAAGGGGAGTTTGAAATGGTTTGCAAATTCGGCGGCAATTTATTCGCCTGCGAGATCGGGCATTCTCCGCTCGATGTCGTCGCCTGGCACGGCAATTATGCGCCGTACAAATACGATTTGCGGCGTTTTAATACCATCGGCTCAGTTTCATTCGATCATCCAGACCCTTCTATCTTCACGGTTTTAACTTCGCCTTCGCATGAAATCGGTGTTGCAAATTGCGATTTCGTGATTTTCCCGGATCGCTGGCTGGTGGCGGAAAACACTTTTCGTCCGCCGTGGTATCACCGCAACACAATGAGCGAATATATGGGTTTGATTTACGGCGCTTACGACGCCAAAGAAGAAGGCTTTGTGCCGGGCGGAGGCTCTTTGCACAATCAAATGTCGGCGCACGGACCGGATCGCGAAGCATTTGAAAAAGCGTCGAACGCCGATTTGAAACCGCAAAAATTAACCGATACGCTTGCGTTTATGTTCGAGTCGCGCTTTGTTATTCGCCCGACGCGGTTTGCGCTCGAAACCGAAGCGCTGCTGCAAACCGATTATTTTAAAGTTTGGCAGGATTTACCGAAAAACTTTAAAATGTAAATCGTTATGCTGCAACTCAATAAAAAATATTACACGCTCGAAGAATATCTCGAACTAGATTATTTGAGCGAAGAAAAAATCGAATATTGGGACGGAAACATTTTTACGCTTGCAGGAGCGAGCGCAAATCACAATCAAATTCAATTTAATTGTATTCTCGCGCTTGGAAATAAATTGCGCGGGAAAGGCTGCCGCATTTTTCCATCCGATATGCGCGTAAAGGTTCCAGCTTATTCGCCGTATCGTTATGCGGGTTTGTCTGCGTTGTGCGGCGAGGCGCGGTTTGAAAATCTTGGAAAACAGGAATTGCTGGTTAATCCGAGCGTGATAATCGAAATTCTCTCAGATTCGACCGCCGAGTTTGATTACGGCTATAAATTTACTTACTACAAATCAATCGAGAGCTTTACGGAATACGTTTTGATCGCGCAAGACCGACCGCACGTTGCGCAGTTTATCAAACAAAACGAAACCGATTGGCTGATGCGCGAGTTCAACGATTTAGAGGCAAAATTTTATTTGTCGTCGCTTGATTGTGAGCTGGAATTAACGGAAGTTTACGAAGGCGTCACTTTCCCCAAAATTGCGCCGAATCCATTTTATTTTAACGAAACTTCCGAACAATGAGCGAAAACATCAAGCAGTCTGTCCGCGTTCTTTTATCCGAAATTGTTGATTACGCCGGTTTATTCCCGCCTTCGCAATTGCCGATGAAAAAGGCGGTCGAAAACTACGCCGAATATTTGAATGGCGAACATCGCTGGATGCTCGGCAGGTTCATTTGTCCGGTTTCCAGGCTCGAAGAATTCGGCGAAAACGCCGGCAAATTTATGGACGGCGAAACCGTTTGGCGTCTGAGCGCTCTCGCCGGCGAAAGTCTGGCGGAAGATTTACAAAAAATAGAAGAATTTAACGCGGCGCGCGCCGGGCAAGCGGCGATTGACACACTTGAAATCAAAGCCGCCGATCCCGAAGAGATTTATGCCGCAAAAAAACTTTTGCCCGGCAATCTGACGACTTATTTCGAGATTCCGCTCAAATTGCGCATCAACGAGTTTGTTGCGGCGGTCGCCATCAACCGTCTGCGCGCTAAGGTGCGCACCGGCGGCGTCACCCAGGATGCGTTTCCGCCCGTTGATGAAATCGTCAAATTTCTCCGCGTTTGCATCGCCGCGAACGTGCCGTTTAAAGCTACCGCCGGTCTGCATCATCCTTTGCGCTGCCAGCGCGCTCTGACTTACGAGGAAAACGCCGCGCAGGGAACGATGCACGGTTTTCTAAACGTCTTTTTGGCGGCGGCTTTTCTGCGTCAAAACTTAAACGCGCCGTTTATCAATCGCCTGACGACCGAACGGGATGCGAGCCAATTTGAATTTGATGACGAAGGCTTAAGCTGGAGCGGAAACCGCGTTGAAGTAGAGCAAATTCGATTGATGCGCGAGCGAAATGCAATTTCGTTCGGTTCTTGTTCATTCATTGAACCAATCGAAGATTTACAGCAGCTTGGACTTTTATAGAATTTGAACAAACCACAGCAGATGAGGCAGATTTAACAGGTAATCGCAGATTTCTTTTTTCAGTTTTATCTGCCAAACTCTGCTTAATTCTTGTCATCTGTGGTCTATTATTTTTTTATGATTTACGAAATCAATGAAACGCACGACGTTAATTTAAAAAGCTGGATTGAATCCGCAAATACGCCCGAAACGGATTTTCCGATTCAGAATTTGCCTTTTTGCGTGTTCCGGCGCGCGGAAACTTATGAAGATGTCAGAATCGGCGTCGCCGTCGGCGATTTCGTTCTCGACGTTTATCCCTGCTATCAAGCAGGGCTTTTTGAGGATGACAGTTTGAGAATCGCGTGCGCGGCTGACGAATATTGTCTCGACCACGCCGTAATGCGGAAAAAGCCGGAAATTCGCGCTGCTTTTCGCAAACAATTGGTTGCGATTTTGGCTGAAACGGCGGACGAGAAAACGCGCAAAACAGTGGAGAGAAATTTAGTTCCGCTTGCCGAAGCCGAATTCTGGCTGCCCGCGCATATCGCCGATTACACCGACTTCTATTGTTCGATTTTTCACGCAACAAACGTCGGCTCGATGTTTCGCCCGGACAATCCGCTCTTGGAGAATTACAAATACGTCCCGATTGGTTATCATGGGCGCGCTTCTTCAATCGTTATCAGCAGATCGGAAATTAAACGCCCGAAAGGTCAAAACCGCACAGATGCGGAAGCGCCGCCAATTTTCGTTCCCTGCAAAAATCTCGATTACGAAATGGAAGTCGGATTTTTCATCGGCAAATCAAATGAATTAGGCGAGCCGATTTCGATTGAAGAAGCCGAAGAACATATTTTCGGTTTATGTCTCGTCAATGATTGGTCGGCGCGCGATATTCAGGCTTGGGAATATCAGCCGCTCGGACCGTTTCTGGCGAAAAACTTTGCCACTTCGATTTCACCGTTCGTCGTCACAATGGAAGCTCTGGCGCCGTTTCGCACTTCCGCTTTTGAGCGACCGGAAGGCGATCCGCAGCCGCTCGAATATCTGCATTCGGAAGAAAATCAAAAACGCGGCGGTTTGGACGTGAATTTAGAAGTTCTGATTCAAACCGAAAAAATGCGAGAGGAAAACATCGAGCCGTTTTTGCTTTCCCGGTCGAATACGAAAGATTTGTATTGGACAATCGGGCAAATGCTCGCGCATCACGCTTCAAACGGCTGCAATCTGCAAACCGGCGATTTGATTGCGACCGGCACAGTTTCCGGGCGCGAAAAATCGGAGCGCGGCTGTCTTTTGGAATTAACGTGGCGCGGCAAAGAACCGATTGAACTGCCTTCGGGCGAGCAGCGCCGCTTTCTCGAAGACGGCGACGAAATCATTATGCGCGGCTATGCGGAGCGCGAAGGTTTCCGCCGCATCGGTTTTGGGGAATGTCGGGGCGTCGTTTTGCCCGCCGATTAATTTTGTTAAGCTATTTAAGTGACGGACATTTTTTCTGACAAATTAAAAGAGGAGTGCGGCATTTTCGGTGTTTTCGGACACGCGCAGGCTGCGCATCTGACCGAGCTTGGGCTGTTCGCTTTGCAGCATCGCGGGCAGGAAGCAGCCGGAATTGTTTCGACCGACGGGACGGAGCTTTATCAGCTTCGCGGAATCGGGTTGGTGTCGGAAGTTTTTAACGAAAACAACATCAAAAATCTGCCCGGCGCGGCGGCAATCGGTCATACGCGCTATTCGACCGCCGGGGCGAACACGATTCGAGAGGTGCAGCCGTTTTCCGTCACTTGCCAGCATGGAAAAATCGCCGTTTGTCACAACGGGAATCTGCCGTTTGCGAAAAGCGAAAGAGAGCGGCTTGAATATGCGGGAGCGATTTTTTCTTCGACTTCCGACACCGAAACGATTTTGCACAATGTCGCCAGAATGGGCGCGCGCACTGCAAACGAAGCGATTACAAATGTCTTACGGGAAACCGACGGCGCGTTTTCTCTCTTGTTTTTAACGCCCAATTGTTTGATTGCTGTGCGCGACCCGCGCGGATTTCGACCGCTCGCGCTGGGAAAATTGGGCGATGCGTGGTGCGTTGCTTCGGAAACCTGCGCGTTTGATTTGATTGACGCCGAATATGTGCGCGACGTTGCGCCGGGCGAGATGCTGGTGATTGATAAAAACGGTTTAAATTCATCATTTCCGCTCGAAAAACGTGAACCGGCGCAGTGCATTTTTGAACACGTTTATTTTTCGCGTCCTGATTCTGTCGTTTTCGGTCGTTCGGTCAATGAATCGCGCCACAAAATGGGCAAACGGCTCGCCATCGAACATCCGGTCAATGCCGATCTGGTCGTTCCCGTTCCGGATTCGGGCGTCGCGGCGGCAATCGGTTTTGCCAGACAATCGGGAATCAATTATCGTCAGGCGATTATTCGCAATCATTACATCGGGCGCACGTTTATCGAGCCGACACAGGCAATTCGCTCTTTGGGCGTGAGGATGAAATTGAATCCGATTAAAAGTTTGATCGAAGGCAGGCGCGTCGTTTTGGTAGACGATTCGATTGTGCGCGGGACGACTTCAAAAAAAATCGTCCAAATGGTGCGCGAATCGGGCGCGACGGAAGTTCATTTGCGGATTTCGTGTCCGCCGACCATCAGCCCTTGTTATTACGGCGTTGACACGCCGCACACGGACGAATTGATTGCAGCGAATTTCACGGTCGAGCAAGTCCGCGAATACGTCAAAGCCGATTCGCTCGGTTATCTTTCGCTCGAAGGTATGATCGAAGCGACCGGAATCGAACAGAGCGCGGGCTGCGTCGCCTGTTGGACTGCAAAATACCCGATTCCATTGGAAAAACCGGAAGAAGAGCTTTGCATCGCCAACGTTTGTTGATAAAGTTTAATCAGAAAAGTTTTGATAATGATGGAGGTAAAGATGCGATATTTATTGTCGCTGCTGGCGATTGCAACGCTCGGCGCGGCTGTTTTGACAGCCTGTAATTCCGCCGCGCAGCAATCCAACCGGCAGCAAGCTCAAACCACAGATTCCGCTTCCGGTGGGAATCCAGCCGCGAACACAGCCGCTGCACATTCGAGTGACGACGGACAAGGGCATTCGGAAGACAACACAGCAAGAATTACGCTCGCCGACGCGAAAAAGGCTTTTGACAGCGGCAACGCCGTTTTTGTTGACACGCGCGCCGCCGCTTCCTACGAAGCCAAACACATCAAAGGCGCTTTAAATATTCAGGCGGAACAATTTCAAACGCGCTATACGGAGGTTCCGAAGGATAAACAAATTATCGCGTATTGCTCCTGACCGAACGAGCATACCAGCGCCCGTGCGGTGCAAATCTTGAATGAAAAAGGAATCACGAATGCGGCGGCTCTCGTCGGCGGAACTCAGGCTTGGGAAAACGCCGGTTATCCGATGGAATCGAGCGGCAAGACAGATTCAAATCAAAATAAAAACCCGGCAAACGCCAACGCGCAAACCAGTCCGGCGAAAAAAGAAACAAAACCGGGCAGCTATTAGTTTGCTTGTTTTCCGGCGGCTATCAAAAAAAGTTTCTTTCGAGTTCTGCTTACAGGCAGGAATCGAAAGAAACTTTTTTTGCTGTCCATTTTAATTATTGATTCAATTTGCCTTTAATTCAGCTTCGAGTTTCCTCACCGCTTCAGCCGCGGCTTTTGCATTCGGATAATTCGCGTTAACCTCCAACGCTTTTTTATAAAATTTGAGGGCAAGTTCTTTTTCACCGATTCCCAGATAAGTTTCAGCCAGGCTGTCGTATGTATTCGCCGAGTTCGGAAAATCCGCAATGTTTAGCTTGAAAATTTCGATTGCTTCCGCCGTTCTTTTTCTTTCCAGCAATGCGTAACCGAGTGCGTTTATCTGCACTTCATTCAAACGTTTTGCATCTTCTTTCGTTCTTTCTTCGAGATAACGCTTGAGCGGAGCCTCGATGCCTTCGGACAAAATAGCCCGCAATAAATTTTTAGCCGGAGAATTATACGGTTCGTAATTTATCCAAGCCGTGAGCGGTTGTTTACCGCCCATCACTTGTTCGAGAATCGCGGGAATTATCGAATGACCGTTGCCGCTGTCGGTAAAGATTAAAACGCCCGATTTTTGTTTTTCCGAAGCAATGACAAAGCAATGCGTGTCGCCGTTGTTGTCGCCCCAATGCCAAAAAGATTTTCCGTCTGCGGTTTGCTGTAATCCCCAGCCGAGTCCCCAGAAAATCGAGTCGGACAGCTTTCCCGTCGGTTTTCCGGCGAGGCAGTTGGAACAGCCTTCGTCAACCTTGGTTTGCTGATTGAGCATTTGCTTTAAAGTTTCCTTTTTTAGTCCGTCGCCCTTCATCACAGCAATGACAAATCTGGCGTAATCGGCTGTCGTTGTATGAAGGCTGCCCGCAGCATTCGCAGCAGAATTTTTTCTGAGCGGTTTTGCCGCGCCAACCGAATTGTGTCCTGTAGCTTTGAGAGTTTCGTATTTATCCATCCAGACAAAACTGCTGTCCGGCATTCCGAGCGGCTCGAAAACTTCTTTTCGCATCACGGCTTCGAGCGGCTGTCCGGTCAAATGCTCGACGACCTTTTGCAAATAAACAAAGCCTTCGCCCGAATAGCTAAATCTTTCTCCAGGGTTGAATTGCGTCTTTAACGGTTCTCGAAACGCCCAGTTCGGAAAACCCGTCGTGTGACTTAAAACCATCCGAGTTGTAATTAGATTGGCTCGCTCGTCGGTTTCGAGATAAGGTTTTGGAAGATATTTGACGAGCGGCACATCCAAATCGAGCTTGCCTTTTTCAATTAATTTCAAAACGGCGTAAGCGAAAACCGGCTTGCTCAAGCTTGCCGCTTCAAAAATGGTGTTTTCAGTGACCGGCTGTTTTGTTACGGAATTGGCGACGCCGAAACTTTGCTGCCAAAGGATTTTCGCATCTTTGATGATTGCTATCGAAAGTCCCGGAACTTCGCCGTCTTTCATTAATTGAGGAATGCTTTTTTCCAATTGAGCAATCACCTCTTTGTTGGAAACAGCCGAGACAGGTTTTGTCAGCGAAACCGGCTTAGCCTGAGCAAATGCCAGGCTCGGCGACAAAATTATTAGTAATACCAATATATTTTTAGTGAAAATCAAATCAGAAAGAATAAATAGCGGTTTTTTCATAAGCCGTTCTCCGAAATGCGTCTTTTGTACGTGGAAAGTTATTTTTCGCCTCTAGATAAAATACACCGCGCCCGCTTGTTTTGTGTCATAAAGAATTGTCCGATTCTTCTTTATGCGACGGTTCGAAAACAATTCGGCTTGTCGCATTTGCGGGCATCTCTTATACTGATGTGCGGGCGTTTTCGCGCCACCGAAATTTAGAATCGAGAAACAAATTGCAGCCTAAAATTCATCAGGGAAAATTAAAAGCCGAAGGATTGCGCTACGCGATTATTGTCAGCCGTTGGAACGAGTTTCTAACCGCGCGCCTTGTCGAAGGCGCGCTTGACACGCTCGAACGGCTCGGCGCAAGCGAAGACGCAATCGAGATTTTCAAAATACCGGGCGCGTTTGAATTTCCGCTGGCGGCGAAAAAAGTTGCGACGAGCGGGCGTTTTGACGCGGTGATTTGTGTCGGCGCGGTTCTGCGCGGGCAGACGCCGCATTTCGATTTCGTCGCGGGAGAAGCGACAAAGGGAATTACAAGCGCCGCGCTCGAAAGCGGAATTCCGGTTGTTTACGGAATTATCACGGCGGACACGCTCGAACAAGCGATTGACCGCGCCGGAGTTAAAGCGGGAAATAAGGGCAGCGAAGCGGCAGTGGTCGCCGTCGAGATGGCAAATTTTTATCGTCTTTTGTCGGAAATCGGCGACAAATAAATTGCAGTCGGCGGCGATTCTTTGCTAGTTTTGAGAACAAGGGTTTATGGGAGCTAGACGTAAAGCGCGGGAAAGCGCGCTGCAAATGTTATTTGCTATTGATGTCTCGAACGCAGCGGTCGAAGAACAAATTCGCGTTTACTGGTCTAATCTGAACGACGCCGAATTGGACGACGCCAACCGCGAGTTTGCCACAAATCTCGTTCGCGGAACGCGCTCTAAATTGAAAGCGATTGACGAAAAAATCACTTCGCGTGCGGAAAACTGGCGGATTTCCCGAATGGCTGTCGTTGACCGCAACGTGTTAAGGCTCGCGGTTTACGAATTTTTGTATGAAAAAACCCCGCGCACTGTTATTATAAACGAGGCGCTCGAAGTCGCCCGCAGATTTTCAACTTACGAAGCCACGCAATTTATCAACGGAATTTTGGACGCGATCAAACACGATCTCGAAAAACAAGATTCAAATCAAACAAACGACAAACCCGAAGACAGTTCCGAAGACGAAAAAAGCCGCGCCTCAACGGTTCGTTAACCCGACAATCCAAATCAGCCGTTTTAGCCGTCACGCGCGAAATCTCCCGCCCGTCATTCCTTCAATTATGCAAGAATTGCAAGCCGCATTTTTGGCAGACGCCCCACGCCGAATCCAAAATCTGCGCGGGGATTTAATCAAGCTCCGCGCCGCAAATCCGATTGAGCAGCCGGAGCTTGTCAGAAAATTGTTTCGACAGCTTCACACGCTCAAAGGCTCTGCCGCCGCTTTTGATTTTGCGGCGGTCAGCCGAATCGCTCACGAACTGGAAAATTTTTTAGAAATTATCAACGCGGAAAACTTCGCCGAATCAATCATTGTTTTAGAAGAAGGCGTCCACGAAATCGAAGCTGCGTTTGCCGGAAACGAAGAAAATATTTTGTCATCAAACAGCGGACAAAAACTCGAAAATTGGCGGGCGATTTACCAAAACGCCCGCCGAAACGAAGCTGAAACCGTCGAGCAAATCATTCTGCCGTTTGATTTGGATAAACAGTTAAAACCGGCGGAAATCGAACGGTTGCGGCAAGCGTTAAAATTAAATTCCACTCTCGCCCTAATTTCGGTTACATTTGCCGCATCGAATTTCGCCGACGGTTTTTGCTCGGTGCAAAACAAGCTGAATCAGCGCGGCGAAATCGTCGCCACGCTGCCGGATGTTGAGAAAACAATCGGGATGGAAATTGCTCTGCGATTGGTTTTTGTGTGCAATGAACGAGCGGAAAACGTCTGCGAAATCTTAGCGGATTCACACGCCGAAATCGTCGCCGTTTTTGAAAATAAAAATGATCGCGGCGACGATTTTTGCGATAAAGATTTCTCTGCCGAAATGCCGAAAGCGAAACTCTCGAATCTGTGGGCGCAGGCTTTGCTTGCGGGACAAAAAACCGCGGCAGCGCAGGGCAAAAGAGTTGTTTTTCAAGAGCGCGGCGCCGCCGAAGTCGAAATCGCCGGACGGCGCGCCGAAGCCTGCGAAATCGCTTTGCTTCACATCGCGCGAAACGCCGCCGCGCACGGAATTGAAACGCCCGACGAGCGCCGCGCAAACGGCAAAAACGAATGCGGCTTTGTTCGACTTGAGGTTTGGCGGGAAAACGATTCGCTTTGCCTGCAAGTTTCCGATGACGGAGGCGGGATTGACGCGGGAAAAATTTGGCGACTGGCGCAAGAGCGCAATCTGATTGCCGAAAACTCTGCGTTCGACGAAAGAAAAGCCGGGCAAATTATCTTTTTATCCGGTTTTTCAACCGCCGCCGCAGTGACCGAAGACGCCGGACGCGGCGTCGGGCTTGACGCAGTAGAAACGGCGGTTCGAGCGGCTGGCGGCACAATCGAAATGAGCAGCGAAAAGAAGCGCGGGACGACGTTCTCGATTCGTTTTCCCGTCGCAGACGAAAATTTTCAAAATTAAAAATTAATGAAACGAGTTCAGGAAAAAATCAAAGACCTCGTTGACGCGAGACCGTACGAAGCGGTTAAAAACTACGCGGCGGACGCAGAGCAAACCGTTGCGGCTTATCGTTTTACCGATGCGACTGCGGATTTGCTCGCGAAATGGTTTGACGAAATCGGGCGTCTTGCGCACAGCAATTCGACTGGCGCGGCGTTCGCGCTAGCGGGCAATCGCGGTGCGGGAAAAAGCCATTTGCTCGCGGTTTTAGCTGCCGTGACGGAAAATCCCGATTTGCGCGCTCGTCTCGCCGATTCGCACGTTGCCGCCGGCGCTCAGAGCTTACCGCGGCGACGGCTGAAAGTTGTGCGCGTCGAACGCGGAACTGCGCCGACGTTTTCCGAAGAATTTCGCAACGCGCTCTCGAAAACTTTCGGCGCGGCAGTTGATAATTTCGGAGCAAATCCGGCGCAAATGCTAGTTGCGGCGGCGCAGCAACCCGAAGCCGAGCCGCTTGTTTTGATTGTTGATTCGGCGCAAACGCGCCTCGCCAGAGTCAAACGCGACGACGGCGCGGATTTGAGCGAGCTGGCGGAAATCGCCAAACAAGCGAGAATTTTTTTCGCCGTCGCTCTTGACGACGACATTTCGGGCGCTGACGGCGTAAACGCTTCAATCGCCAGCAGTTTTCAAATCAATTTTCTCGATCAGGAACATCTTTATCGCATTCTTGACACGCATATTTTCCCGAAACGCCCGAATGCCCGACCGATTTTGCGCGAGCTTTATCAAATGCTGCGCGAGGAAATGCCCGGTTTTAATTGGAGCGAGCCGCGTTTTACGGCGCTTTATCCGGTTCATCCGATTGTTGCCGAAGTCGTTCCGGCGGTTCGGCTTTACGCGCAAAATTTTGCGTTTCTGCCGTTTGCCTCTGAAAGCGGGCGAATGACTTTGAATCGTCCGGCGCATTCGTTGATTGCGCTCGACGAGATTTTCGACCGCGCCGAGCCGGAGCTTCGCAAATCCGAAGAATTAGCCGACAATTTCGCCGTTTACGATCATTTATCAATCGAAGCGATTGCCAAAATCTCGGTTTTGCAGCGGCTTCAGGCGAAATTGATTTTAAAAGCCCTGTTCGTTTTATCGCTTGACGGGCGCGGCGCTTCGGCTGGGGAAATCGCTTCGGCGATGCTGATTTACGACGAAAACGCGCCCGGCGCGGCGCTCGTCAGAGTCGAAGAAATGCTGTCGGTTTTCGCCGCGACGAATGAAAATTTGCGCGTCCGTGAAGAAGGCGGCGAGCGGATTTATCGTTTCGGGAAGGACGCCGATTCGGATTTTGAAGCGAAACTGAATGAACTAGCCGCGCAGGTTTCGCCCGCCGAAATCAAAAGAATTTTGCGGCGCGCAGGCGAAGCGCGCTTTAATGATTGGATTTTCGGGAGCGAATCAGAAACGCAGGCGGATTTTTCGATTCGCTGGCGCGGCACTTTGCGGCGCGGGCGCGTTTTATGGGAACGAGCGGATGCGGATGTTGAAAAATCCGAAAATCTCGATTGGGAAATCATCGTTTCTTTTGATTCGGAGCTGAAATCGGCGGGCGAAGAAGACGTGCCCCGTTTGATTTGGCGACCGGCGCCGCTCCGCGCTGAAGACGAGCAGATTTTGCGCCGGTTTGCAGTTTTGCACGGGCAAACCGGCATTAACGAAGAACTCGAAGAATCGGCAATCGCCGCCGCGCAGACTTATGCCGCGCTGATAGAGCGAGTTTGGACTCGCATTTTCGTTGACGACGGCGCGTTTTTATCGGCGGGCGAAAAACACCCTTTCACGCCGGAAATGAGCCGCGCGGCAAATCTCGAAAATTTTCTCGAAGCCGCAATCACGCCGATTTTTGACCGCAAATTTGCTGCTCATCCGCATTTTCGTGAACTGTTAACCGGGGCAGAAGTCTCGACGCTGGTCAGCGAATTTTTCGGCACGTCGGGCGCAAATTCGCCGCTGGTGCAAAAAATGGCAAAGGATTTTGCCGTTCCGCTCGGTTTGGCAACCGAAAATGCGCCGCCTGCGCTCGAATCCGACGAACGCCTTTTGCGCCAGCCGTTGATCCGGCGCGTTTGGAACGCGGTCGAGCAGGCAGGCGAGCGTGTTGTACCGCTCTCTGAAATTTACGCCGAGCTAAAAAGCGAGCCTTACGGTTTGTCGCGCGAAGCCCGGCATCTTGTTTTATCGGCTCTCGTCGCGCGCCGGCGAATTGAATTTGTCACCCGCGCGGGCGAACGAATTACACGGCGTTTTCTTGATTTAAAAATAATTTGGTCGGAAATCACCGGCATTGTGCGCTCTTCGGTTTTGCCGCGCAGCTCGGCTGAATTGATCAATTGGGCGCGGCATCTGACCGGCGCGCAAATCGAAGCCGCTTCGCTCCACGACACATTGTCGGTGGCAAATCTGAATCAGGCTTTGAAGGATTGGCTGGCAAGCTGGCGAAACGAACAGATTTTAAAACGTTTCGACGCTTTGCCCGACGACTCGCTTAACGTTCGCGCATGGAAATTGGCAACGCGCGCGACGAAAACTTTCGGCGTTGCCGCCGAAGCGGTCTCGGATGCGCTGGATGGTAAAATTTTGCTCGAAGACGCTTTGGAGCGAGTCGCCGAAGCCTTTAATGATGACGCCGCGCAAATCGCCGCAGCGCAGCGCGAGCTTGAGCGTCTCAAAATTTTTGTCGCTGCCGTCCCCCAAAGAGAGGCAGTTTGGCGCTACATTGCGCTCGCTGAAGCGACCGATGACAACGAAATCGAATCTGCACGCGAGCGGATTTTAGATTTTCTGGAACGTCACGAAACAGCGTTCGACCGTGAAGCGGAAGAACAATTAAATCGGTTTTGGAAGGAATTTCAAGAGCGTTACACCCTTTTTTACCAATCTCGCCACAATGTGGTCGTTCATTCCGCCGAGCGGCAGGCGCAGCTTGAAAAGTTGTTTCAGAGCCGCGATTGGACGGAGTTTGTCGAGCTTTCCGAAGTCGAAATTTTTCACCCGCGTTTTCGCTCCGAAGCCGAAAAATTGCGCCGACGCGCCGAGCATTTGAAATGCGAATTTGATGTCGCGGCATTGCTAGGCGAGCATCCGGGTTGCGCCTGCGGTTTTCGGATGATTGAATCCGATTGCCTCGAACGTCTGCCGGAAGATTTGCGGCAAATCGTTTCGGACGGTTTAGCAGCTTATCGCCAAACGCTCGCCGGACTCGGCGCGGCGTTTGCGGTCTCGCTTGAAGATGCGGCGCAAAACGCCGTCAACGCGGAAATCGCTCTTGGGGCGGCAAAGCTCTCCGATTATTTTACGCGCGGCGAAGAACTGCCGCCGCTCGAACGCGCCGAAATCGAAGCCGTCAAACAGGCTCTCGCCGAAATGCAAACCACCGCGCTCGCCATAGCCGCGCCGCGCGCAAACAATGCTGCTCTTAACCGCGAAGATTTACGCCTGCAATTCAACAATTGGCTCGACCGCTTGCCCGACGCGCCGTTTTTGGTCAAACTGACCGACGGTGAAAATTAAAAACAAATTTTCAATTTCAATCGTCGGCGCAGGCAGACTCGGCGGCGCATTAGCGATTGCGCTTAACCGAAAAAATTACAGAATCTTGTCGGTCGTCGCGCGCAGATTTGAAACTGCGGCGCGGGCTGCACAACAAATTTTGCCGCCGCCGGAAATCTTAACGGCGGAAAATCTCGCCGAGCTTCCTTCATCCGACATCGTTTTTATCACGACGCCCGACCCGGAGATTGAGCCGGCAGCAGCGCGTCTTGCGGCAAATCGTAACTTCAATTCGGAAACAATTTTTCTGCACACGAGCGGCTCGCTTTCGTCCGCTGTTTTAAGCGGATTAAAGAACGGGGGCGCTAACACCGGATCGCTGCATCCGCTCGTTTCGGTGAGCGATTCCAACGCTGGCGCAGAACGATTTGCGGGAGCTTTTTTCTGCGTCGAAGGCGATGTGAAAGCGGTCGCGGCGGCAAAACAAATTGTCGCGGATTTGGGCGGCGAATCGTTTGAGATAAATCCCGAATTCAAAACTTTGTATCACGCGGCGGCGTTGATGACTGCCGGGCATCTCGTCGCGCTGTTCGATGTCGCGGCGGAAACTTTGTCTCGATGCGGGATCGAAGAATCCGAAGCGCGCCGGATTTTATTGCCGCTGGCGCATAGCGCGGTGGAAAATCTCGGCAGACAAACGCCCGCCGCGGCTTTGACCGGAACTTTTTCGCGCGCTGACGCAGAGACGATGCGCCGACATCTCGAATCGCTTCGTGAACACGAAACCGCGCTGCGGGTTTATACGGAACTTGGAAAGCGCTCGATTGCACTGGCGCGCGAGCAGGGCGCCGACCGCGAGAAACTCAAAGAAATGCGCAGTATTTTAGTGAATAGTAAACCGTAATAAAAAATACGATTCACTATACGCGATTTACGATTCACTATTCGCGCGAGCGTGTTAAAATAATAGAAAATGTTAATGGAAATGTCGGAAAACGATACAAATAAAGAGATTCCAAAAGGCGATTCATTCGCTGAAGAAAAAGAAATTTTCTTAAATCACGTCCAAAAATATGGATTGCGGCGCACGGCGCAGCGCGATTTGATTTTGGAAGTTTTTTTGCGGACGAGCGAGCATCTGTCGAGCGAAGATTTATACGATTTGGTCAAAAAGGAAGACCCGACCGTCGGACAAACCACCGTTTATCGCACGCTCAAGCTGCTCAGCGAAGCCGGACTCGCGCGTGAAGTGCGGTTCGGCGACGGACGGACTCATTATGAACATCATTACAACCGCGAGCATCACGACCATATGATCTGCACCGAGTGCGGCAAGGTGGTCGAGTTTTTCTCGTCCGAGCTTGAAGCAATGCAGGACGAAATCGCCGCGAAATATAATTTTGTGCTGACGCAGCATTCGATGCGGCTGCTCGGTCTTTGCGAAGATTGTCAGGCGGGGGCAAAAGCGGGCGGCGCTTCCGGCATCCAACCGCGCATTCGCGTGATGAAAGCGGATAGTTAATATGATTGAAATTAAATTTGAAGTCGAGAATCAGCCGGAGCGCAGCGGCGTCGTGCCGGAAGGCACTTATTTGTGGGACGCTGCAAAGCGTTTGGGCGTGCATCTGAAAGCCGAATGCGACGGGCGCGGCGCGTGTGACACTTGCGCCGTGACAATTTTAAAAGGCGGTCAAACGCTGTCAACGCCGACAAGCGCCGAAATGCAGCATTTAACCGATGAGCGGCGCGCAAACGGCGAACGTCTCGCCTGCCAAACGCGCATCGAAAGAAACGGAGAATTAACCGTTATGGTCAAAAAACAGGAAGTCGAAGAAGAAGAAGAATCGAAACAATCGAGCGAGCCGCGCGATTTTCGCAAAGATTTTCAGGAATTGCCGTTTGAAAAGAAATTTGCCACGCTCGTCCAGCTCGAAGCCGTCGCTTTGGGCGAAACTTTGAATTACGTCTCGAATCTGCCGTCATTCGTCGTTGGCAAAGTAATGGACGTAATCGGCGCGTTCGGCAAGCAAATGGATGAACAGAAACGCGCCGAAAAGCGCCCGGACGAGCATAAAACAAGCGAAACAAACGGTTCGACGGCGACGGCAGAATAATAAAAATTGAAAAATGCGCTCGAAAAACCGAAATTTAAAGAAGACGACGCGGATTTAGCGCCGAAGGTTTTCGGTTTTGCGGCGGTTGGAGTTGTGGCGGGAACGCTCGCTCTGATGGGTTTTCAAATGACGATAATAATTTTCCTCGCACTTGTCGGTTATTTCGTTTATCGGGCGATTTCGCGCACCGAATTGGGCGAAGTGCGCGGCATTTTTGAATTTTATCTCGAAGCAAACGAGATTTTGCGCGACGATGAACGCCGGTGGTACGGTTACGAAATTCAGGAAAAAATCAATCGCGGCGAGCGAATTCTGCAAATGATGCCCGACCCGCCGCCGCTCGTTCATTTCGCGCTCGGCGCGCTTTACCGAGAGGTTGGAAATTATCGCCTCGCCGATGAGCATCTTTCGTTTCTTGCGGAGAGTGAAGGGGCGGATGAAAAAAAGCGTTTTTCGGCAAGCTCGGAGCTTCGCTCTTATGTGCGAATCTTGAGAAAGCTCGAACGCGAGCCGCAGGAAGCGCCGCAGACAATGGCGGCAATCCGCGCGCTCGAACGCGCGCGGCGCAATCGAAGCGCCCCGATGCTCGAAGACACGCGCAAGAAATTAAAAGAATTAGCTGCCGCCGCGCTAAAAGAATTGCCGAAACCGGAGCAAGCGCCGCAAACGAAACCGCTAGAACCGGTTAAACCGCTGCTCGAACGGCTGTCGGAAATTGTCGAGGAACAAACCGCGCCGCCGGAAACAATCGCTCCGCCCGCAATGCGCGCCAACGGAAAGCTTACTTCCGCGCCCCAAAACGGAAACGGCGGAACCAACGCAGAAAAGGAAGAAAAGAAAAGACGCGCGGCAAAAGCCAAACGAGACAAAGAACATCGACCAATTTCGGAAGTCTTACGTGACATTTACGATTGAAAAGTAATCAGTAATCAGTAATCAGTAATAAGTTTTAAAGCTGATTACTGATTACTGATTACTGATTACTTTAATGCTTTCCGCTGAAATCATCGCTGTCGGTTCGGAGCTTTTGACGCCCGAACGCTCGGACACCAACAGTCTTTGGCTGACTGAAAAACTCAATGAAATCGGAATCGAAGTTCGGTTGAAAACCGTCGTCGGCGACGATGCCGAAAGGCTGGAGGAAGCTGTCAAAGACGCTTTTCGCCGTTCAAACGTTGTGATTACGACCGGCGGTTTGGGTCCGACCGAAGACGACATCACGCGCGCCGTTGCCGCCAAAGCAGTTAACCGGGAATTGGTTTTCAAGCAGGAGCTTTTGGACGAGCTAATCCGAAAATTCAAGCGTTTCGGGCGAAAAATGCCGGAAACTAATCGGCGACAGGCTTTTGTGATTGAAGGCGCGGAAGTTTTGCCGAATCCGAACGGAAGTGCGCCTGGAATTTTATTTGCGGAAAACGATAAATTCTTGATAATTTTGCCCGGTCCGCCGCGCGAGATGCAGCCGATGTTTGAAACCGGCGCGCTGCCGCGTTTGAAGGAAAAAGCTGGCGGCAATGTTGTCAGACGCAGAGTTCTGCGCGTCGCCGGATTGGGCGAATCCGCTTTGGACGAGCAGATTGCGCCGATTTATAAAGAATATGCAAATCCGCAGACTTCGATTTTATTTAATAAAACCGAAATCGAAATTCATTTGACCGCGCAAGCCGCTTCACTCGCGGAAGCCGCAAATTTGCTCGATGAATTGTCGGACAAGATTTGCGAAAAATTGGGCGACGCTTGTTTCGCTCGCAACGGCGAGTTGATGGAAGAAATCGTCGCCAATCTTTTAAAAGAGCAAAAGAAAACCGTTGCGACGGCTGAAAGCTGCACCGGCGGATTGATCGCGCAGCGTTTGACCGAATTGGCAGGCTCATCCGACTATTTTATGGAAGGCATTGTTTCATATTCGAACGAAGCGAAAATGCATTCTTTAAACGTTCCGAAAGCGATGCTCGATGAACACGGGGCGGTTAGCTCGCAAGTTGCCGAAGCGATGGCGACCGGAGCGCGCGAACGCTCGAAAACCGATTTTGCGATTTCCGTCACGGGCGTCGCCGGACCGGGCGGCGGAAGCGAGGAAAAGCCTGTCGGATTGGTTTATTTCGGAATCGCCGACGAATCGGGCGTCGAGCATCGCAAATTCATTTTTCCCGGCGACCGTTTTCTGATTCGCTGGCGTTCGAGCCAAGCCGCGCTGGATTTGCTGCGGAAAAAATTGCTGCAAAACAAATAACTTGCCCGCGTTCCTAACGCGGGTTTTTTGCCCTAGTTTAATCAAAAAGGAAAATCGAAAATGTTTAAAAGCAGAATTTATTTGACGCTTGTGCTTTTATCCGCCTTTTCTTGTTTTGCCTGCGCTTTTAACGCGCAACGCGGACAAGCGAAATCGGAAGAAAACCGGCAGCCGAAAATCGAGCGAAACTCAGGAGAAAACAACGGCGTTTCAAATCTGCCAATCGGCGCGGCGCGGCAAACGGGCGGCACGCGGTTTAAAGGGACAATCGCCGAAAGCCGTTTTGAAATGACTTTGCGGCGCGACCGGGACCGGGTCGAAGGCTCATATTTTTATCTCAAAAGCGGCAGCGCAAATTCTTTGAAATTAAGTGGAAAAATTGACCAAAGCGGAAAATTCACTTTGCAGGAATTTGATGCGGCGGGAAAACAAACCGGCGAGTTTTCCGGCGTTTGGAAAAATGAGCCGAATGAGGCGGGCGCGACGCTCGAAGGCGAATGGCGAAAACCGAAAGCCGCCGAAGGCACGATGTTTTGGGCTAACGAGCAAATGATTTCGTTCTCGTCGCCCGCGGCGCAAATCAACACGAAAACCGTCAGCGAATCGAACAAGCCGAAGCGTTTTAACATTAATGTGGAGTATCCCGAACTCACGGGCGTGCCGAAAGCCGCCGGATTTAACGCTCTCGCCTTAAAGCTTGCAACGCAGCCGATTGCCGGTTTTAAAAAAGATATGCTCGCGCAAACCGGCGAAGATTTAAAATATTTGCCCGAAGGAATGAACAATTATATGGAAATCGGCTTTTCGGTCGAATATGCTGATGAAGATTTGATCAGCGTCAATTTTATCAACTCGTTTTACACGGGCGGCGCGCATCCGAATCATTTTTATTCGACGCTGACTTACGATTTAAAAAACGGCAAAGAATTAAAGCTCGCCGAATTGTTCAAACCCGGCACGAAATATCTAGACAAAATCGCCGAATATTCTGTTGCTGATTTGCGCAGCCGCAATGACGAGAGCGGAGAAAGTCTGGGTTTGGCGACCGATATGTGGGAGGAAGGCGCGTCACCGACGGCGGAAAATTACGAGGCTTGGAACATCACCAAAAAAGGTTTGATGATTACGTTTGACCCGTATCAAGTCGGACCTTACGCCGCCGGACCGCAAACAGTGATTGTGCCTTACGCAAAATTAAAAGACTTGGCGCGAGCGGACGGCGCGCTGGCAAGAGTGGCGAAATAAAAGGTAAATTAAAATCAAATTTGAAACGAGGCGAGGCTTTTCCTATAGCAATTTCAGTTTGAACTTATGGTAAAGATTCATTGAAACGCCGAGACGCAGAGACGCCGAGTTTGTTTTTTATTTTTTCCTTCTCTGCGTCTCGGCGTTGAAAATTTCTTTATCCTTCATTCAAATTAAAACTGCTCAAAATCTCGCCCGATTTGTTGGTGAAAAAGATGAAATGTCCGATTTGCGGTGACGCGGCGGAAAAAGAATTTTTGTGCAAAGCCGCTTTGATTATGGGCGCGGAACACGATGTCGTTGAATGCGCGTCGTGCAGTGCGATTTATTTCGAGCCGATGCCGACCATTTCTGAATTGGAGCAGTTTTATTCCGCGTCTTATTACGATTTCGAGCGGCATCGCAATGAAGGGCGCGGAATGGCTTTCGCCAAAAAATATTTGCGCGATTTAAAGCCGGGAAAATTTCTCGATGTCGGCTGCGCCAACGGTTTTTTTATCAACGGAATCCGGCAAAATACGGATTGGGAAGTTTACGGCGTAGATTTCGGCTCGGCTGCCGTCCGGTTTGCGCGCGAAGAATTAAAGCTTGATGTTTTTCCCGGAGATTTGACCGAAACCGATTTCGCGGACGCTTATTTTGATTTTGTTCACATCAACAACGTTTTGGAGCACGTTTTAGACCCGCTCGCCGTTTTAAAGGAATGCCGCCGGATTATTAAACCCGACGGAACGATGTATTTGTCAGTCCCGAACGGTCTGGTTGACAGCCGCGATTTGATTCGTTATTACAAGAACGAAAATCGCACGCCGCGCAGCAAAAACGGGCATATTTTCTTTCTCCAAGCGGAAACAGTACGGCGAGTTCTCGCTGAAGCGGGTTTTAAAATCATCCGCTCGCACACTTACGGAATCCGGCGCGGAATGCGGAGCCTCGGCTGGCTGCCGCAGAAAGGAAATTGGAAAGCGCCTTACATTTTAAAAGAAAAATCGGCGGCGAGCGATACGTTTACGGTCAACGAAAAAAAGAAAAAGCCCGATATTTATTATCAATATCGTTTCGCACAGCTCAACGCCAAAATGCTGCCGGGACTTCATAAATTCGGGCTTGATTATCAACTTTTTCTGAAACCGATTTAAAAACAGATCATCGCTAATTTCTAAAATCCGCTTTTAATCAGTTTTCCGAGAGCTAATCGGCGCAAATTTCAACGGTTCAAGTGTAATTCTTGTCGTTGAAATCTTTTGCCCTTTCATAAATTCGAGCATTACGTCTTTAATTTTCGGAGAAGATAAAAACAACGGATCACTGTGGACGGCTCCGTCAATTATCAAATGTTCGCTGTTTTGAAAACCTTTGCGAACTTCTTCCGCATTGCTCGGCGGCGTGCGAACGTCGAGCGTTCCGCTAATAAAAAGCGTGGGAATATTTGTCTTAACGGGCGAGCGAAACGCAGCGCCCAAATCGGATTCGGTCCATGCCTCGCAAACGTCTGGAAAAGGGAAATCCATTATGTCAACGAGCAGCGTTGTTTTTGCTTCGAGTTCAATTCGGCGACTGCGTTCCGGCGAGATTCCCGAATAACAATCCATCATAAAAGCCATCGCAGAACCGATACTTTGTTCGGTTCTTGTAAAGCCGAGCCAACGCTGCGCGGCAAAAGAAAAATCTCCCTTCGACATTTGATAATAAACATTTGGTAAAACTGCTTCACCCGATCCGAAGGCAAATGCCGTCAAAATTTGCAGCATCAATTTATTGACGGTAATTTTCACTTTTTGTTTAGTTTGCGGGTCGGTTGTTTCGACAACGACAGGCTCGCGCTCGACTTTTTCAAACACTTCTTTTATCAAACCTGAAAATGATTGAATTTCCTTGTTTAAATTCGCGTCGGCTTTTGTAAGACGGTCTAAATTTTCGAGATGTTTTTGGATGTTGCTCGGCAGTTTGATTGTGTGTTCGAGTCCTTCGACTCCGGCAAGTATGATGCGATGAATACTTTTTTGGTGCCGTTTGATTGTTGCCAGAGACAAATGCGTTCCATAGCTGATTGCCCAGAGGCTGATTTTCTCAGCGCCCAAAGCCCTTCGCAAATCTTCCAAATCGTCAGCGCTTTCATTTGTGTTGTAGCCCGTCAAATCAACGCCCTGCTGCTTGAAAGATTCTGCGCAGGCGCGTGATTGTTTTCTGAAAAGCTCGATCAGCTCTTCGCGGTTCGGAGCTTTTTCCGGCGGGTAATTAATCGTTTCTTTGCATACTAAATTCGGTTTTGAAAGCCCCGTGCCTCGCTGATCAAGTGCGATGACATCTGCAACTTCGCGCATTGCCATAAACAACTGAAAACGGCTTCCGCGAGCAGTTCCGATTCCGGAACCGCCCGGACCGCCAGCCAGATAAACAATCGGCGCGCCAGGATTTTTTGAAGTGCTTTTAAAACGCACAAAAGCTAATTCAATCAAACGGCTGTTAGATTTTTGACGGTTTTCGTGAACAAGCAGACGACCGAGTTCGGCATCTATTTTTTCTTTACTGCCGGATTCAAAAACGTAAGACTCAATTTTCAAATCACGGGCTTTTTGCGCTTTAGCATCGGCAAAACCTGAAACCAAGAATATCGAAAATAGAAGGAAAATACAGATTTTGCGGAAATCTATCATAAATTTCACCTTTTTATTTATTGCTTTACCCAATCAAAATCAAAATTGAGTCCTTTCCATTTCACTCCTTTAATTTTCCCTGATGCCTCCCTGGAGAAACACACTTCGCCAAAATATTTATATTCAAAAAAACAATCCGGTCTGATTGAATAAAGTTTAATATCTCCGGCGTAAAGAAAATCTTTTCTTTGAGATATATCAATCTCGACGCCGTCCGTGCGTTTGTAGCGTCCGGTAAATTCTGCGAGATTTTTGTTCGCCTCCGGCGTAATTTTCGGAGTTGAAATGTTTTTAAAAGTAAGTTCTTTGCCTTGCATAATTTCTCGCAGGCTTTGCGAAATTATATCGAAAGCGCCCGATGCAAGATTTGAAACCAGAACATAGCCGTATTTTTTATCGCGCTCGATTTCAAAATAAGCGCGATGCCCATTTGTGCTTCCGCTTCCGTTTAGAGCGGTTTCACCCAGTAAAGAGGTTTTGGCAGTTTCGCCATATTTCCCGTCCAAAACTGCTTCGCCGAATTTGTAAACATCGCGCGCAGTGCTGTAAACGGAGCCTGCGCCAACTAAAAACGAATAATCTTTGAGCGGCGCGTTGATATAGCTGTTTGCATCGAGCAAATAATCCTGCGCTCGCCGCTCCATAATCATTTCGCCGTTAAAATCGAGCGAATCTTTCATATCGGCGGGCGTAAAAACATATTCCTTCAAAAGCTGCGCGTAAGGTTTTCCCGAAGCGATTTCCAATGCCCGCGCCAAAACTGCGTATCCGCCCGAGCTGTAAAGATTTTTCGTGCCCGGTTCAAATGCCAATTTCGCCTGTTTCACTTTTTCGATGAATTCCGCTGAAGTATATGAAATCGTTTCTTGTTCCGGCGGCATCACCCGATGCGGAATCCCGGAGCGGTGTTTTGCCAGCATTTCTATTGTGATTTTGTCGCCGTTCGGAAAATCTGGAATGTATTTGGAGAGCTTATCTGACGGTGAAATCTTACCGCTTTCAATCAAACGATTTAAGATAACGACCGTCATCAGTTTCGTGATCGAAGCGATGCCGATGCGGGTATTTAACTGATTTGGAATTTTATAATCGGCATTTGCCAAACCGAAAGCCTTTTCATAAATAACTTTGCCGTTTTCCGAAGCCAGAATTACGCCGGAGAACTGGTTGGCTTTGACAAACGGATTTATAAATTCATCAATTTTCCTGGCTTTGTCAGATTGAGCGAAACTCGCCTGTGAAAACGCAGCTAAAACCAGGCTTAAAACTAAAATCAATATTTTCGACTTTTTCATCCGAATTCTCCTAGATAAGATTGCTAATTCTAAATTGTTTCTTTCCGGATGTCTTGACTCAAATAAGCGGGCTGGTATGAGATTAGCGCTATTTAAAAAGGCGGCGAAATTCGGTCGGAGTCATTCCGGTGATGCGTTTGAAAGACCGCGTAAAATGCGTCTGGTCGGCAAAGCCTGTTTCAAGAGCGATTTCGACCAGCGATTCATCTGTGAAAAGTATTTTTCTTCTCGCATTTTCAATGCGAATCCGGCGAACATAATCGCCAGCCGTGCAATTTTCAAATTGACGAAAGACGCGCGCCAAATGCGTCGGATGAACTTCGGCGGCTTTTGCCAATTCATTCAAACCAATAGAAGTTGAAAAGTTATCGTGTAAGAATTCCTTCGCTTTTCCCAAACAAAGAGGCGGTTTCGATTCCGCCGGTTTTGAACGTTTTCGAGAAGCGGCAATCAAAAGCTCGATTGAGATGCTTTCCAGAGCAAGCGCGGAGAAGTCGTCTCTCTCGCTAAATTCTTTATACATTCGCGCCGCCAGCCACAAAGTAGAATCGTCGTTCAAAAGGGCAGGCTCATTTAAGCTCGCCCCATATTCGCGGACTCTTTCCAATCCTTTAAAATCGATCTCGACAAGAAAATGCCGCCCGTTTGTAAAATGCTCCTCGGCGTGGCTGACATCCGGCGGATAAAAAACAAGCGTCGCCGGTTCGCGCTCTAAAAGCTGCGAGCCGATTTTTTCCTTATAATTTCCCGATAATACAAAACAAAAATGAGAAAATTCGTGCGCGTGGGAAGGGAGCTTCGTCACAGACGAATAGGATTTTTCCGTAAAACGAAAAGAATTTGCCGAAAAAGTCTGTGAAGTCTTTCCGTAGAATTGACCTGCTTTAAGTTTCATACCGCTGAATGCTAATACGAGAGAGTAAAGATAAGGTTCATCATTTTAAACAATCATTTTAGGATTTCCTTATATTTTTCGGTATCAACATTTCCGCCGCTGACGACGAGACAAATTGATTTTCCCTTAAATATTTCCGGCTTTTCCAAAATCGCACCCAGGCTCAAAGCTCCGGTCGGCTCGGCTTTTAAATTGGCGAGCGAGAAAAAAAGCCGAACCGCTTCTTTTATTTTTTCGTCCGCGACTTCAACAATTCCAGCCAAACCGTTTTGCAGGATTCGCCAATTGTTTTCGCCCAGACTGATTGTCCGCGCGCCGTCGGCGATGGTCGTCGGTTCGGTTTCGTTCTGAACGATTTTGCCTGCTCGCAATGAACGCGCGGCGTCGTTGCCGAGCAAAGGCTCTGCGCCCCAAACTTGCGATTGTTTTCCCTGATTGCAAAACGCCTGCACAATTCCCGACGAAAGTCCGCCGCCGCCAACCGGAGAAATTACCGCGTCAAAATTTTTTCGATAATTTGCAATTTCTTCGCCGAGGCTCGCGTTGCCTTCGATGACAAACAAATCGTCGTAAGCGCTCGCGCGATATGCATCCGGGTAATCGTTCATAATTTCCAGTACGCGCTCGTTTCGACCGATTTTTCTTGTGTCAATCAAATCCAGCGTCGCGCCGTAGCTGCGGACGGCTTCGATTTTTACCTGCGCCGAAGTTTCCGGCATCACGACGACGCAGCGTTTGCCCAAAATCTGGCAGGCGCGCGCCAGAGCCTGACCGAAATTGCCGGAAGAAGCCGTGACGATTGTTTCTTCGCGGACGTTTAAAGCGAGATTCATCCCGGCGCGAAATTTAAAACTGCCGGTGTGCTGAAAAGTTTCGCTGGCGATTGTGACATCAGCATTTAAATGTCGGGCAAGCGGTTCGGATTCGATAAATGTTGTCGGGCGAATAAAATCGTGCAAATTTTTCATTTGTTTAGAATCGGTCAGAGCGGTTAAACTCGTCAAGACGCACGATGAATGACAATTTCTTCGACCGATTGCCGGAAAGATTCAGGCAAAATATTCTCGGAATGCACGGTGCAAAAGGCGCCGAATGGCTCGAAGATTTGCCGGTTTTAGTCGCCGAAATCGCCGAAAATTGGTCGCTCGTCGTCGAAGAGTTTTTCCCGAATTTGTCTTATCATTTTGTCGCGCCTTGTGTTTGCTCCGACGGAACAAAAGCCGTTTTAAAAGTCGGTTTTAACGAACCGGATTCGATTGTTTTCAGCGAGGCGAAAATGCTTGAGCTTTTGCAGGGAAACGGCGCGGTTAAGCTGTTAAAATTTGACAAAAAACGTTGCGCGCTGCTTTTGGAGAGATTGATGCCGGGTGAGGATTTAACCGCGCTGAGCCGGAAAAACGATGAACAAGCGACTGCGATTGCGATTGATGTGATGAGAAAAATGTCGCTCGCTCAGTTCAAAGCAAACGACTTTCCCGATCTCAAAAAATGGACGGCGAGCTTTCGCCAGGCTGAAAATACCGATTTCAGCCAGCGTCATTTTCAAAAAGCGCAAAGAATTTTCGACGAATTAACGGGAGCATCCGAAGCGCGGCTTCTGCACGGAGATTTGCATCACCAAAACATTTTGTCAGCCGAGCGCGAACCGTATCTGGCGATAGATCCGAAAGGAATCATCGGCGACATCGGGTTTGAAATCGCTGTTTTTTTGAACAATCCGCGCAGTTGGATTTTAACTAATCCGAAGCGCGGCGAGATTCTGGAAAAACGCATCAGGCAGTTTGCGAGCGGTTTTGAAATCCCGCCGCTCGAATTGCGAAAATGGGCTTATGCCGAAGCCGTTCTGTCAGCTTGGTGGACGTTTGAAGATAACGGCACAGGTTGGGAAAAATGGCTGGTGTGCGCCGATGTTTGGGAGGCGGACGGGCTTTAATTTCGAGGAGCATAAAATGGAAAAAGCACAGTTTGGAATGATCGGTTTGGGCGTGATGGGCAGAAATTTTCTGCTCAATGTCGCCGATCACGGTTTCTCTTGCATCGGTTATGATTTGGACGCTGCGAAACGCGCCGCTCTTTTAGACGAAGGCGCAGGCAAACAGGTCGAAGCGGCTGAAAATGTTGACGATTTTGTCCGTCGGCTTGCTGTGCCGCGTCGTATTATGCTTCTCGTTCCGGCGGGCGCGATTGTTGATTCGGTGATTAACGATTTGCTGCCGCAGCTTGAAACCGGAGATTTAATCATTGACGGCGGCAATTCACATTTTACCGACACCGAACGACGCGAAGCGTTTTTGATTGAAAAGGGAATTGATTTTATGGGCGTCGGCGTCTCCGGCGGCGAAGAAGGCGCGCGACACGGCGCAAGCATTATGCCCGGCGGACGTGAAGAATCTTTCGAGCGCGTCCGACCGATTCTCGAAACCGTCGCCGCAAAAGTAAATGGCGAGCCGTGCGTCGCATATATAGGCGCAGGCTCGGCGGGGCATTTCGTCAAAATGGTTCACAACGGAATCGAGTACGGTTTGATGCAGCTTTTGGCGGAAACTTACGACTTGATGAAACGCGGCTTGTCGTTTGATTACGACGAAATGAGCCGGATTTTCGCCGAATGGAACGCGGGCGAATTGAATTCGTTTCTGGTCGAAATCACGTCGGAAGTTTTGCGGAAACGAGACGACAAAACGGGCGCTTTTCTGGTCGAAATGATTCTCGACACGGCGGGGCAAAAAGGCACGGGCAAATGGACTTCGCAAGCGGCTCTTGATTTCGGGATTCCGATTCCGACGATTGATACGGCTGTTACAATGCGGCAAATTTCGGCTCTCAAAAACGAACGAGTCGAAACGAGCGCGAAATATTTTCAGCAAAACACATCTGTCGCGCAGCCTTCGGCGCAAATGTCGGCGAGGATTTTAGACGGTCTGAAAAACGCTCTGCACGCGGCTTTTATCGTCACTTATGCGCAGGGATTTTCGCTGCTCCAAGCGGCGTCGAAAGAGAAAAGCTACAATTTAAATCTGTCTCGCATTGCCGGCATCTGGCGCGGCGGCTGCATTATTCGTGCGAGCTTGTTAGAGCAATTCCGGCAGGCTTTTGACCAAAACCCGGCGCTCGAAAATTTGCTGCAAAACGAAACCGAAGCGGACATTCTAAATCGAAACATCGGTTACCTGCGCGAAATCGTAATGCTCGGAATGTCGCACGGAATTCCGGTCGCCGCATTTGCTTCGGCGCTCTCGTATTTTGACGCTTACACGACACGCCGACTTCCCGCGAATCTAATTCAAGCACAACGCGATTATTTCGGCGCGCACACTTACCGACGAGTTGACGAAGAAGGGATTTTCCACACCGAGTGGAGTGAGCAGTAAGCGGTGAGCAGTGAGCAGAAAGAGATTCTTATTCTGCTCACTGCTCACCGCTTACTGCTCACTGTTTCTACAATTTCCCAAGCCGAGCGGATTTTTAAAAGTTTTGACATCAAAGCTGCGTGGACTGCGTGACCGCTTCTTTCGGCTTTGATTTTTCCTAAAAACGGCATTCCGAGAAGGGCGAAATCGCCGATGATGTCGAGGATTTTGTGACGGACGAATTCGTTTTGAAATCGGAGCGGCGTTTCGTTGAGCATTCCGTTTTCGCTGAGAACAATCGCATTGTCAAGCGAGCCGCCGAGCGCGAGATTGGCTTTTCTGAGCATTTCGATTTCGCGCGTAAAACCGAACGTCCGCGCGCGCGAAATTTCGCGGCTGAACGAGCCGTTCGAGAGAACAAAATCATAAGTTTGGGTCTTGATAAACGGGTGCGGAAAATCAATCAAACACTCGATTTCGTATCTGTCCGAAGGCTCGATGCTCATTCGCCGAGCGCCTTGTTCGACTTCGACTCGTTCGCGAATCTGCAAAAAACGGCGAGGCGCTTCCTGTTCTACGAATCCGGCTTTTTCGAGCAACTCGATAAAATTTTCCGACGAGCCGTCCATAATCGGCATTTCGATGTTGTCGAACTCGATAAAGCAGTTGTCAACGCCCGCGCCGCGCAGAGCCGCGAGCAGATGTTCGGTTGTCGAAATGACAACTCCGTTTCGCATCAAAGTCGTGGCGTAAGAGCAATGCGAGATGTATTCGACCGACGCCGGAATCTCGAAATTGTCCAAATCCGTGCGGACGAAGACGTAGCCGGTGTTGGGCGGCGCGGGTTTTAAAGCTAAATTTACCGAGACTCCCGTATGCAATCCGATTCCGGCGGCTTCGACGGTTTTGGCAAGCGTTTTTTGTTTGAACATATTCAAGCGCAAACTTTGAATTACAAAAAACGTGCCCTTTATCTTAAAAACGTTAAACCAATAAAATAAAAGCATTTTTGCACATTCCCGGTTGTCAAAGAATCAGAAATTGTTGCTCAACTGCCACAAAAGTGTTGTTGATTTGCAACTTAAAATCGAAAAAAATGTGAGAAATTATTAATTCCGAACTTTAATAAAAGACACGAAGAAACCGCGACCTGGAATCAACCGCGAGCAATCCAGTTCTCAATGGGACGCTCACATGATCGGTTATTTAATGATTATTGCCTTACACGAGCCTACTCGATGGCAATTTTCAGGTCGCATTGGCTTCTTGGTCCTGTAACATATAGCCCGTTATTTTGCTTGACGCATTTGCCGGTTAAGCTCTGCTTGATTTACGGTTTCTTCTACCGGCACAGCTTCCAGCTCCGCAGATGTTCTTCCATCGCCGTCAAGAAAATCATATAGTAATTTGCGTTCCGCCTGAGTCATATCTCGAGTCACCGGCATAAAACGATACGATTCAAAATTAGCCGGGTCGGTCAGGCGCTTGAGTATAGGAGCATGAGCCTTAACCTGTGCTTCATTTTTGAGATCGAGCCAATTATCCATACATGGCGCCATCGCATTCCAATTGGACAAGCAATATTTATAAACATTTTCCCAAGTCGGCTCCAACTCAGCAATCGCGTCGTTACCCGGATATGTGCGGATATACATATAATTCGTGATCTGAGTACTTATTGACGCCGGTTCTTTACCATCAGAATTAGGAGTTAGCACAAACCCCTGTACCTGACCTTTTGCGCCTCTGACATTAAATGTTGCAATGCCTTCAGCATTCGTGAGTGCAACGGACGATTGGGGGACGCTCAATCCGTCCAGCCCCATTGCCACCTTAATACCTTTGCCAACGGGGACACCTTTGTTCAGCACCAAGACATCGGTCGTTCTAGTTTCACCAAAATTAAGGTAAAGATTGGGGTCGGATGGGATAGCGCGAAACGGCTGCTCAGACAAATAGGGCGTTCCGTCCGCGCCGGACATTTGCAAATTACCCGTCTCCGCTGCCTTCGCCTGATTTGTGTCGAGCTGAAGCGTCACGATACCTGCCGAAGCTCGATAAGCATCCCGAGCATATTGGGCGTAATCTATCGTGCCGAGCTTCGTTTGGCTGCCATTAATCGGATCTTCGGCGAAAAATGTAAGCGCACCGAGATTTTGCTTCGTCTCTTGCAGGTCGGTTTCGGAAATGCTGTTTGAAAGATCAACCGTCAGCTTATTTCCCTCCAGCCGCGCATGAGCAGTCGCAACGTATTTTGCAGGACATTTGTTGTTGATTATTTTTTGGACGGCAAGCATCGCCCGGTCGCCCGGTTCATGCGCCGGTTCTCTCTTGCGCCATAAACCTACGACGCCGACAATACTGCTGCGTGCCGGATTAGGCTGAAATCCGCCGCCCGCCAATTTATTGACTAAATCCCGTTCGCGCCCCACAATTTCCGAACTGGTTTCCGCGCCGTAATAATGGGTCGAATAAGCGTTAAATTGAACGGTTAAGCCCAGGACTTCATCATCATCCAAAGCGGCTTTTAATGCTTGCAGCGCGATAGAATCATAGGCATCGATTCGGAGTCCGTCTGACTTTGCAAAAGACGTTTGCCAGATTACAGAAGCGACGCTGGCAGCGAAATTATAAACCGGGCGCGGCAACCTGCAAAAATTTATGTAGCGGGCTGTAAAACGGTATTTACGAGGGGCAAAGATGCGGCATCCGCCGTCAATGCCAAAGGAAATTTGGTCGAAGAAAAGTTGTGACGAGAAAGAGCCGTAAGGCTCACAATCGACCAGCATTCCCGAAAAATTGACGGGACTGCCGACAAAACTATCATCCTTTCCAACTCCGCCGCCCAAATCGAATCCACTTATTTCGCTATCAAAGAAACTCGAGCGATGCGTGCCATGCGGATTCCAATTACCGACTCCTATCGGAGGACGCATTACACTTGCGCTTGATGCGGCGACCTGCCTAAACTGTTCGACCGTCTCATCTCGGTTGAACTTCGTCCAGCTTGTATCTTCATCATAAAACTTTTCATAATTGTTGGTAACAATAGGGTCCCAACTCATATTGCCGCAAAAGATAATCCGGGGTGTTTCCAGTACGCTCATAATAGTGCTCCTTAATCTTTAGTATCCAGATAGATAAAGCTGGGTCCGGCAACCGAAGTGCCGTCAGCCAATGGTGTAATCAACGCATGAAGTGCCGCCATGCGAAGGTCGAACATTGCTCGTACAGCGTTGCCGAGCCGCCCGGGTTCACCATTAAACGCTCTTCGCAGTTCGTTAACCATTGTCGTAAAGGCGGTATTGCAGGCTGCCTGAGCAGCTTGCGCAGCTAGCGGCTCCTTTGAAAAATCATGGCTTTCAGGATCGGCGATGGCGGGATAAACAGCGCTCCAATCAACACCGAGCGGTTCTCCCCACGCATAGCCGACACTGTTATCGGCTTTTACCAGCACCTGGTTGCGACAGACTTCTTCAAACCGGTAATAATGCGCCAGTTCATCTTCGAAATCGAGCGGGTTGCCCGCCGTCGGCGACCCTTCTCCCTCTGATACAATATTGTCTATCGCCCGGTGCGCGTCGTCATAGTTATTGACCGGGAAAATCTGACCCTGAAAATATTGAGCATCTGATATTTGATTGCGACAGGTCATCCATGCATTTGCCGGAAGCTGCTTTAGTATAGCGTCCAACTTGGCATAATATTCGCCAATCGTGACCGAACCGCTTGCGTCAGTTGCCCCCCGAGTTTCCAATTGCGGAAACTCTATCGGATCAACCGGAGTTTCAATATCCATCCCCTGTTTCATCGCATCTTTCGAAAATGGATAAAGATAAACTATCAAACTGCCGCCAATATCGCCCGGAAGCGGACCGGGATACGTCGGCGGAGTGATAGCGGGATTGCCTCCGATGGCATTCAATATATTGCATGCCAGACACATGTGGATCATTTCTTCCCGAACTATTGAATCGAGGCGGCTTGCGGCGACTGCATTTTTACCTTCAGGAATTGAAAATTTAGCATAGAGATAAGGCGGCAATGTTGAAAACTCCAGTTCAATGGCGGTTTGAACCAAATTTCGTACATCCTCTATAGTTTCGGGAGCTTGCCATAGTAAACGAATCATAAGCGTCTTCCTCTCATCTATTTGGTCTGGCGAAGGATTTATATAATATCCGGGCTATTGATATAGTTGACTCGCTCAAATGCCCGCTATTAATTTATCTCCTTCTTTTAGTCATCTGATTTGAACCTCAGCGCGAGAGTTCTTCACTTTGCTAAGTATTAATTGAATCAACTGTATTTCTGCATTTTTAACACTCATTAATTAACGCACCGGAAAGATCGAAAAACTATCATCACTCAAATATTTTTTTTCAAGATTTTTTCCTTACGCAGCAGAATTAGGGTAAAAGCATACGAGTGAATCAGATATATTAACGTGAGTTCGGGATAATGAAATAAGAAAACCCTGTTCCGAGCTACCTCTTTATTTTTCAACAACTCTTATCCAGAATTCACGTTATATTAATGCCTGAATTTTCACGTTAATATATATGAGTCAAGATGTGCTTTAAATCTCCAATTCTGTTGCCTTTTATCTGGCTTCGGAATACAAAAAATCTTAAAAAATATTCCAGTGATGATAGCTTTCTCTTCTTTTTGGAGCGTTAATTAATGAGAGGTGAAAAAGAAAGCTACCGGTTTTCATATTTCTGAGGCGAAAATTATGAATATTTTATATAGAACAGAAGTACATTCGATGGAATGCAGCAGGCACCTGCATCATTCAGCAAAATCTTGCAAAATCACAGCTATAATTATTTTCCTTGCAGCCGTATCAGTATTCGGCTTTTCGGCTTGCCAAACGGCGACGGATAACACGTCGCAAACAAAAACAGATAATACGCCGCAAACAAAAACAGATAACACGTCGCAAACAAAAAATGAGGGCGAAGGCGCGGTTTACCAAACCTACGGTGTCCACAACGATCCGGGCATCAGCCCGTGCGCAAGCGCTGACTGCATTTACAAGCGCAATCCGGGCGAGCCGACCGATCCCGTTTATCCCGAATATTGGGTTTCGAACTGGAATATGTACCGGGTTTACAATAATTATTCCGAATATCCTCCGCCATATAACGGCGCTCCGCCTGCCGCGTTGAAGGAGGGAACTGATTATGAAAAGTCTACCGGCACCACTTATTATGATTCCACCTGGACGGGAGCGAGCGGCGAAGGCGCAATGATGGAACATTATGAGGGGAGATGCCTGCCGATTTTCCCGATCTCCAACAAATTCACCTGCTCGTTCATTTCACTGGGAAAAACCGCCTTTTTTGTCACTTATGACAAAGACCGTCCGGCAGATATGCCGCCGGTTTGCCTGTTCTCCAAATTCAATCATCCGCCCAAGCGTGATTTCATCAAACATTTGCCTTATAGTCAGGCGGACGGCGCACAGATCGGTGCCGGCGGGCAAGGTTATTCGTTTTGGGTCTCCGCCGCAGACGGGAAACCGGTACAAGTCGGCGTCAAACCCGACCGCACCGCCAATCATGATATTATGTTCGGCTATGGCTTTGCGCCCAAAGACGGGAAAATAATGCCGCAAAGCTTTTATTTCTCAGGCTACCCGCTGCCGCCAGCCAATGCCCCGTTTGTCAGCCAGAATTATACCGATTTCAAGGTTGTGAAGCCCGACCCGGCAGCTACCTGGGATCAAGTCAATAAGCTCGACCCAGCCAGCCTTCCGCAATGCCAATTATTTGACCCGCCAAAAAATTCCAGGTTATTGGCGGCAGAGGGAAAGCAGGCGCCGACATGGGGCGACATCGGGCGCTGGAGGAAAACGGTCACAAAGTAAACCGAGACGAAAATATCCCTTATGAAAACGGATGTTAAGCTCCTCATATTAATACTAACTATTTTCCTTTTATTTGCGGCGGTTCCGTCTTTGAATGCTCAAACTACCTCAACAATCGAGGGAATTGTTTCGGACTCCCAAGGATTAAAAAGTTTGGGCGTCCGGCTTAAATTGTTCAGCCCTTCGCTTGCAATTGAACGAACGACGGCGACAAACAGCGAAGGGCTGTATATCTTTCCGGCGCTTCCTCCCGGAAGATACGTTTTGACGGTCTCTCATCCGGGATTTCAGACAGTTCCTTTCGAGATCGAATTGCCGCTTAACCGAACTCTGAGTTTTGATATTACTCTTGAATTGGAGCAGATTCGGGAAGAAATTTCGGTTACTGTCAATGAGTTATCTTCTGATTTGACCGCTTCAACATCAGCCGCCGCCATCAGCCCGCGACAAATTGCGGAAATGCCTCTGAACGGTCGCAATTATCAGGACCTTCTGCAATTGGTTAACGGAGTCGCCATTAATCGGCAGGCTGATCGGGGTTCCGATTCGAGCGTGTCAGTGTTGGGCGAGCGGGGCGGCAACACTTTATATTTGATTGACGGGCTTTCAAATCAGGATATGTTCAGCGGCGGCGCATCGTCGCAATTCAATCAAGATACGATTGCCGAATTTCAAGTGATGACCGCCGGTTACAAAGCGGAATTCGGACGCGGTTCGGGCGGCGCGGTCAACGTAATTACCAAAGGCGGCAGCAATAATTGGAACGGCTCGCTCTCATTTTTCCACCGCAACAATATTTTCGACGCCTCAAACATTCCCGAAACGGAAGCGCCGTTTTTAAGACGGGCGGATTTGGCAATTTCCGCCGGAGGTCCGATATTAAAGGATCGTTTCTTTTTCTTCGGCTCAGCCGAACGCTTTGCGGAACGCCGCCGGTTAAATTTCGTCTTTCCCGAAAATACGCCGCAAAGTCTGCGCGAGACCGAAAGCAGATTCGACAATTTAATGCAGGAGCGCGGGACGCGCCTGTTTATGAGGCTCGACGAACAGCTTGGGCGTCATCGCTTAAAACAGGTATTGAGTTTCACAGACCAGAGCCTTTCGGATTATTTACCTTTATCACAGGCGACAAATCTGCCCTCGACTCGGCAGGATTTTAATTCCCGTCGTTTAATGCTGGGCGCGACGGATACGATTTTATTCGACAGCCCGAATAGCCCGTTGGTATTAACGCTGCGCGGGCAGTATCGGCGCGAGCCTTCATCAGTCGCGCCTTCTCACCCGGAAGCGGGGATGTCGACGCAGCTCGAAATTTTCAGCGGTCACGCGACGGGCGGTTTTTTCGGCGATTTAGGGCAGATTACGTTCGGCGCGCCTTTTAGTCGCTCGGAGTTAAATCAAAAATACATTTCGCTCGGCGGCGATGCCGCCAAATATCTCGACCGGCATAATTTAAAGTTTGGAGGAAATTTTACCCGCGCGCGCGTAACCGGCATCGAAGCGAATCTCTTGTTTAACCTGTTGTTTGCAGCCATTGATGATTTCGAGCGATTCGGTCCCGTGCATTCGGGTTTGTTTACCGCGCGCACGAGAGGCGGAATCGGCTCGAACGATAATCGGATATTTTTACAAAACAATTCTACCGAACTGTTTGTTCAGGATGACTGGAAAATACGCGGCGACCTGACGCTAAACCTCGGTCTGCGCTGGGATTACGATTCGGCGTTTTCGTCATCGGGCAATTTCTCGCCGCGCCTTGGAGTTGTTTGGAAAGTCGCGCCGAAAACCGTAGTGCGCGCGAGCTGGGGAGTTTTTTACGACCAAATCCGATTGGGACAAGTACGGGACATCCCGGCTTTTGGGGGCGCAAACATTACGAACGTCCAGCCCGTCTCTTATCCGAGACTTTTTTACGGCGTTCCGACTATCGCCCCGATTGTCTTCGGATTATGTCTTTCGCCGAACCTGACGGATGCTCAGATTGCCGCGACGGGAGCTAACTGCCCTTTAGGTCCGCTGCCGTTTATCGGAGTTGACCGGCTCAGCCGCGTGGTCGCGCCGGGACATTTGCCGATTCCGGCTAATTCGATCTTAACGATTGAAAATGTGCAGGCATTATCCGGTTTAACGCCTCAACAGTTTGTTGACCGGGCAAGCGCCGCAATTCAGCGCCCGGCGGGTTTCTTTTTCTGGGGACCGTTCGGGACGCTTTCGCACATCGGTTCTGCGACTACCGCCTTTCCCGTTACTTTAGACCCAAGTTTCCAAACGCCTTATACGCTAGGTTTTAGTATCGGAGCGGAAAGAGAAATTTACCGGAACATCCTGCTTAAAGTCGAATATTTTCATAAAGACATCAGGAATATTGCCGGAGTGCGGCTGACAAACATCGCGTTTGACGCGCGTCTGCCGGGAAATGACCGGCATTTTGAAGAACCCAGCCCGCAGCAGGAGATCAGAGGATTCGGTCCGTGGTTTAAGGGAGCTTACGACGCCTTCAGCATCTCTTTTAAAATGCGCCGGGCGCAGCGCTTGAGCTTAGACGGCAGCTATACTTTCACCCGGGCGATAGATAATCTCCGCTGTCCGAATTTAACGACCGGTCTCAGTCTTTGCGTTCCATCCGACAGTTTTATCGGGATTCCGTCTGTCGTTACCGACCCGGCGACCGGGCAAAACAACGCTCAGGGAGCTTTTACCGCGAGCAACGGCAATCCAGTCCCGCAAGCCGGTGTTTTCTACAACGGTGCCGACCTCGACCGCGGACCCTCCGATTTGGCTCCGAATCATACCTTTACCGTTTTTGGAGTAGTACAGCTTCCACGACAATTTTCAATCAGCGGAATTTTTCGGGCGCAAAGCGGATTTCGCTTCAGCCGTCAGGCACAAATCCCGATTGACATTGACGGCGATCTGAATTTCAATTCGATAGACCATTCGGTTGGACGAAACGCTTTTACCGCGCCGCGCTTCGTAAATCTCGACATACGCTTTACCAGGCGATGGCAAATTAAAGAACGTTTTAATCTAACGGGTTTGTTTGAAGTTTTTAATTTATTCAACAGCAGAAACCCGGCTGCGGTAGAAACCGGCGTGGGAAAACCGACGCTTTTCGGCAGACCTCTACAGGTATTGCCGGGACGCGAGGGGCAAATCGGATTACGAATTGAATTTTAGGAAGGCAGATTGTGGAAATTGTTTTATTCGCGCGCTTTGAATGATTCGCATAATACATTCGACGGCATTCCTGTTTTTTTGCCGAATACAATCGGTTTTTAAAGCATATTGTTATGAGGATTCTGATTCCACTGATTATTGCGGCGGTTCTGATCATCCTTTCTTTTTTCCTTTTCGAGGAATTAGAACCTTTTTCAATTGGATTATTAACCCAATTTCAGAACAATCCGCTGCATTACGCATTATTAAGCTTTATTATTCTTGTTTCCGATATTTTTCTGCCGGTCCCGTCGAGTATTGTTATGTATTTGAACGGCGTCTTTCTCGGATTTCCAAGCGGCTTTGCAGTTTCTCTGATTTCCGTCATGGCTTTTTCTGCTATCGGATATTTTGTCGGAAAATACTCGTCAATAGCATTAAAAAGCAAGTCGGATGCTCTGAGCGAAAAAATCCTGAAAGAATACGGGCATTTTGCAATTATAATTACACGCGGCATCCCGGTGCTGTCTGAAAGTATCTGCTTTGTCTGTGGTTACAATTTATATAATCTCAAAATATATTTGCTTCTGAATTTTATCGGCTATCTTCCCGTATGTTTAATTTATGCATATTTCGGAAGCATTGCAGTAAATCAAAACCTGTTTTTTATCTCTCTCGGCAGTTCGCTGTTAGTATCTTTTCTATTGTGGGTGTTTGGTAGAAAACTCATTGGCAGATTGAGCCAAAATTAATCACCGAGCTTCTTTCTTTTGAGAAACTATAATGCAATGGCTTTTTTGCCGTTGTTTCCGTTCTTCCGCGAGCGCAAAATCCACTGAGTAAGCGCGCCTGCCCATATCAGTTCTGTTTTCACAAAACGCGCAGGCAACTGATGCGCTCGACAAAGCCTTAGTTATTTCAACAACCTTACTCGATGCTGTTAACCTGAATAACACGAGTTTAATACCAGGCAATTATTTATTGAGTCAGCGTTTTTATCAAAGTACGCATTTTCCGCCTTACATCCAAAGGTTTTCCGGGAGAAGATATAATTCTTTCATCGGATGTGAAAATTTATTTCTCTTGGTTGTTAATAATCCGCCCCCGCGCACGTTTATATATATGGATGACGATTTAAAGGAGACTGACGTGAGCACCACCGCCGCCAATATGTTATTTACGAGCGATTTAATAGACTCCGCAAAAAGCGCGACGCCATATAAAGAGATCGCGGAAAATGCTGAGCTTGAAGAACTCGGAGTTCTTTTTCGCGATTATCATAAAGCGATCTTCCGCATCGCGTACCGCATCACGGGCAGCCAGAGCGACGCGGAGGATGTGTTGCAGACTATCTTCCTGCGGCTCACTCCGAGCCATGCGCGACGCGATTTTTTGCCGAACGCGGGAAGCTATCTGCATCGCGCGGCGGTCAATGCCTCGCTCGACTTGATTAGGAGCCGCACTCGTGCCAATTCCGTCTCTTTGGATGTCATAGACTTCGATCAAAGCTCGAAGCTCTCGCATCCGAGTCCCGAAGACGATTTTGCGGATGCGGAGCTGCGCAAGCTTATCCGCCACGCAGTCGCGAAGCTCGAAGGGCGCGCCGCGACCGCATTCGCGCTCCGTTATTTTGAAGGCTACGACAATGGTCAGATCGCAGAAGTTTTAGGTATGTCGCAAATGGTCGTCGCGGTCACGCTGCACCGCGCCAGAACGCGCTTGCGCAAAGAAATCGGCAGTTATTTGGAGAAACATCATGAAGCTTAATAAACAAGATTTGGACGCAATTATAGACGACACGACGCGCGGAATACGCGACGAGCAAATCAACGATTCGATCATTGAGCAATCCGCGACGCGCGTCTGGGCGCGAGTCAGCCAACAAATGTCGGACGAAAATTTTGCTGCGGCGGAGAATTCGTCATCCGCAAATTCACTTTTAGGAAATTTAAATACAATGAATACTAACAACACTTCCGAACAAATTCGTGGATGCGCTGATTTCCAATCGCTCATTCCGGCGTACCTCGACGGGAAACTTTCGACGGCGCGCACGCTGCTCTTTAAAGACCATACGAACGAATGCATTCCGTGTCGTCGGGCGCTGAAATTCCAAAGCGCGGATCAGAAACCAAAGACCGCGACGGTTGGCGCTCGTCAACCCGCGCTTGGACAACAACGCGCATTTATGAACGGATGGAGCAAAGCCAACGTCACGCGCTGGAGCGTCGCCGCTGCGTTCGTCATCTGTTTAGGAATGGCAGGATTTTTCATATCCGAGCGTTTCGACTGGTCAGGGCGCACGCTTGCGGCGACGGTCGAGAATGCGGACGGCGCGGTCTATGTGGTTTCCGACGCGCAGAGCCGCCAGCTTGCGGCGGGCGAGCAGCTTCAGAAAGGCGAACGCGTTCGCACGGCGAAGGACTCGGCGGCAGTGCTGCGACTCGCGGACGGTTCGACCGTTGAGATGCGCGAACGCTCCGAGTTTTCGGTGAGCGAAAACAGGCGTGGCGTAACCGTCCGGCTCGAACGCGGCGATGTGATCGTTGAAGCCGCCAAGCAGCATAACGGTCGTCTTTATGTTCAAACGCCCGACTCGCTCGTGTCCGTTAAGGGAACGATCTTCGCGGTCGAAAGCGGCACGAAGGGTTCGCGTGTGTCTGTCGTCGAAGGCGAAGTGCAGGTCAATCACGCGGGCAAAGATGAAACCCTGCTTCCCGGCGATCAGGCGACGACCAGCCCCAGTTTGGACAAAACTCCGGTACAGCAAAACGTTGCGTGGAGCCGCAACGCCGCGCGCTATGCGAATCTCGTTTCAGAGTTGGCGAAACTGCGGCGCGACGTTAATCAACGTGTGCAGCGTCCCGGCGTGCGCTACTCTTCCAAGTTTGTTGATCTCCTGCCGGAAAACACAGTGTTCTACGCGGCGCTGCCGAATTTGACCGATACACTCGCGGAATCGCAGCGCATTATGCAGGAGCGCATCAGCCAGAATCCGGCGCTCGCCGAGTGGTGGAAAGGCAACAAAGGCGATGGCTTGGGCATTAACGAACGGACGTTGGCGCGTGTGCGTGAGTTCGGCTCGCAGCTCGGCGAAGAAATCGTCGTCAGCGCGGAGATGGACGCGAAAGGCGAGCCGAACGGCATACTCGTGTTCGGCGAAGTGAAGAACGCGGCGAGCTTCCGCACGTATCTCGACGGGCAGCTCGCGAGCTTAACTAAAGAATTGGGAGACGCGCCGAACGTCCGCATCATTGACGATCCGTTGACGGCAACAGTCGCGAGTCCTTCGACACCGGCAACTGTAAACGGAAACGCGAAAACAAAAGATGCGCCGGTGAAAAACGCGGCGAATAAATCCGAAGAAGTGTTTGTCTGGATTCACAACGACATTTTCGCGGCATCACCGCAGATCGAACGTCTGCGCGGGCTTGCAACGACATTGAAAACGCCGGACTCGAATCGTTTTGCGAATTCAGCGTTTCATCAGCGCATCAACGACGTTTACAAAGACGGCGCGGGACTCGTCGTTGCCGCCGACCTCGAAAAAATCGTCGCGCAGGCGATTAGCAAAGATAACGAGCCGGGCGCGGAGCGTCGTCGCGAAGGTTTCAAACAGCTTGGCGTCATGAATCTGCGTCACTTTGTCGTCGAACAGAAGGAAGTAAAAGGCAAAACTTTGAGCCGAGCCGCATTGACATTCAACGAATCGAATCGCGGCATAGCAACGTGGCTCGCCGCGCCGGGTTCGATGGGCGCGTTGGACTTCATCTCGCCGACCGCGAACGTCGCGACAGCGTTTGTCGTTAAAGACCCGGCGCTGCTGGTTGACGATCTGCTCGGATTTTTAGAGACGGTTGATCCGAACTTGCGGCGCAGTATGGATGACATTCAAAAGCAGCAGGGTTTTGACATTCGCAACGATTTCGCCGCTCCGCTCGGCGGTGAGTTTGCCTTCGCGATTGACGGTCCGATCTTCCCGACGCCTTCGTGGAAAATCGTCCTGGAAGTTTATGACCAGGCGAAATTGCAGGGGACGTTCGAGCGTGCAATCGAAAAGTTGAACCAGTTTTCCGTCCTTCATGGCAAAGGCAAGCTAAATTTGGAGAGCGCGACGGCGGGCGACCGCACGTTTTATTCGCTAAAATCTGCCGACGCGGGACCCGAAGTGCATTATACATACGTGAACGGTTACCTCGTCGCCGCGCCGAGCCGCGCGCTGCTCGAACAGTCCATTGCTAATCGCGACGCGGGCAACACGATGGTTCGTTCGTCGAGGTTTATAAGCTCCCTGCCGCAGGACGGCAACACGAATTTCTCCGCGATTTTTTATCACGATCTCGCTCCGCTCATGAAACCGCTTGCGGAAAGAATGAAGAATGCGGGCGGTGCAGATTTGACTGAGGAACAGCGTCAGATGCTCGGCTCGATTGACGCGAATGCGCCGCCGACTCTGGCTTATGCTTACGCGCAGGGCGACCGCATTACGCTGGCGGCGAACACGGAGGGCGGTGCGTTCGGCTTAAGCCCGGCGAATCTGATCGGTCTGCCGCATTCATTCGAGATGCAGCATATTTTAATGAACGCAATGGGCGATAAGAACGTACAGAAGAAATAGTGAATAGAAGCCACGCGAGTTAGCACGAACACCGACGGACGATTCAAACGTCCGTCGGTGTTCGCCCGTGTTGTGTGGAGCGCGTTTACCAAAGGGAATTACATATTTCGCAAACGCGGATCTATCAAGGAGAATATCAAATGAAACACAACGTTATGTTAACCATCGCGTCTCTGCTCTCGATCCTCTTCTTTTCGTTTCACCATGCGGACGACGTTGTCCGCGGAATGGCACCCGGAGGGCTTTCGAACCTCCTTCCGGTGCTCTTCCTGTTCGTCTGGCTGTACGGAACGCTCGTGCTCGCCGAACGGCGATCCGGCTACGTCATCATCCTCGTCTTGTCGCTCCTTGGTGCGGGCATTCCCGTCCTCCATATGACAGGATCGGGATTTGTCGGCGGCGACATCGGCAAATCCGGCGGAGCCTTCTTCTTCGTCTGGACGCTCATCGCGCTCGGCGTGACCACGCTCTTCTCCGTCATCCTCTCGGCGCGCGGACTGTGGAGCCTGAAATGGGGCAAGTCCCGTTTAGTCCAACGACCCGAACTATGACGGGCATAAAAGCATGATTTAAGCATTTCAACCAAAGAAATCGTCAAGTTTGCCCGCGAAGGGCGTGAAAGATTATAAATCCTTTGAACATAACGGGTGGTACAACCGTTATGATAAGCGTATTTACCAAAACTGATAACCGTATGGTGATAGCGGAATGACAAGTGTTATTGAACTTGAACAATTGAGCGTGACGTTTGGCAAACGTCCGATTCTGAAATCTTTAAACGGCGCGCTCAACGGGCGCGCCATCGGCTTGCTCGGACCAAACGGCGCGGGCAAGACTTCGCTCATCCACACTCTGCTCGGCTTTCATCCGCCGACTTCCGGCACGGCGCGCATCTTCGGGCAGGATATTACGAGGGACGCAAAACAGGTGCGGGCAACAGTCGGTTATATGCCGGAGAGCGATTCGTTTATCGCCAAAATGTCGTGCGTTCATTTAGTGCGTTTGATGGCGGAGCTTTCAGGCATTCCCGCCCGACACGCGCTCGAACGCGCACACGAAGCTCTCTTTTATGTGGGCTTGGGAGAGGCGCGTTATCGTCCGGTTGATAGCTATTCGCTCGGCATGAAGCAGCTTGCAAAGCTCGCGCAGGCGATTGTACACGGACCGAAACTGATTATTTTAGATGAACCGACTAACGGTCTCGATCCGCCGACGCGCAGCCGTATGATCTCGCTTATTCGTCAGATTCGCGACGGCGGTCGCGCGCGCATACTCCTGTCGTCTCATCTTCTGCGCGACGTGGAGGAGTGCTGCGACGAGATTCTCATCCTCAAGGACGGACACATCGCCGCCAACTGTAATCTGGAAGAGGAGCGCAAGGCAAACCGCAAATTTATCGAGCTTGAGACGCGCGGCGGCGACCGCCGGGCGTTTGCCGAAGCAATCGGCGGTTTGGGTTGCGAATACGCTTTATCGGGCGAGCGCCGCATAAAATTGATCATGAATGAGACGGTCGAAATAAGCGATTTGTATCGCCTCGCGCTCGAATACGGGGTGCAAATCAGGCGTCTCAATTTCAAGCGCGACTCGCTCGAAGACATTTTCCTGAAGGCAATGGAAAACGGTGCAAATATGACAAATGGCGCAAGCGCATCAGTCAATAATGAAAACGCGGTTCAGAATGGAAACGCGCACGCAAACGGGAGGATGAGCGATGGCAGTTTATGAGCATTTATACGGAGCGTATGAAGGCGAGTCGCACTCCGCTTTGTCGCGCTTTCTGGTGATACCGCGCTACGCCCTGCGCGAAGTTTTCAAGTCGAAGCTGTTTACGACGATCTTTATCCTGTGCTTTATCTACCCGCTCGTCGCGACCATCCTGGTTTATCTGCATCATAACGTGAACGCGCTCGCGCTGCTGCAAATAAATGTCCGCGAGCTGCTGCCGATTGACTCTTCGTTCTTTCGGGCTTTCCTGGAGGTTCAAGGCGCGTTTGCTTTGATCCTGACTGTGCTCGTCGCGCCGCCGCTCATCTCGCGCGATTTGTCGAACAATGCTTTGCCGCTTTATTTGTGCCGCCCGCTTTCCCGCGCCGAATATGTGCTCGGAAAAATGGCTGTCGTTGTGTTCCTGCTATCGCTGATGACATGGATTCCGGGCTTGCTGATCTTCTTTTTTCAAGCGTCTCTGAGCGGCTTGGCATGGCTCTGGGCAAATCTGTGGATGATCTGGGCGATTTTCTTCGGCTCCATGGTCTGGATTATTTTGCTGTCTTTACTGGCGCTCGCCGTATCGGCGCTCGTAAAGTGGCGCGTGGTGGCGAGCGGCGCATTGTTGGGAATATTCTTCGTGCCGAGCGCATTCGGTGCTATCGTTAATGATCTTTTTCTGACACATTCGGGAAGTTTGATCAGTTTGTGGGCGATGATGAATAACATTTGGCGCGGACTGTTCGGACTTTTCGAGCGACAGACCGGACACATTCGCGGAAAAGTCAGCAATCCGATTTACGATGAACAGTTTTTTGACATCGTTCTGTTGGAGCCTCCGCTGTGGGCTTCATGGCTGTTAATCGTGCTGGTCTGTGCCGTCTGTGTTTGGCTGCTCGCGCGCAAGGTGCGCGCTTACGAGGTGATTAAATGACACCAACAACATCCACAACGGCGAGGTCGTCATCGCCGACCGTATCGTCTCCGACAGCAACGGAATCAACTTTGTCCGCCGCGTCCGTATCATCCGATGCGATGATCGTTTTTGAAGACGTTTCGAAATTCTACGGCGAGATTCTCGGCGTCAACCGGGTTAATTTGCAGATCGCGCCGGGCATTACGAGTCTCGTCGGACCGAACGGGTCGGGCAAGACGACTTTGATGAATTTGATGACGGGGCTGCTCAAGCCGACGAGCGGGCGCATCAGCGTTCTCGGCACATCGTCCGACGAACCGGAAACGCTCTTTCAAAAGCTCGGTTACTGTTCGCAGTTCGATTCGTTTCCGCGCGGCGCGACCGCACGCGAGTTTATCGAATTCTATTTGCGCGTTCACGGTTACACAAAACAGGAAACCGCTGAGTTGACGCACGCTGCGCTTGAACGCGTCTCGATGCTGGAAGCGGCAGACCGAAAAGTTTCGGCGTTCAGTAAGGGAATGCGGCAGCGCGTCCGGCTCGCGCAGTCTATCGCGCATAATCCATCGGTGCTGGTGTTGGATGAACCTTTGAACGGGCTTGACCCGATGGCGCGTGCGGAGATTATTCGCCTGTTCCGCCAGCTCGCAGACGCGGGAATGTACCTCATCATCTCAAGCCACATTCTGCACGAAGTGGATATGATGTCCGACAACGTGGTGCTTATGCACAACGGTTATGTCGTCGCCGAGGGGGAAGTCCACGGCGTGCGCGATGAGATCGAAGAACATCCGATTCAGATTCTGATTCGCTGCGACCGACCGCAGATATTGGCGGCGCGTCTGTTTGAACACGAGCACACCGTCGAAGCGCGCATCCATAATGACCGCCAGGGCTTGTTTGTTAAAACGCGCCGACCGGATGATTTTTATCTGTTACTCAACCGGGTAATCACAGAGCAGAATCTTCAAATCGAATCGGTTGCGCCCGTTGACGACGATCTGAATGCCGTCTATCAATACCTAATCACATCCGAAGGAGGGCAAGCTCGATGAATTCAACGTCCGAAATCACAGAAAAGACCGCCGCAGCAAATGTGAACCAGCCGAATGTGAGCCGGGCGCGAGCGTCTTCCTGGTCGCTGTGGACGCGGCAGACTCTGGCGATTCTGAATCTTGAGATCAGGAAAAACTTTTTGAGCCGCCGCGCTCTTCTGCTCTATTTGATGGCTGGATCACCACTCGCCTTGCTGTCGGCGCTCGCGCTTTTTCCGCCGCCGAAAGATGAACTGGGAACATTCAACGAAATGAGCCAGGTTTACGCGGCGATTTACGGCGGGCTGATCCTTCGCACGCTCATCTTCTTCGGCTGCGCCTGGGTTTTTATGAATTTATTTCGCGGCGAGGTCGTTGACAGAAGTCTGCATTACTATTTCCTCGCGCCCGTCAGACGCGAAGTCCTTGTCCTCGGTAAGTATCTTTCAGGACTCATAGCGACAATCGTGTTATTCAGCATCACGACCGTCGGTTCGATGTTTTTATACTACTTCTGGCTCTTCCCGTCAGAGTCCGCGCGATTCTTTTTCGACGGCGCGGGTGCCGGTCAGATGCTGACTTACCTCGGAGTCACAATTCTTGCGTGCCTCGGATATGGTGCTGTCTTTCTGCTCGTCGGATTGTTTTTCCGCAACCCGATCATTCCGGGTCTGATGCTCTACGGTTGGGAATGGCTCAACTTTCTGCTGCCGCCGCTCTTGAAGAAGATAAGCGTGATTCACTACCTGACCTCGCTCGTTCCCGTGCCGATGTCCGAAGGTCCGTTCGCGGTACTGGTTGAACCGACGCCGGCGTGGATTTCCGTGCCGAGCCTTCTCGTATTTACGGTCGTCGTGCTATTCCTCGCGAGCCTGCACATACGCCGCATGGAGATCAGCTATGCAGGCGACTAACCGGAAAAATATGCACACGAATAAATTCTTAATGCCCACGGTGAAAACGATTCGGCACGTTCGAGGATTGCCGCGCGCGACATTCCGACTTTCATCATTTTTAGGATTAGTCCTGCTGCTAGGCTTCTCGTCCGGCTGTGCGCCGTCTTCTTCGCAGGGCGACGGCAAACAGAGCGGGGCTGCTTCCTCAGCGTCGAATGACTTGCCGGAACTTACCGAAGAGGTAATTTATGAGCGAATCAATGACACGCATGTCAGAGAAATTCCGGAAGAGAGCGGAACCGGCGATCCGATTTTTTGGAGCTTCGACGAAGATGAGCCAAAAGAAATCACCGTCGTCGAAAAACGGATGGAAAGGGAGCGCGCAACAATCGTCTTAGACATCAAAACCCGGTCAGCTCCGGATGTGCGCAACCCGCGTTCCCTCGCCGGACAAATTCGCACCGAGTGGAAACTAGAAACCGGCTGGGTGCTGCGAAGGTGGGAAATAGTTAAAACTGAGAATATCTCGATGAAGTACAGAAATCTTCCTAAGCCGCCCGCGCAAAATCCCAACCGTTGATTATTTCTTAAAAACCTCGACTATTGCTGACAAGATTATTTACTGAAAACTTTTCCAGGTTTTCCCCTTATCAATACTATAAAGAGCAAAACTTCTTTTTTCATCTCTAGCTAGAGCCATCAAACTACCATCTTTTTTTGATTCCACATAATAAATATAAAATGGATTCTCTATCTTTGACCACTTTTTGCCGTATGTAGTTATTACATATAAATCGTTTAATCCAACCAATGCCGTTTTTTCGTCTAAGAATTCGACGAATTGTGCAGTATCTCGGTTTGCTTCAGGAATAGAAATCGTCTGCCATTTATTTCCACCATCCGTCGTTAATGAAAATTCTCGGTAGCCACCTGTTGTCACTGCCCAAATTACTTTTTCATTCAAGTAACCTAATTTGTAGTATTTATACTTTTCAGCGTCGGCTATATTCCAGTTTTCTCCATAGTTATCTGTTTGGAGAATTATTCCGTCACCGACTGCAAATCCCTTTCCAGAGTCAAAAGCGATTATGTCGCTTAACGACCACTTATTAAATCGTTTTGAAAGAACTTCAATTCCATCTATTTTATTCTTCGTCCAAGAAATTCCACCATTATTTGTTGAATAGATCGATCCTTCATATAATGGAACATTTTCGCTTGCTTTCATCTTGTCTTTAAACGAGGTCGCAACTGCCCATCCATCCTTATTATTTAAGAAAAAAATAGAATTGGCACTAAAATTTAACTCCCCTTGTTTATACCAAGTTTCCCCAAAATTATCTGACCGAAAGAGAGAGTCGTCTGTTGCTGCAAACACCGTCTCCTTATCCGAGAACGATAGCCCTCTAATATTGACTGGTTTTTGGTCTGAATCTGATGGCTCAAAACTTTTTTCCCAACTTTGCCCTCCATTATGAGTAATCCAAACTACTTTTCCATCAGCAATCATCCATTCGTTTTGGTTGAGAATTCTTGCATACGTCGGATCATATTCAAACGGAAACCGTGTGTTTTCGGCTGGACGGGCAGCATCTACTTTGTTCTGCGTAGCAAAAGATGCGGCTTGTTCATACTTGATTTCGCAAGCTAAACACAAAACACCGATATAAATTAACAAGAGATAGCTTACAGCTCTTTTCAACATAAAGGTTTCTCTATGGACTGTCTGTATCAGCTTTCACTGCCATCGGCAATTGGCGTTAGGTGTAATCAGATTTATTGAAAAGGTCTTATTTCGCATTTTGATTCATAATTGGAATGAAAACCTTTCCTGTTGCATAATACGTTTTTGTATTTGGAATTTGGTAAAGTGAATAAACATCATTGTTAATTTCTTGTTTTCTTTTCCAACTAGAACCGGAATCAAATGACTCCCAGGTTTTGTTGCCAGCTAAAGCTAAAATTCTTTGATTATCTAAAAAAAGTAAACTGTTGATTAATGTTTCATAAGGCAGGCTTTTAGCTTCCCAGGTTTTTCCGCCGTTATAACTAACTAAAAATTTATTTCCTTGATTGCTTAAAATCCAAAGCAATTCATTACCCAAAGAATTTATTGAAACCGGGATTCCAAAAATCTTATCTGCTAATGAATCTCCGCCTTCTGCTATCTTGAATGTTACCCCGCCGTCTCTTGTTTCCATGACAACATCACCAACTAAAAAAACATTTTCTTCATTTAATAATAAAACATCATAGAAGCTACAATCACAATCCTTGAGCAGATTTAATTGAATCGGCTGCCACGACTTGCCTCCATCTCGTGTTTTATAAGCTATAGCATCCCAATGCCCTTTATTTTTAGTATTACTTTGCCCCACAACCCATCCATTATTTTCATCTAAAAAACGGAATGACCTGATAATTCCCTTATCAGAGGAAATTAAAATTTTGGTATCATCTCCGCTCTCGGTTGTTTCCATTAAGCCTTTAGTCGAATTCAAAAACAAGATTTTATTTTTTGACACAGCTTGAATCCTAGTAATATTCGCTTCGATATTAAATGAATCAAGTTGTTTGTCTTGAACGGATAAGATTTTTTTCCATGAACTTCCCTTGTCATAAGTTCTCCAAATAGAATGCGAATTTATTCCCCACCCGTTAAATTCATCAATAAAAGAAACTTCACGAAGCACTTCAGGAAGTGCTTCGGAAGTCGATTTATTCACGGCTTGATTGTTGCCATCCAATAAATCTTTACTTGAAGAATCATAAAAAGTGGCAGAGCTTTTTCATTACAGCCAAAAATAGCAGTAACTAATACGAATAAGGTTATCTTTACAATTTTATTCACCACTAATCTCCGAATTACATAGGGTTAGCAGAGAAATCATTGCCGTTGATTCTTACCTGTCCAGGTTGAAGCGCTCGATTAAATGGCACTCCATTCTTTCCCTTTTGCCTAACTGCCCTATTATAACGGTAATGAGATCTGGTTCTGATGTCTTGCGCTATTGATCTTACCGCTTTTACAGCTTCTTTAAGTCTTTCGCAATTTCTTTCGCCGTCATAAAACTCATTACTAATCTTTCCTACTACTCCGGGATTCTGCCTAAAATTGTTGTAATCATTTTTCCCTTTTTCGTATTGGCTTGTTTTCTGTAGAGATTGCCGAAGCGGTCGTAATCGTATTGATTGCGATAAACCAGATTGGAATTGTCGCCGCGCAATTCTTCTTCTTTGCTTAATCTGCCGATTGAATCATACGAATATTTCTTCGTCCACT
>DASVQU010000060.1:0-5446 GCA_036388995.1 Pyrinomonadaceae bacterium | reverse complement strand
CACCAATTTCGTAGGGCTTGATATAGATGCAACTCTGGTGCGTTACCTGCGCACTCCCGATCCTGTTCGACCGCTCAAAGTACTTCCCCCGTTACGGATTCTGGTTATGGCGTCTATGCCGCAAGACTTGCCGCAGTTGGATATTAATAACGAAATTATCAAAATCCAGGAAGCCTTGCTCGCGCTTCCGAAAGACACTGTCGAAGTCGTTGTTTTGCCGCAAGCCACAGGCGATAGCTTAAAAAACGCCTTGAAACAAGCGCAGAAAGATGACCGCCCGTTTCATATTTTTCACTACCTCGGTCACGGCGCTTTCGATGAAGACAACCAGAAAGGCGTATTGCTTTTTGAAGACGAGCAGCAAAAAAGCGTTGTCGTCGGGAGCGAAGATTTGGCGCGCTGGCTTCAGCCGTATTGTTCCGATTTGCGTTTAATGGTCTTGAATGCCTGCGAGGGCGCGCGCCTCTCAATTTCCGATATTTATTCCAGCGTCGCCGCCGAGGTCATGCGTATCGCCGAAATTCCGGCGGTCATCGCCATGCAGTTCACCATTACGGACACGGCGGCAATCACATTTGCGCAAACATTCTACGGGCAGTTGGCAGGAGGCGAAAATCTCGAAGCCGCCGTCGATGCGGCGCGGCTGGCAGTGAATCAGCCAACCAGCGCTAAGGAAGAATGGGCGACGCCCGTTTTTTACCTGCGGGCGAACAGCGGTCATCTGTTTGACGTAAAAATCCCGAAGCCGCCGGAAAACTTAAGCGGACATTACTCGGCACTCAAAATGGTTCTTCCGGGCTGTAATCTGGTTTTTTTTCTGGGGTTAAACGTTAATTTGCTGAACCGCCCGTATTATGACACGTGGAAACCGGGAAGAGGATTGCCGAGCACGGCTGAATTATGCGCGTATCTCAGCACCCAGAACAAAATTGTTCCGAGCAGCAGTTCTTTAGCCAATCTCGCCCAGTTGCTTCGGCTTCGGGGTAAGGTTTTGCCCGACGAGTTTGCTCCGATTTTCCGAGCTTCGACCAAAGCATCGAAACTTTATGAAGTGCTCGGCAAGCTGACGAAGAAGATAACGGAAGAGCTTCCCGAAGAACCGCTCGACCCTTTACATTGCTCGCTGCTGTTTGTTATGACAACTTACGATTCCGCGCTTGAAAGTGCTTTTGCCGATGCCGGAATTGATGAATATCACACGGTTTGCTACAGCCAGGGCGGTGAAGGAAGATGGCATTTCGTACATAAGCATTATAAAGCGGGGAAAATTATCGCCGATGTTCCTTTAGTCGCGCCGAATACTCCGAATGAATATAAAGGGCTGGCAAACAAAGCGCCGGTCATCTTAAAACTGCCGGGAGAAGCTACGCTGGATTCAAAATTCGCGATTACCGAAGACGACTTCTTTACGTTTGCAAACGGGGAGCTTTCCGACCTTCTGCCGGCGGATTTGCTCGGACAAATTCAGTCCAGCCGTCATTTATATATCGGTTACGATTTGCAGAATTGGACGCTCAGGCTGCTCTGGAGCCGTATTTGCGAGAATCATAGAAAGAGAGAAGTTTCCTATGCTGTGGTTTTTGACGAAAACGAAGACCCGAACGCTCCTTTCTGGCGTGAGATAAAGGTTAATTTTGCCGCTGCCAGCCTCGAAGATTATGTGGCGGGGCTGGAAGAATATGTTTTAAAGGAATTGTAATAAGGAGATAGCAACGCGAATGACTGCAAACGCACAAGACAAAAATCCGGTTACTACTCCTTACGTCGGCTTGATGCCGTTTACTGAAAAAGATTCCGATTATTTCTTCGGGCGAACGGCAGACCAGGAAGTCGTTGCCACAAATCTGCGCGCCGCCCGTATGACAATTTTTTACGGCGCGAGCGGCGTCGGCAAAAGCTCATTGCTGAACGCGGGCGTCCTGCCCTATCTGAGACGCATCTCGACAGCTTCGATTCTGCCCGACGAGCCGCCTGAGTTTATTCTGGTCGTGCTTCGCGAATGGGCAAACAATCCGATTGACAGTCTGCGTCTGCGCATCAAAGAGGCGGTTGAAACAGCCGTTAAGGAAGGCAAAATTCCGCATCTCAAACCCGAAGACGTGGAAAAGACCGCCCGCGCCAACGAGCAGAACTGCAACATGAGCAACCTGCTGAAAAATTGGACTGACCTGATTAAAACCAGCTTAGTTATAGTTTTAGACCAGTTTGAGGATTTTTTTCTGCATCCCGAATTTATGACAGGCGAAGGTTCTTTCGGCGAAGAATTTCCCAAAGCCGTCAATAATAAGGAGCTGCACGTCAATTATATGATTTCGCTGCGCGACGACGCGCTTTCCAAACTGGATTTTTTCAAAGGTAAAATTCAAGACCCGATGAAAAACACCTTGCGTTTGCAACACCTCAACCGCGCCGCCACCGATGAAGCCATCTGCAAGCCTCTGGAAAAATACAATGAAATAAACGGCGATTCCTTCACCATCGAAAAAGGATTAGTCGAGAAATTGCTGGACGACCTTCAGGTCGATAAAGTTAAGTTCGACACGCAAGGTCAGGCTGCCGTTAATCTGGTTGACACCATGAGGGGCGAAACTCAGACAGCCGGCAATGGCTACCGCGTCGAAACGCCTTATCTTCAGCTTGTGATGGAGCGGCTCTGGAAAGACGAAAACACGCAAGCAGAAAAGCATCTGAAGCTGGAAACGCTTGAGCAGAAACTGGGCGGCGTTCAAAAAATCGTCGAAACGCACCTCGACGAGGTGATGAATCAGTTTAACGACCAGGACAAAGAACTGGCTTCCGAATTTATTCATTTTACAGTGACCCGCAGCGGCGCAAAAATTCCCTGGGATGTTAATGATTTGGCGGATTTTGCCGAATTGATTGACCGCAAACAGGACGTCGACCGCATCCTGCGCCAATTAAGCACGGGCGAAACCCGCATTTTTAAAGCCGTGCCGAACCGGCAGAATCCTCAGAGTCCTTTTTATGAAGTTTCGCACGACGCCCTCGGACCCGCTATCTTAAGCTGGCGCAAACGGATAAATGACATCAAGCTAAATAAATTAGCGCTTGAGGAGGCGGAGGAAAAACGCCGTCAGGAGCTTGCCGAGCGCGAGGCGGAATTAGAGAAAGAACGACAGCACAAAGAAGAACAAGCCCGGAAGCTGAAAGAGGAGCAGGAACGGAGAGAAAATCAGGAAAGACTTTTGGAAGCAGAACGCAAAAGCCGCAAGCTAGGAAGGATTTTAGTCGCGCTTGCATCCGCATTGACTATAATTTTGGTGACTTTAGGAGTCTATTATTACGATAAATATCTGGATGGCTATTTTGGCAGAAAGGGAATCGAGATAGCGAAAAAGGAAACCGAGGTAAAGGAAAAGGAACAGGTAGCAGACAAAAAGAAAGTCGAGGCAGAGGAAAAGAAAGTTGAGGCAGAGAAAAAGGCAGAAAAGGTTGAAAAGTTATCGCACGCCGAGAAAGATGCTCTTGTGCAAGACTACGAAGACAAATTAAGTCGATACAAATCTTTGATTGGCATTCTTGCGAGTTTGCAGTCTGGAAGAGCCGAAAGTGTCAATATCGCTTTGAGTCAGTTGGAGAAAAAGGCTAAAGATAATGATTTGCCAATTGAATATAAACCTCTGTTTACGGAGGTTTTGAACAATACTAAGGCAGCAGCTCCGGAAATTGAAAGGAAGCTGGCAGATACGCGCGCCACCGTTGAAAAGTCACAGCCAAAAACCGAAAAGCAGACCGCCGATAACCTGCCAATTATTTTTATCCACGTTCAGCAAGAAGACCCTAATGCAGATAAATTGAGAGCTGTATTTAGGAAGAAAGGCTATGTCGCACCCGGCGTTGAAAATGTCGGATTAAAGCCTTCCGTCAAACAACCTCAAGTTCGCTATTTTCGTGATTCCGACGCCGGAATTGCAGACCAGCTTTGCTCGTTTCTCGCAGGATACGGCATCAAAGCCGAAAAACTATATATTAAGGGGTATGAGAACTCGCCTTTGGTGCGTCCGCACCAGTTTGAGTTATGGTTTACCGCCGACCTGATACCGGAGGTTAAATAGTTTATAGTCTATCCGCGTCATTTATTAAATTGTAAGGGTCGCTTTTGAGTATCCCGTAAGCCGTGAAAAATTTGAATTTATCAAAGACAAGGTTGATAAAAACGAGATTAAAGAGAACGATTTCAATATCAGCAATCTAATCTTGATAATTAAAGGCGCTGAGAAATTTCCCCAAATTGTGCCAAAACAAGCAAGGATAAACCGCGATTTTATGGTGTGGGATTATGAAGAATATGCAAAATCGCAGACAAATTCCAACAGCGTGAAAACTTAAAATCCGAAAGCGGAAAAGGCTTCGGATTCCGATAGTTCAAATGTAGAAGTTACAGAATCCGAAGATGTTTTCACGCAAGAAGATTTTGAAAACGCTTTGCGCCGCGTTACAGGATTTGCGAACCTGACGCAGGAAAGATAGAAACATAGGCTCAACCGCAATGGACGTGAGGCGGAAACAGCTAATTTCTTTTGTCTCAAAAACGACCCTTTTTGAGACTGATTAGAGGATAAAGCGGTAAATAAAGAATTTCATTTTGATTTATAGTCAGACGCCATCAGCTATGGCAACTAAAATTTCACCTTGGACTGATTCGTTGTATTCAACCAGTCCTGACGGTCAGTTTATAGCTACTATTGATGATGCTTGGGAAGTTGGGATGGGTGCGCCCACTTCTGGAATCCTTAAATTATCCAACGGAATGACTTTCCAAAGATGTAATCCATCAGCAGTTTGGTCAGATGATTCTAAATTTTTAGCCGTGCCTGAGTGGACAAAAGAAAGAATGCAGCGGCTTTTAGTCATTTCGATGGAGCAAGCATCTGTTGGATATGCGCCTGATATTTTTCGTGTGCTCGAACTACATTCATTTTCCAGAGGTAAAATTAAAGGGATAGACTCGCCTATTCACAAGCCGCGTGAGATTGAAATTGATTTGAGCGAAGTACAATGGAAATAATCTTTCACAATGTCTCAAAAACGACCCTTTATGAGACAGTTTCGATAGCTTCGATGGAGCGGAAATTATGAAGAGAATAATTGCACCGCTGATTTTTCTGCTTTGTGTTGGTATTTCATATTCTCAAGAAACTAAACTCTGCAAAACAGTTCAAAAGGACGAAACAACTTGTTGGGGGTGGATACAAGGACATACTGCGGTAAATGGCGGAACAGTAAAGAAAATTCGAGGCAAAGTCGTTGACCCAACCGGCGAACCTGTTATTGATGCGCTGATTGAAGTTTTTGACAATCCAGATTTAGATTTTGATAAACGTAAAAGAATTGCGGCTTGTCGAACAGATAAAAATGGAGAGTTTAGTTTTGAAGGTTTAGCAGCGGATAAATACGAATTGCGCGGTAGTTATTGCAGAGGATT
>DASVQU010000059.1:0-84325 GCA_036388995.1 Pyrinomonadaceae bacterium | reverse complement strand
GTTGATGATTCAAGAGAACTTTTTATGTTTTTTAATTCCAACTCTAATTCTAAACTTCGGTTTCGTCCGTAGAAATTGCTATTGCAATATTGCGCTCCATATAACTACGCCATATCTCGGCAACAACAGTTGGTAAAACTTGATTGTAATTTTCGTTGTTCCAAACTCTACATTGAAGCGTTTTAACATCGGCTCGCAATTCGCTGCGTGTTGAGTCTTTATCAACGTATGGTAAAAATCTAATCCCGTTATCTTCTAACTGCCGGATAAAGGTTGCATCAACTTCTTTTCTAACCATTTGGGATGCAATTGAATTTTCCGTGTAGTAAGTGATAATTACATCACAAGTAGGAATGCCTTCACCAAAAATTGCTTCTTGCCAAGAGAAGCCATCACGGATGTCGTTTTGGTCGCGCCAAGATTCAATTTGACAACGCCGAAAATCATTCTCAATCTTTTCGATAATTTCAACATCGTGTCTGGAATGCGACAGGAAAACTCGCGGCTTGTTGATTCGTTGCTTCATATAGTTAATTTACCCACAAACTATAATGCAGTTTCAGTTTTGAAACAAGATATTGCCGCTGCAATCCACCTATGCTATAAATATGTGATAATTAAATCTAAATACCAAAGACAAAAGCGTTTCAGTGTATTATGTGGACTCCAAAAGATGAACAAGACATTATCAATGCAACCACAAATGGCACGTTAGAAGAAACGGAAGTTTTTGACGCGAAAAAGGAATTACCACCCAAAAATGTGGAAACAGCGAAAGACGTTTCTGCTATGGCTAACACCGGGGGCGGCGTAATTATCTACGGAATTGATGAGGATACAAGCGGTCGCCCGACTGTACCAAGTCCAATTGCATTGGAAGGACAACGGGAAAAAATTGACCAAATCATAAGAACTTCTGTCTCCGAAGTTCCTTATTACAATATTTCTGCAATTCCAACTCAAAGCGACCCAACGCAAGGCTATTTAGTTGTAACTGTTCCGCCATCCGAACGCGCACCGCATATGGTAATTGTAAAGGGCGAAAAACGTTATTACGGGCGCGGTGAAACTGGAAACTATGTTTTGAGCGAGTCAGAAGTAGCGAGACTCTATGAACGGCGTAAAGTTGCTCAAACCGAAATTTTGCCGCTTCTCCGTAGCAAGGCAAAGTTTGCTCCTTTTGATAATTTCCGCGATTTTGCACATTTGCACATTCTTGCGAAACCAGTATTGCGAGATGAAAATCTGCTTAAAATCGCAACTAAATCATTATCTGAGAAATTTAGGTTTGAGCAGAAACAGAAGGATTTATTGAATCATTTAATTAAGAGTGTTGTCAGTAACGAAATCTATCCACGCAACAAATACAGCATTGATTTCAGGCAACCTGATGAATGGATTCAACGTTCCGACAACTTTTTAGGGAAATTGCATTATGCCGATTCAACGGATGCACGCCCCGAAGCCCGAACTCTTAACCTTCAAGTGGATTTTGATGGAAGTGCGTATTTATTTTGTGGCAAAGTTGCGGAACGAAGAACTATAAACGAAACGAGTTCAAAACCTTTCTTTTCAGAAATTGTTGCCGGAAATACGATTCGTTTTCTGGCTTTTATAGCCGAACTTTATCAATTGTCGGACTATTTAGGTATGGTTGATATAGGGGTTGGAATTATTGGAGTGGATGGATGTGTTCCGTCAGGAGTGGATTACTTCGACCTCAGATTTATAAATCCTTTTGACGAATCAGAGTATTTCCGCGCAACAAGAGTTTCGGCAATATCGCTCAAAGAAAATTTGGAAGAGATTGCATCCGAGTTAGTTATGCCGCTAGTTGAAGCCGTATCAAAGAGCAGAGACAAGCCATTTCCCAATCAACAATAAAACGTATTATGCATTATTACATTGATGAATCCGGTATTTTTAACAACCCTGCAAACAAAAGTAATATTGCGTCTTGCGTTGCTTGCTTGGTAATACCATCGTCAAAAAAGAAAGATGTTTTCAAGGATTTTAAGAGATTAACGTGGAGTTGGGTAGCACAAGGAGAAGAAATAAAAGGGAGCAAACTCAACGAAACGCAGATTTCAAAAGTTATAGAAATGTTGCAGCGTTATGACGTTCTTTTAGAATTAACTGTTATTGATTTAGCAATCCATACTGAACAAGACATAATAGGTTATAAAGATTTGTCAGTTGAAGGATTAACAAAAAACTTAACGCCCAAACATCATCCTAATATTGTACAGCAGGTTCAAGAGATAAAATCCGTTTTCGCGGAAATGTCTATTCCCTTATTTATCCAAGCCACTATAATGTTCTTTTTAATTCCGCGAACGTTCCATCACTCATTACTTTACTATGCAAGACGCATCCCCGAAGAATTAAAGTGGTTTTACTGGACAGTTGATGCAAAGGAAAAGAACATTACTGCATTTGAAAAAGCGTGGTCAACAGCGATTTTTCCAGTTATGTCTGCTCAATCTCTTAAAAAACCTATTTTCTTTGCCGAAGGGGGGGATTATTCGTACTTTGAAAAATTTCATAATCTTGACAAGAAATATCTTGAAGAAATTGAGAATGAAGGTGGATTTGAACCTAATGAAGTAAAAGCCATTAAATTGAGTGAAGTATTAGGAAAGAATTTTAGATTTCAGGATTCAAAAACAAGTTTAGGTTTACAAATTGTTGATATATTAGCCAATGCCACACAAAGAGCATTGAATGGCAAACTCGGCAAAATAGGTTGGGAAAATATAGGCAGTCTAATGATTCGGAGAGTTCCAAATCCAATACAGTTAGTTGCTTTAAAGCCAGACAAAAAGCCCGGTCAAGATTCAGTAATTATCAGAAGTCCGTTTTATGGGGTCTTTGAAACATATAAGACAAAGGCTAAAACTTTGTGGCGTGATAATGAATAAAACGTTTTATTTCTGATGTAAAGTTGATGGTAGTTTTTTCGGTAACTCTTGAGCATCATCAACAAGAATATCAAGGCAAATCCCCGCTAATCGAGCATAGGCTAAAAGAATAAGTAAATTTGGCTCTCTTTCCCCAGTTTCAAATCCTGATACATTCTGCGGATACAATGGGGATGCTGTGTAATTCAAACGGCTGATTAACTGCTCTTGCGTCAATCCTAATAAATCTCGAATTATAAATAACTTTTCTCCGAGGCGAGCCGGGCGGATGCGGTTTGAGCGTCCCATTCAGTTTTTTGCCCCCCTGAATGAAACGTTTTGCTTTAAATTTTCCTTGACTGTATCCCAAAATAGGGATATGGTTTTTGCTTTGATTGATATTGCCGAAAGTTCACTCAGTTTGAACTTACGAGCAACATTCATAGTTCTACCTTGAAGGCTGCCTAAGCATCATTAAGAGGTTAAGTTTATAACAAAATTTAAGACTGAAAGTCATTTCTTATGTCCACACCACATCCAAAAAATATTACTGCTCCGTGTCCCAGATGTGATAATCCCGTTTCGATTGACTCTACAAAATGCAATAACTGTGGTAGAACGTTCGATAAAGATGAACTACGAAAAATCAGAGACTTGAAAAACGCATCTTATAAAGATTTTCAATATCCCTCTGCTCAAAAAAATCAGACAAATCTAATAATCGTTTCAGTTATTCTCTTTTTTGTTTTCCTTTGCGGGATACTGATAATTACAGACCGCCCTGACCCCGAAGGCGATATGAAATGGGAACGAGACAGGATGTTAGAAAATATGGGCTATCCTAGAAACAACAGAAGATAATTCAATTCCGTTTCTTCCGTGAGACAATGTTTCAGTGCATCTCATCATCCTAGTAACGTAAAATTGTTCTCTGAAATATTGTGTTAATCACAAAGATTTTATCGTGCGCGGGATAGGACTGACCGATAAACGAAGTTGACCTTATAGGCGGCAAAATGAGACTCGCAATTAGGCTGAAAAAGTCTAAGATTGATAGAACAAAGTAGCCAATAAATGACGCGGAGAGAAAACCGCCGATTGCCTGTCAACCCTGTCTCTCGTAGCGTGCGTTAAACCGAAGGAGATGTTTTTAGAACATCGTTTGCACTTTGGCAGCCCGGTTGTATTGAGAACGTGCAACTACTCTGAACGAGATAACTCGGTATGTGGAAAAATGCGAAGGCTATACGGTGATTATTTGCCGCTTCTTTTTTCTTACATTTCTACTATATGGGATAGTAGAAGTGTGCCTTCTGCTCGGCTTCCGGTGATATGCCCCCGCCTCTAATTGCAAACAACTTTCATAAAAATCAACGTAATTACAAATTTTGCCCAATTAAAATAAAAAAAAGACAGAGACGGAGTAACGGAAACTGAACCGGCACGAAATGTGAAAAAAATGAGGCGTGTCAATCCGGTTCAGTTGAGTAACGCACACAGCGCAGATTTGGTTTGTTGTTCAAAACCAAATCGAGCATCTTCGTTAATTCCCCGCACCTAGAAAGTGATATGAGCCTGAATGGTTAATTGTGTTTAAAAATAAAGTTGCGGTTCGGTGGGGAGAGTCACATTTGCTCGACATTTTACCGAAGCCGGGGAACTCTCATAAATCGAAAGTTATCGCCTTCATTGCCATTTCAAAAAATTAGCGCAAATCGAATTAAAAGCCCGCGCTGTACAACAATGCTATTCATCGGGGTTCCCTTATTTTTGATTTTAGTATGATTTTTCAGACCCTGATTTAACGTTCAAACCTTTTATTTATCGGCTTTTTTGTATTCATAATTAACTCTGGCGCGGGAGATAACCGCCCTTCACAATTCCTAAGTGTATTAATAGCCAAAAATGGGGATGGCAGCACCCCGCACGCCCTTAATTTAAATCGGCGTCTGTGGCGTTGTCAGAGAATCAGAGTAGATTGAAACCCCGTAGGGGCGGGAGATTTGAAAACTACGGCAATCAATTTTTGGGGAGAAATTTTATTCTGAAAACCTCATTTATTTTTACTTTCGTGCCGCTTGAATCCTTTTTGCTTTTGGTCATATAGTAGGCTTTCAATCGCATTCCTTTTAGGTCTGCCAATTTCACCTCATAATCACGACCGTCTTTCATTTTAACTTTGTAGCCCTTTTGCAGGACTCCAACAAAGGTTTGAGTTTTATCGCCGTTTCTATAAGTCAATGTAAATTCTCTTGTATCTTCGTTGATAGCAGTGACTTCGCCACTCCAAGTTTCGCCACCATATCCTTGAGGATAGTAATCAGGTTCAGCCGTGCCTTTCTGAGCCAATGAGACGCTAGAGAGAAACAATAACAATGTGAAGATAAATAATAGTATTTTCATACTCAATTACAGTGATTATTTATTAGGCAGGAATTTAAGTGCCTCATCATCAATTAAAACAGAGTTCTGAGCATAGTCGAATTTGCCTTCAACAATAACTTCATCATTAACAAGGCACTTCCACCTATAACTGCCCGAAGGTGCGTATCCGCCAAAATCATTTGGAAATTGAACGTAACCCATCATATATTTTTCAACCTGTTTACTTGCCTTAAACTCTTTTCCATTGTTATCCGTCACAATAAACTGTGCCTCGTACGGTTCAACTACTCCATCTTTTTCTCTGATACCCAAACGCACACCGGAAACAGCCTGCGATGCTTGCCAATTAGGTTTTTGTTTAGATTGGCGAGCAACACTATCGTTTAACGGCAAAAAGGCGAATGTTAAAATCAGCAAGAAACATATCGTTTGCGCCTTAAATCGGTTATTTTCAAGTATTAGATTCCCTAAAAACAGTATTTGTTTCCGCATCTTTGTTCTCGAAATTCTTCCGCAATTTTTCGCACTAATGTGTCTGCATCATCTTGCGCTCGTTTGATAAGAGACGGAAACGCTCCATCATAAACACCGTTCATCCAGTCGTATACCTCAATACTTGCTTGCAACGAACGTGCGCGTACTTGAGCATCTGAACTTTCAAAGCCTTCAGCAGCAACTTCGTTATAAAGTCCATACTCACGTGCCAGATAGCCATTGCCGCACCATCCGCGATAATCGTTATGTAATTTGAAGTCTGGTTTTTCTTCAGGGGATAAGTTCCCATAAACGTACTGCCTTATTTGGTGCTTGGAATATAAAATCATTCCTTGGTCAAAAGCACTTACCGCTAAAATTGAAAACAGGAAAACGAAAAACGGAGCGTAACGAAGATGTGTCAAAAGGCGTGGAAATAAGTTTCGTTTGCGCCAAAGCCAAATGCTTTCAAGAGCCGCCAACCCAATTAACCAAACCGCGAGAAAAACGAGCCAGAAAATTTCGGGAATGCTAGCCCAAGAAAGCAGGCGGATTATTAAGATGAGCGTGTAAAGTGCGAATAAGCCAAGAACGATTTTCCCAAGGATTTTAAACGCCAGCATACCTGATTTTCCTCAAATAAGAGTTTCTGGCTTTTTAGACACCTAAACTTACGCTTTGTTCCCAAATAGAAAGTCGTATTTTTGGCTCGCGTTCAATGATTGGTTAGATGCTTCTTTGGTTCACGAGCCAAACCACTGCAAACCGCTGCTCAACTTTTCAGACGAAAACTCGAAATGCAACACGCGGCGATGACAAGCATTTGTCGCCGCCGAAGAAGCGTGCAGCAACAACGGGCGCATCAGCATTGCACCGCCTTTACCAACAGGACAAGTAATGGTTTCTGCGGTAACTTTTAGTTTTTCAATTTGCTCTGCACTTAAACGCCCAAAACGATGAGAACCGGCAATAACACGCAATGCGCCGTTTGATTCGTCTGTATTATCAAGATGAACGCGCAAAGCGACAATATTTTCAAGCACAGAGGCGGGTGGCTGAATGTGCAAGATATTTGCCTTCATTGTCCACGAAGCAAAGCCATTAACCGCTTTTCGTTCTTTAACTGCAATCGTTAGGTCTTGGTGAAAAGGAACTTTCCAATTTGCTTCCGGTGTTTTGTCAAAGAAGATGGCTCGCACGACTTGCGCTTGTTTTCCAACAATCGGTTCGACAAGTTTGCGAACATCATCAGAATTAACAAAATCTCTCACCGGGGGGGCGACATTAAGCAGGTTTCTTACTCCAAAAGCAACACTTTCTCGTTGTTTAGCGGTATCACCAAAATTAAGACCTGAAAGTTCTTCAATCAGTCGGTCAACTGTTTGTTTGTCGAAAGCATTATCAACAATCAGAAAGCCGCACTTGTTAAAATGTTCCGTTTGCATTTTCCGTTAAATCAAATAACCTACAAAGGGGTTAAGAGAGTTGAGGCGTACTGCTCTTATTTCCATACTTGGTTTAACCAAGATTGCGCTTCTTTCAACGGCTTTACATATCTGCTCGTTTCGTAGTGAGCTAAATTATCAATAATTTTAAATTCAACATTTGCTCCCTTGTCTTTTAACTTTTCAACATACTTCTGCGTTGGCTCTAACGGGAGAATTTCATCTTTCTTCGAGTGAATCACGTAAACAGGAATTGTCCAATTCAAATTACCATCAACTGGTTTGCCTTCGACCGGAATTGCTGCGGTAAAAAGGTCTTGATGCCGACCGCCAATGTACCAAGTTCCTATAGCGCCCATACTGAACCCGGTTATTAAAACTTTTTTAGGATTTACTGGATATAATTTCAGTACGATTCGAGTCAGCCAAACAACAGCCTGCTCATTTGTTTGTGTTGTCCAATCTCCGTCGCCTAACACATCTGGTGCGATAATCACAGCATCGAGTTCTTCAAATGCAGGCTTAACTAACTGTTTCATAAACGAACCGCCATAAAAAGGTGTCAGTTTGCCGCTGTAACCATAATGCAGAGCAATAATCAGTGGAACAGGATTCTCCGGTTTAAGTTTTGGGGGAATAGAGATTGTGTAACGCAATAAATTGCCAGAAGGTACAGCAACAGTTAGTTGATGAATGCCGGGTGGTAAAGTTGCTAATTTTGTTGGTTCTGAATTTGTTTTTACTTCTGGTTTTTGAGCCACAACTTGGGCGCAACTAACAAGTGTTAAAAGCGATGTAAAGAGTGTTACGAACAAAATGTGACGTGAAAATTTCATATAATGCGTTTTAAATTGGAAATTTATTGTTCTTCGGTTTCATCAACCAAATAATTGATGAGGTCATTATAATCCTGAAATTCGTCTTTATATTGCAAGGCTTTCGTTACTCTCGGAAATTCGTCTATAAATTGTAACTTATCTAATCGCGGGATGCCCCGCTTATTCATTACATTTGCCAGAATGTCCCCCTTATTCGTCCAGATTTGAAAATGCTTTGTCGGAGTAACAAACACCTCTGTTAATTCAGTTTCCGTTTGCGATGCAAGCCCAAACTGTATGTAGCAATCATTAGCCAAATAGTAATTGAACTTCTCTAACAGAGCGAGCATTTTATGAGTTTGCTCATACCTACACTGATGTAAAGGTTCTTCATCAATTTCACCAATTATGAGCATTGATTGTTCAGGTAACAATGCTTCGCACAACGATTGAAAAACTTGCCAAATTGTGGGGCATCAATATTGGCTTCGGCATAACAAGTGAAAAGGTTTTCATTGACAGTTTGAGCAACATAACCTTGTTCGATTCGGGCGTTACTAATCATTTCTAGCAATTCTGCCTTTTCAGAGGTATTTGGAAGGTTATATGATGCTGCAAACGTAACCCCATCAGGAAATACAAGCATTTTTCTTAATTTGAAAATTCGTCCAATTTAATTGCGAGCAAATGCGATTTTACAGAATTAAAGTGAGACAACGATTATGATGCCGCAAAATTCCAGATGAAGTATCACTGTTTATTTTCACTTTTGTCATCTTCAAAAACTATTAATTCGCCAGGTGTTGTGTCCAATGCCTTGCACAACAAATCCAATGTTTCGACTCGAAACCGCCTAACCCGGTCGTTAAATAGGTTATTGGCTGGCGTCGGGTGAATAGTGCCGTATCCGAATAACTTATTGATTGCTTTTTGCAGTTGGTAACCGCTTGTAATCTTGCGGCTGTGGCAAACTTCATTTATCCGCGTTCTTATCGCCATTTCTTCAACTCCATTCTGTTCGCTCAAATCATTTTAGAGTAAGCGCACTACTTAATTTTACTCGTTCAAAAACTTTTAGTAAAACAGGAATACTATTTGTAATGTATCACAGTTCATAGTAAAATATTCGTTAGTTGAGGCAAGGAAAACTCAATGAAATCAATAGGAAAGGAACAAAATACAATGGTCAAATTAACGACTGAAAACACGAAAAACGCAATCGAAAGATGCCGACGACTCAAACCTAAGGTTACCTTCATTGCAGACCGCCTTTTTAAGGTTCAATCCGCGAACAACTCAAATGCTTATGTCGTTCGATTTGAGGTAAAGGGAAGTGATAAGTTTGGGGAATGCCAATGTAAGGCGAGCCAGAAAGGACTTGTTTGCTATCACATCGTTGGAGCGGCTACGGCTAACATTTATCGTCAATCGCTCAAAAGAATGGAAGCGTAAAAACGGAAGGCTTACATAAACGCTGGAAACGATATGCAAGCCCTAATTTCCGTTACCTTGATTTGACACACCAAAGATAACGGATAAACTACCACAAACTAAAAGAGCCGTTCAAAATAAGCGGCTCTAAAAAACAAAATAAAATCTAAAATGAAAGGGACTACCAAAAGGTAGATGAAAAGGTGGATAAGGAATTATCCTTAGTGTTAAATGACGTTAAGAATTGGTGGGCACGAAGGGACTCGAACCCCTAACTTCTTCCTTGTAAGGGAAGCTGTCTACCAATTGACGTACATGCCCGTCCTGCCGAGTGCGTTGCTGTTGCCGTTGAAGCAAACTAGAAACGCTTTCTCGACGCGCAAACCTGTATGAGCAAGAATTCATCTTGCCGATTAATTTTTGTGCGCGAGCAAGATTATTACTTGCTTTTGGTGCTCAATTGTCAAACTTGCATTTTGTCGTGAGTGCGCGTGTGCGCTCTTTACCTCAACGACGAACCTTAATCCTAGAAAACTCGGGCACAATCTGTCAAGCCGCCTGTCGGCGACTTTAATTTGCGCGGTGTTTGCGGTTATTATCTGAACGGAAGCGGCTCAAAATAAAGAAACCGAATCTAATTTTGCAGCGTGTATTACTCAAAGCAAATGATTCCCAAACGAATAAAAATCTGGCAGGCGACGGCAATTTTCGTTGTATGTTTCGTGTTTTGCGGGGAAATCTCGGCGCAAATCGGCAAACCGAAAGCAACTCCGAAACCGCCGCCTCCGCCAGTGCAAAGCGAAACAATCGAAGACGACAATGACGTTTTGCGCGTCGAAACCGAATTGGTCAATGTTCCGGCGATTGTCACAGACCGCAGCGGAAAGCCGTTGGCGCGATTAAAGCCGAGCAATTTCGTCGTTCTCGAAAACGGAGTTCCGCAGCAAATCGAGAGCTTTGCGACAACCGAAGCGCCGTTTGAAATCGCTTTATTGCTCGACACGTCAGGCTCGACTCGTTCCGAATTAAATCTGATTCAGCGTTCGGCGCAGGTATTTATTGACGCCTTGCGTCCGGGCGATAAAGTTGCGATTGCGGCTTTTAAATCGGCGGTTTTTGCCGGAAAGCGCGAAGCGGCGGTTGACGTTGTTTCGGAATTAACCGATGACCGCGAGGCTTTGAAATCTGCGCTCGCAAATGTGCAAACCAGCAACGGGACGCCTTTTTACGAAGCGATGGAACAAATCGCCGATAAGATTTTCAACGAAAATCCAAAACCCGAAATGCGCGGGCGGCGTGCGATTGTCGCTTTGACCGACGGAGTTGATTCGACAAGTGTGATTGAATTTCAGGACGCTGAAGAACGCATCAGAGAGCGCGGTTTGGCGACATATTTTATTCAATTAAATACCGAAGATTTCGTCGAAGAGCGCGTGCTGGGCGATTGCGACGACGGAACGGCGCTCAGGTTTTCCAAAACCCAGCTTCGCCGCTATCGCAAATTGCTCGTGCCGAAAGCCAAAGGCTCGCTGCCGCCGCTCGAAGATTTTTGCAGTCTAGGTCAGTTTGAACGTATGGACATCAGCCGCAAGTTGTATCGAATGGCGCGCTCGGAAATGGAAAATCTGGCGCGCGCCACCGGCGGCAAAACGTTTCCGATTGAAGAACTGCGCGAAGCGCGCGCCGCATTTGCGCAGGTTGCAACCGAAATCGGCACACAATACAGTCTCGGTTATTACTCGAATAATCAAAAACGCGACGGCTCTTTTCGCAAAATCACAGTGCAGCTCAAAGGCGTTGCCGCCGGTGCGCAGGTAAAGGCGCGCGAAGGTTACACGGCGGAAAAATAAACTGAAAAATAAGCCAAAAAATAAACTGAAAATAAATTGATACTTTTTCGCACGATTTTACGCTTTAAAGTGTGGCAGCAAAATTGCTATAACACGGCAAGTGGTTTGAAACTTTAGATTGCGGGAGAGTGAAAATATGTACTTCATTAACAGATTATTAGCAACGATGGTTTGGGAACTCGAATTTTACTTTGCGCGCCGCGCGCGCTAACACCAAAGCCGCAAAGAACATCTCCTCATTCTTTGTATGACGAACGGTTTAGCGTCTGAAAAACGTACTATCAATGAAACACTACTGTTTCATAACGGGACAGCGGAAACGCTAAAAACAAATAATTTAAAATCCTATAAAAGGAGAAAAGGGAATCGGCAGTACCTTTTTCTCCTTTTTGTTTATTTTCGGCGTGTTATGACATATTATCGAACGAACACGACGAAATATTAAAAATGAGCAGCGAACGTTTTAAACGAATTTTATTGATTGTTTTGGACAGCGTCGGAATCGGCGAGATGCCCGACGCGGAAAGTTGGGGCGATGCGGGCGCGGATACTTTGGGGCACGTTCTCGCCGCGCGCCCGGTTTATTTGCCGAACTTACAGCGTTTGGGCTTGGGAAATATACGCCCGCTGCCGGATTTATCGGCGGTTGAAAACCCGCGCGGTTCTTTCGGCAAATGCGCCTTGCTCTCTAACGGAAAGGACACGACGACCGGACATTGGGAAATCGCCGGAATCATTATGGAAAAAGCCTTTCCGACTTATCCGAAAGGCTTTCCGCCCGAAGTTATCGAAACTTTCGTCCGCCAAGCCAAAGTTCCGGGGATTTTAGGAAACATTCCGGCTTCCGGCACCGAAGTTATCGCCGAACTCGGTTCGGAACATATCGAAACGGGCAAACCGATTGTTTATACATCCGCAGATTCGGTGTTTCAAATCGCTGCGCACGAAGAAGTGATTCCGATCAAACGGCTGTATGAAATCTGTGAAACCGCGCGAAAAATTTTAGACGGCGAACATCGCGTCGGGCGCGTGATCGCGCGTCCATTCTTAGGCGAAGAAGGCAACTTCGTTCGCACCGAAAACCGCCACGATTACGCCGTGCCGCCGCCGCGCGGAAATTTGCTGGTCAATTTACAGGAAAAAGGCTTGGATGTGGTTTGCATCGGCAAAATCGCTTCGATTTACGATTCCGCAGGCGTCACCGAAGATTTGAAAGCCAAAAACAACGATCAGTCAATCAATCAAACCGTCGCGGCTTTGAGCAAAAACTCGCGCGGCTTGATTTTCTCGAATCTGGTTGATTTCGATATGCTTTACGGACATCGCCGCGATGTCGAAGGCTATGCCCGCGCGTTGGAGCATTTTGATGCGCGTTTGCCGGAAATCGAAAATGCATTGCGCGACGATGATTTATTAATCATTACCGCCGACCACGGCAACGATCCGGGTTTTCGCGGCTCGGATCATACGCGCGAATACGTCCCGCTGCTTGTTTTCGGCAAAAACACCAAAGCCGGTGTTGATTTGGGAATCCGCGAATCATTGGCGGACATCGGGCAAACAATTTGCGAAAATTTCGATTTGCAGTTGAAAGCCGGAAAAAGCTTTCTTAAAGAATTATGAGTTTTGAATTCTTTATTTAATTCAGAACTCATAATTAATTTACGGTTTTGCCATCAACTTTGACTTCGGTGCTGAGTTCTTCACCGGCGACGCACATCCATTTGCCGTTATCACCTTTAACCCACCAATCGCGTCCTTTGCTGTTCACTTCCAAAGTTTGATTTTTGCCGTTTGGACCGGCGACTGTGCCTTTGATTAACATCGTGTAATCAACGATTTCATTGCCTTCGACATGCTGGATTTTGTCAATTTTGGTTTTCGAGGAGGTGAATTTTTTGACCATTCCAAAATGCTGCTTCATTTCCGCAACAGTTTCGGCTTTTGTCTTGGTTTTCCCTTCGCTGCGACCTTCGCAATCTTTCGCCAGGAAAGATTCGACTGTTTTTAAATCTTTGGCTTTGACAGCCGCGTCAATTTTGGCATAGACGGCTGCGAGTTCTTTGCGAACCTTTTCGTCAGCCTGTGCCAAATTAACAAAACTTAAGCCTGCAATCGCTAACAGGGCGAAAGCTAAGAGTTTTTTTTTCATATTTCGATTTTCTCCTGATTTGTAATTTTGCTCGTCATCGAACAGGCGGAAAAATTATGCTGACAAGCGCGAAAAAACTCAAGCCGCGCGTTCTTGAATCTTTGCCAAATTCGGCATTTTGGAGTATGAAAAAAGCGGCGAAAAATCTTGCTTAATAATTTTATGAAAAAAACGACGCTTCTTTACATCCCGCTTTTAATTTTATTTATGCTGGCGATGTCGGTTTTGATTCTTCATTACGCATTTGCCGTCCAGCGCGCGAACATCCTCTCGAAATTAGAGCGATTGCCTTTCACCTACTCTGCATCGGTGGTTGCGATGCGTCCCGAAGCTGAAAGCGCCGGATTAAAATTGGGCGACAAGATCGTTGCGATTAACGGCAGAACGATTGAGAGCGACGAGGTTTTTTTTGAAGAAGTTTCAAAATTAACGCAGGACGAGCCTGCCGTCTTTCTGGTTTCAAGAACAGACGGCGAAAGCGCAGCCGAACAGCGCGAAGTCCGGCTTAATTTGTCAGCGCCGGTGAGAGATTTTGATTTTTTTAGCAAGTTTGTCGTCGGTTTTCTTTACGCTTATTTTCTGCCGACGATCTGTATGCTGCTCGGCTTTTGGGTAGTTTTCGTCCGCCCGCGGGACTTTCTCGCGTGGCTGCTGCTGTTTATGCTGCTCGGCTTTAGCTCAATCGCTTTTGACGGCTACCCGGACAAAACTTTGCCCGGTTTTTATCGCACCATTTTCTTTAGCACCTGGGCTTTGTCAATGTTTCTGTTTGGAGTTTATTTTCCCGAACGCTGGGAATTGGACAAACGCTTTCCGTGGGCGAAGTGGATTTTAATCGCGCCGCTCAGTTTGCAGCTTGTTTTTATGGTTTTGGATTTGGTGAAAACATTTCTCGGTCTTAATGCAATTGATTATCTGGCGTTTTTGACCAAACCTTACGACCAAATCGGAATGGTTGTGAATATGACGGCAATCAGCTTGTTTTTCGTCGCGCTCGGTGTTAAATCAGGCACGACGCGACAACCGGATGCGCGAAGGCGTCTGCGCATAATGCTCGCCGGAACGATGGCGGCGATGTTGCCGTCGTGTTTGATTATTATTTATCGCGTCGTTTCGGGCGCGCGCGGTTCGTTTTTTGATATAGTGCCGTTTTGGATGGCGCTTTTGGCGCTTTTGGTGATGCCTCTGTTTCCGGCGACGCTCGCTTATGTGATTGTCGTGCAGCGCGCAATGGACGTGAGCGTCGTCGTGCGGCAAGGTTTGCAATATGCTCTGGCTAAGAACGGTATTCTTGTTTTGCAATTCTTACTGACCTGTATTGTAATCCTGATTGCGGTTTCCTTTGTTTCGGAGACGGAAATGAACCGTCCGCAAAGAATTATTTTTATCACACTCGGAATTACAAGCGTTTTTCTGATTCGGATTTTAGCCGATAAGATCAAGGTTTGGATTGACCGCAAGTTTTTCCGCGAAGCCTATAACGCCGAGCAGATTCTTTCGGATTTGAGCGAACAGGTGCGAACGATGGTCGAGACGAAACCGCTGCTCGAAACCGTTTCGCACAAAATTTCCGAATCGCTTCACGTTCCCCAAGTCGCTTTGCTTCTCAGAAACGGCAGCGGATTTCAGCCCGCCTACACGCTCGGTTTCGATGAATCTCCGGTTTTTAATATTTCGGAAAACGCAGTTCTGGTCGAACGTTTAAAGCGAAACGAGCCGCTCATGATTTATTCGGACGACTCGGAAAACTGGATCAACCGGCAGGCGAAAGACGACGAACGGCAGATTTTGACGGCTCTTAATTCCCAGCTTCTGCTTCCCGTCGGCGTCAAAGAAAAACTGTCGGGTTTTATCAGTTTAAGCCCGAAACGCTCGGACGCGCCATACACGCCGAACGATTTGCGCCTGCTGCGCTCAGTTGCGGCGCAAACCGGAATCGCGCTCGAAAACAGCCATCTGACCGAAACAATTGCCGCCGAAGCCGTCCAGCGCGAACGCTTAAACCGCGAAGTCGAGATTGCCAAGGAAGTTCAGGAGCGGCTTTTTCCGCAGGAATTGCCGAAAGTCGAAGGTTTGGATTATGCGGGCGCGTGTCGCCCGGCGCTCGGCGTCGGCGGCGATTATTACGATTTTTTGCAGCTTCCCGAAGGCAAATTCGGCATCGCCGTCGGCGACGTTTCGGGCAAGGGAATCGCCGCCGCACTGCTGATGGCGAGTCTCCAAGCGTCTCTGCGCGGCTCGGCAATTCAAGGCACGGATGATCTGACGAAGTTGATGAGCCACGTCAATAAATTGGTTTACGAAGCCTCGACTTCAAACCGCTACGCTACGTTTTTTTACGGTCAATACGACGCGAAAACAGGCAAGCTCGCTTATGTCAACGCCGGACATAATCCGCCGTTTTTGTTTCGAAAAGACGGCGAGCTTGAACGGCTTGAAGAAGGCGGCGCGGTTGTCGGAATGCTGCCGCCGGAATTTATTTTTTATAAACAAGGCGAAATCGAAATGCGCTCCGGCGATTTGCTCGTCGGTTTTACCGACGGAATTTCCGAAGCGATGAACCCGGCTGACGAAGAATGGGGCGAGGAGAAAATGATCGAAGCGATCCGCGAGCGAATTGATTTGTCTTCTGAGGAAATGCTCGAATATTTAATCGAAGAAGCCGACCGTTTTGCGGCGGGTGCAAAACAGCACGACGATATGACTTTGATCATTGTGCGCGCGATTTAAGTTTATGAATCAAGCTGTCATTTACGAAATAACTGCGATTGTCGCGCCGGAGCTAATCGAAAAATACGAGAAATATATGCGCGGGCAACACATCCCCGATTTGCTCGCAACGGGGTATTTTCACGGCGCGAAGTTTACACGCTCAACCAAAAACCGTTATCGCATTCTTTACGAAGCTCACAATCAGGAATCGCTCAATCAATATTTAGAAAGCGATGCGACGCGGCTGCGTGCGGATTTTTTAGCGCATTTTCCTGCGGGAATCGAGTTGTCGCGCGAAATCTGGCATGTCGTTGAGCATTGGCAGGTAAAATAAAAAAGAGTTTCCAACTTTGGAAACTCTTTTTTATTTTACCTGCCAAAACTTTTAGCTTTGTTTCGAGTAGCTGTTAAAAATCGTTTCGATCCAGCGGTCGGTTTTGATAAAGCCCGTTCCCCAGGATGCGTATTTCGCTGGCAAACCTTCTTTTTTAAGCTGTTCCAGCGTTTTGCCGCTTGTTATTCCCTGACGCACAATGTCGGTTGTTTCGACGATTGTCTGCCGATAGGTTTTCAAATCATCGAGCGTCGAAACCGGACCATGACCGGGAATTAGTTTTGCGTCCGGGGAAATTTGGGCGATTAAATTTGTCAGATTTGCAATTAAACCCTGGACGCTGCCGCCGCTGCTCAAATCTACGAACGGAAATCTTCCGGCAAAAAAGTCGTCGCCGAGATGAACGACGTTTGATTTGGTAAAGAAAACAACGGTGTCGCCGTCTGTGTGTCCTTTCGGGAAATGAACCAGCCGGACTTCTTCGCCGTTCATATAAAGCGTAACGGATTGCTCAAACGTCAAAACCGGAAGCGCGAGCTTCGGCGCAGCCGGAATTGTTCGATCCATCAGCGTATTGGCGACGGACATTCGTTTGCGGACATTGACGTGGGCGATAATAAACGAATCTGCGCCGAATTCGGCGTTTCCTCCGGTATGATCGCCGTGCCAGTGCGTGTTTAAAACAAATTTCGGTTTTTCCGAACCGAGCGCCTTCAATGCGGCTTTGATTTTCGGCGCGAGCGGCGCAAATTGCGTATCAATCATCACCAAACCGTCTTCGCCGGAGGAAACGCCGATGTTTCCGCCCTGACCTTCGAGCATATAAACGCTGCCTGCCACTTTGATGGTTTTTATGTTGACTTCCTGCTGGGTCTGCCGAACGCCTTTGATGTGGCGGATGTGCGCAGAAGCGGTCGTTGTAAAAATGAAAACTGCCGCAGCGACGGCTGCAAAGATTTTTTTGTTCACTGATTTTCCCTTTAACCTTAGAGTATGTTTTGAAAAAGTTTATTCTTTTTTCGATTCCGGCTCAAGAAAATATTAATCAATTTAAAAGTTTTGGTACTCGAATTGCCGAAATGCCAATGACCGAAATTTTGTGTACGACAAGGATTCAGAAAGGAAAAATATGGACGCATTTAAATTGCTTGAAGAGCATCACCGGGAAATCGAAAAGATTTTTGAAGAACTCGAACCGACCACGGAACGCGCCGTGAAAACGCGCGAGGAACAGTTTCGTAAGCTGCAAAAAGAGTTGGAAATTCACACACTGATTGAAGAAACGATTCTTTATCCCGTTTTGAAAAAGCATCGTGAAACGCGCGAAATCACGTTTGAAGGCTTTGAAGAACACGACGTGGCGAAACGTCTTCTGGAAGAAATGGCGATGATGGACGTAACGAGCGAAATTTGGACGGCAAAGCTCAAAGTTTTGCAGGAATCCATCGAGCATCACGTCGAAGAAGAAGAAACCGAAATGTTTAAAGACGGGCGCGAAGCCTTGACCAAAGAAGAGATCGAGGATTTGGGCGCGCGGATGGAAGCGAAAAAGAAAGAACTGAGCGCATTTAAAACCGCCGGAGCTTAAAAGTGGGATTCAACAGTAGAATTTGAAAAACAAAAATCGAATTCTCTTCGCGTCCTTTGCGTAAAATCTTTGCGCTCTTTGCGGTTTAATTCTGAAAAAAATTAACCGCAAAGGACGCTAAGGTCGTCGCAAAGGGCGCTAAGATATTTTTATTCGCGGCTTTTCTGTGATTGCCTTTTAAAATTTGCTTTGTTTTGGGACGACCGGCGTCTGAGCGGCTTTTTGATTCGCTGCGTAAACGCGATAGCCGAGCAGCGTTGCGAGAACTGCGGCGAAAGCGAGCGGCATTAAAACGTCGGATTTAACAATCAAATAATAATGAATCACGCCGCCGATGGCGCACAGATAAGTCAGTTTATGTAATTGCTGCCAGCGTTTTCCGCCCAGCCGTTTGATCATCCCGTTGGTGGAGGTCACGGCTAGCGGAATCATCAGAAAAAACGCGGTCATTCCAAAAGCGATAAACGGACGCTGAACGATGTCGCCCGCCGCGCTCGTGAAACTCAAATTTCGATCAATGGCAAAATAAATCGAAAGATGCAGCGCGCCGTAAAAAAAAGCAAACAATCCGAGCATCCGGCGATATTTGATTAAATCATTGCGCCCGGTCAGCTTTCTTAAAGGCGTGATTGACAGCGTAATCAGCAGAAAAATCAAAGTCAGAAAACCGGTCGTGCGAATCGCAAATTCGGTCGGATTTGCGCCCAATTGCCGCCAAACCGCATCCCACGCGAGAAGAGTGAGCGGAATTAGAGAGTTTACGAAAACAACGAATTTATTAAATTTTACGTCCTGCATTTTTAGAAATATTTTTTCAAATCCATTCCCTCGTAAAGATGCGCCACTTCATCGGCATAGCCGTTAAACGGTAAAGTTTCGCGCGTGCCGAATTCACCGATGCGTTGTTCGCGCGCCTGACTCCAACGCGGATGTTGAACGGCTGGATTGACGTTTGAATAAAAACCGTATTCTTTGGGAGCGGAGAGATTCCAGGTTGCCGGCGGCTCATTTTCGACGAGATTTATTTTAACGACGGATTTGATGCTTTTAAAACCGTATTTCCAAGGCACTACGAGTCGAATGGGCGCGCCGTTTTGATTCGGCAGCAGTTTACCGTAAAGCCCTGTCGCCAAAATCGTCAACGGATGCAGCGCTTCGTCGAGCCGCAAGCCCTCGACGTAAGGAAAGTCAATTCCGGCGGAAAAGCTCGACAACATCGTTTTCGGATTGTAAGCGGTTTCAAACGCAACGTATTTCGCTTTTCCGAGCGGTTCGACCGAGTCCAATAATTTTTTGAGGGGAAAACCAGCCCAAGGAATCACCATTGACCAGCCCTCAACGCAGCGAAAACGATAAATCCGCTCTTCCTGTTCAAATTTTAAAAGCTCTTCGATTCCGAAAGTTTTCGGTTTCTGCACCAGCCCTGCGACTTCAATCATCCAAGGTCTGGTTTCGAGCTTTGCGGCGCGGCGCGCGGGAGAGTATTTATCGGTTCCGAACTCGTAGAAATTGTTGTAACCCGTGATTTTTTCATAAGCGGTGATTTCGTTGTTCGGTTCTGCGGCGGTTTTCAGGTTTTCGATTTTGTCCAATTCCGCGACAGCAAGCGGCGGCTCATTGAGCCAGCGATAAACTCCGGCTGTAGCAAATGTTGTTCCCGCCAAAACCGCCGCTTTGATGAAATTACGGCGATTTAAATAAGTCTGTTCGGGCGTAATTTCACTTGATTTAATGCTGCCGGATTGCTTCGTCTGCATAGCTTTAATTTCTTCTTCAGCAATTTGATGTCGCCGTCAATCTTCTAGCTACAGAAAATTAACGGTAAACAGCTTTTCCGATAACTTTACGTTTGCAAAATCACAGCCGGTTTGATTTTAAACACCAAATTAAAAAGATTTAAAAGGAATTCAAAAATGAAACTATTGATCAAAGGAAGCGTGTTGAAAACCGTTGCGGAAATTTTATTGAAAAATTTGGTTTTTTATCGAAACTGAACTAAAATCCGCTTGCATCCCGCTCTCAAGGAGAAACACAAATGAAATTCAGCCGCCTTGTTTTCGTCATCGCTTTAATTTTAACTCTTTTTCCGCAAGCGTTTTCCCAAACGTCTGTGACAAACGCCGCCGAATCGAAAGAGGAAAAAGAAAAAGCGCGCCTTGAACTGGTGAAAAAAGCCGTCGCGCTCGTTGACCGCGCGGCTGACGAGGCGGCGCTTTTAAAGCTCCCGGAAAATCGTGCTCATATTAACGCCAACGTGGCTGATCTGCTCTGGAAACGCGACGAAAAACGCGCACGGCGTTTGTTCCGCAACGCCGCCGAAGAATTGATTCTGGCGCAAGCCGAATTTGAAAAAATACAAGGCGAAATGCCGTTTATGTCTATGCAAATGTCGCAGCCGCGCCATTTGATTTTGCAGATGATCTCGCGGCGCGACCCTGATCTGGCGCTCGAATTATTGATCTTGACGCGACCGGCGCAGCTCGTCGCCGAAATGCAAAAAGCCGCTGCCGAAGCCGCCGCTATAACCGGACAGCAGCCCGCTGCGGCGCGAAACGAACCGGCGCAGATGCCCGGTTTTGAAAGCAAATTTTTGGTGCAAAACGAATTGCGGCTCGAACAATCTTTTACTGCGATGGCGGCGCAAAACGACCCGCAGCGCGCAGTAAAATTGCTTCGAGAAAATCTGGCTAAAAACGGCGTTACCGGCGAAATTTGGAACTCTCTCCAAAGGCTTCATTTAAAAGACGAAGACGCGGCGAAATCATTACTCGCCGACGCTGTTGCGAAGCTGCTCGAATCCGACTTATCGAAAAAGGAAAACGAACGCCAAGCCGCCGCGCAGTTTCTGATGCGGTTTTCCGTTGTCAGACCACCGTCATTCGTTCCGCCGAGAACGGTAACGGAAACTACTGCGACAACAGCCAAAAAGACTCCGTTCCAGCCCGACGACAAAATGCTGCGCGACGTTGCCGGAAAAATAATTGACGCTTTTCTGCAAGCCAAGAATTTTACGTCGTTGAATGAAATAAATCGTTTGCTTCCTACGCTTGAAAAACTCGTCCCGGAACGCGCCGTCGCCTTGCGTCAAAAACAAGCGTCGCTGAAAAAAACGATGACCGGCGAACAGAATCAGCAGATGGAAATGCAGAACGCGATTAACAACCCGAACGCTACGCCGGAAGAGCGAGTCAAAAACGCGGCGAAAGCGATGCCCGGAATGCGTCAAATGATTTATCGGGGCGCGATTTCACAAATGGTTCAAAACGGCGAAGCCGACCGCGCGCGCCAGCTTTTAGCCGAAGCTCCGGCGGGAGTTGAACGCGATAAAGCGCTCGAACTGCTCGATTCGCTTGTTGCTCAAAAAGCCGTTAAAGACGGTAAATTCGACGAAGCCAGAAAAACTATCGGCAGAATAACGAACAAAAGCGCGCAAATCGAACAGCTCGTTTTACTGGCGCGTTCCTTTCACGCCAAAAACACAAAAGAAGACCGGGAAGCCGCCGCCGGATTGATGGACGAAGCCGCGCGTTTGATTTACGATGTGCCGCAAAGCGAAGAAGAAACCAATGCGCTGCTCTCGCTCGTCGCCGGTTACGCCGTCGTCGAACCGAATCGGGCTTTTCTGCTGCTCGACCCGCTCGTCGAGCAAGCCAATGAAGTGATGCAGGCGACCGCCGTTCTGAGCAAATATAACAAACGCGATATTCGTTTTCGCAGCGGCGAAATGTCTTATGTTTTCGGAGTCGGGCGCGCGCAATCGAGCCTCTGGCGTTTTCGTCGGGAATTAAACTTGCTCGCCGCCGCAGATTTTGAACGCACTCGAAATTTGACCGACAGATTCACCCGCCAAGACATGCAAATTCTGGCTCGGTTGACGCTGGCACAAAGCATTTTGCAGGAAAGAAACGAAATCGAAGGCGCTGGTATTGGCAGTTCGGGCACGGTGGTTAATTTGCCGTATTAACCGGAAATTAGCTATTTGAATCGGAATGTCACTGTTGACTTGATATGGGAAGAAACAATTTCCTCCTGTAAATCCCTTGACGGTTTTCAAACAAAGCTTGCATTAAGCAAAGAGCCGAGACACACGAGCGGCAAGCCGTTGTCGGCGATTATCGAATGCAATGCTCCGGTGTCGGCGAGCGCAAAAATTTTTTCGGCTGTCGTTTCACAAAGCGCGGCTGCTTCTGCCGGTTCGACAAACTCCGAGTTGGCGCTGCATTCGGCGCAAAAAACCGAAACGCTGCGCAGGCGACAAGCGACGACCCGCGTGCGCTCGATTTCAATCACTATTTCTCTCGCTTTTTTCATCATTCATTTTTCGTTTCCCGTTTGGAGAAATTAGATTTTTAATTTTTGCTGTTTGGCGTTACAATCGGTGCGCGGCTTTCTCTTAAACGGCGGAAACTCAAACGTTTGCAACGTATTCATTGATAGCCGAACCAACCGTGCGGAATCTTTAGAAATTTCTGATTTTTTTCTGAATAAGTTATGAACGGGAAAAAACTCTACGAATTCGGCAGATTTAAGCTCGACGCTGAAGAACGTCTGCTCTACGACGGTACAAACTCGATTCAGCTACCGCCGAAAATCTTCGACACGCTTCTGATGCTGGTTGAAAATGCCGGACGCTCGGTGGAAAAAGACGCGATGATGCGGCAAATCTGGTCCGACAGCTTTGTCGAAGAAAACAATCTGGCGCAAAACATTTCAATTTTGCGGAAAACTTTGGGCGATGTCGGTTTTATCGAAACCGTCCCGAAACGCGGTTATCGTTTTGCCGCGCAGGTTCGAATAATCGAAGATGCGCCCAATCGTTTCGTCGCCGAACGCACGAGCTTTCGCGTTCGAGAAACGAATAGTTTTGAAGAGGAGAAGAGGAGAAAAGGAGAAGAGGAAATAGAATCAATCGGCTCAAAAGATTCCTTTTCACCCTTTTCCACTGCTTTGGAATTAGCGCCCGCCAAACCGGAAACTCGCTATGCGCAAAACGGCGATGTCAATATCGCTTATCAAGTTGTCGGAGACGGCGATTTGGATGTCGTTTTCGTGATGGGCTGGGTTTCGCATCTCGAATATTTTTGGGAAGAACCGCATTTTGCCGCATTTTTAAATCGCCTCGCCTCGTTTTCGCGTTTGATTCTGTTCGATAAACGCGGAACCGGATTGTCAGATCGCGTTCCGGTTAATGAGCTGCCGACGCTCGAACAAAGAATGGAAGACGTTCACGCCGTTATGGATGCGGTCGGTTCGGAACGGGCGGCTTTAATCGGCGTTTCTGAAGGCGGACCGATGTGCAGCTTGTTTGCCGCGACTTACCCCGAAAGAACGCTCGCCTTGTCGATGATCGGAACTTACGCCAAACGGATTTGGGCTGAAGATTATCCGTGGGCGCCGACCGCCGAACAGCGCGAGCGATTTTACGAATTGATGCGCCGCGATTGGGGCAAGCCAGTCGGCATCGAAGACCGTGCGCCTTCGCTGGCAAACGATGAGCATTTTCGCAATTGGTGGGCGACTTATTTGAGAATGGGCGCAAGTCCCGGCGCGGCGCTGGCTCTGACGAAAATGAACGCCGACATTGATGTGCGCCACGTTTTGCCGACGATTCAAGTGCCTACTCTGGTGATTCACCGGAGCGGCGACGCTTGTTTAAAAGTCGAGGAAGGCAGATTTGTCGCCTCGCAGATTCCCGGCTGCAAATACGTCGAATTGCCCGGCGTTGACCATTTGCCGTTTGTCGGAAATCAGGAAGAAATTCTCGAAGAAATCGAAGAATTTTTAACCGGCGTGCGTCACGCGCCCGAATACGACAGCGTTCTGGCGACCGTGATGCAGCTCTGCATCGTCAATCCGGCGCAGCAGGCTGAAACCTTCGGACGCGAACGCTGGGAGAACATCGTTTCACGTTCGGCAAACTTCGTCCGACATCAAATCCAGCTTTTCAAAGGACGCGAAGTTTCTTACGACGAACGCGGCGTGCTGGCAACTTTCGACGGTCCGGCGCGCGCCGTCCGCTGCGCTCAGGCGATTTCAAATTCGGCGCAGCGTTTGGGAATTCGCGTCAAAACCGGACTGCATACCGGCGAATGCGACCTTATCGGTGAAAAAGTCGGCGGCGTCTCCGTTCGTCTTGCCGAAGCCGTCGCAGATGAAGCCGCAATCGGCGACATTTTGGTGTCGCGAACTGTCAAAGATTTGGTCGCCGGCTCAGGTTTGCAGTTCGCCGAATACGGTGTTAAATCTTTTGCGAATTTGCCGGGCGAATGGCAATTATTCGCTGTAAAAGGTTAAAAAGTTAAAAGCAAGAGCGGAAAGGCTTTTATTCGTTGATGTTTATCGCTCTTGGGCTATTTTTGAGGTTATATTGATAAGGAGTTATCACTCCCCCTGCTAACTCAGACTGCATAACCACAAAGCTTGTTTTTTTATTCAATTTGCGGGTATTGTTTCTGCTCTGGCAGCCTAAAATCCCGTATTTTATTACAACCTTTCGTGTAATTGTGAATAAAGGAGTTTGTTAAATCAGATGAGCAATGATAACAAAGAGAACGAAAACACCAAGCCGCCGGATGTTTCGGCGTATATTGATAAAGTCAAGATTTCTACTGAAAGTACGGAAAGCGGGCTCCGCTGGGCAGCGGCGGTTTGGAAGGAAAAATCACAGGTTAGAAAGCTGATTTTTCTGGCAATTGCAATAGTTACGATTTTTTTTTCACTCTGGTCGTTTCAAACGCAGCTTTTCGGAGAAAACATTCTTCCCAAATGGCTTTCGTACGCAGTTGCCGTTATTGTCGTTGCATTACTCATCATCGCGTTTATCTTAATTCTCAGAGAGAAAACGGAAGGGGGAACGACAATGCGAATCAGATCAAAAGCGATTCGCGGTTTGTTGTCCTTCAATTTCAGTAGGGAAGATGCTCTTGTTTTTGCCGACTTGCAACGCGCCGACAAAATTCGGCAATGTACCTTGGCAATTACTGACCCGAAATATCGTTTTTTTATTTTGAGCGGTAAATCCGGCTGCGGAAAAAGCTCTCTCTTGCAAGCAGGCATTCGTCCGAAGCTGGAAAGTGACGAACCCAAACATCAAACAATTTATCTCAAACTGACTAATGAAGACCCGTTCAGGACATTGCGACGAGAAATCGCAAGAGTCTGCGAGGTTGAATTGGAGTCTTTGAAAAACGCCGATTTAACAACACTGTTCGATTTACCTGCTAAGGAAAACAAACCTACTGTTTTGATTTTTGACCAGTTTGAACAATTTTTCGTTTACCAAAAAGATAAAGAGAAGCGCAAACGCTTCGCTACACAATTGGCGAAATGGTATCAACAAACCGATTCAAAATCGGTTAAAGTTCTATTCAGCATCAGGGACGACTTTCGATCAGATATTGATGCAGATTTCCAGGAAAAAATGGATTATGCCTTGAATCAATACCAAAACTTCACCTTGCAAAAATTCGACGCAGATGAGGCAACCGAAGTTTTTCGCGTGATGGCGGACGAAATCAATCTTGTCTGCGATGACAGTTTTATTAAAGACCTATGCCGGAAACAACTTGCCGGAAAAGACGACGGCTTAATTTCGCCCGTGGATGTGCAGGTTCTCGCCGAAATGATGATTAAAGTTAATCTCAATGAGGCGGCTTTTAACGAGAAAGCATTCCAAAAGGTCGGCGGCGTCGAAGGTTTAATGGAACAATTTCTGGTCACGAATCTAAACGATTTGTCGCCGGATAAAGAAAATCCGTTGCGCCAGGCAGCGGTTAAAGTTCTGCTGGCATTAACAGACCTTGAGCGAAATACTCGCGCCGGTATTTTGACCGTTGATGAAATCAAAGAAAAATTGGGCGACACGGTTTCACCTCCCGAAGTTGAGCGAGCTATTAAATGGCTTGATGAATTACGGTTAATCACCTCAGCCGAAAAAGAAAATCAAGATGGCTTTGAGCTTTCACACGAACGGCTCATTACGGGGCTTCGCCGGCTCGTTGATAAGGAATTGCCTCCTACTCGTCAAGCCGATTTACTGCTCGAACGTCGCACAAACGAATGGATTGGCAATAGCCGAAATTCGCGTTACCTGCTTAGTTGGAGCGAGCTTAGTCAAATCAAAAAACACGAAAAGTTGTTGCAGTGGGGTGAAAACAAAAATCTTAAAGAGGATTTCATTAATACGAGCCTTCACAGTTTGCGCAATCGTGCCGCAATCTATGCAACTCCTTTAGTTTTGTTAGTAGCTGTCATTGTCGGTTATCAAACTTATAAATATTGGTTGTGTTGTACGGAAGCAGGAAAGCAATATCAAACTGAGCTGAGACTACAACAAATTGAAAAAGATTTAAGAGAAAGTATCAAAGAAACCAGTGACGAAACACTTGCCGCAATGGCAGTTTCCGACGCCTCAAGAGATAAAAATCAATTGGCGGAAGAATCACTTGACAGGATAAAAGACAATCAAAAAAAGATACAAGGTTTAGTAACGGTTTCTAGAATATTGAAAAAGAAGGGCAATGCCGAAAAAGCAGGTTCTCTTTTGGACAAAGCAAGGAAAATATTAGACGAGGAAGCGGATGTAACTAAAAAAGTACACGGTTTGAGTTGGCTTGCCGGCGAATTGGAAACAAATGAATTAAGAGAAAGAATTAGGTCTATATCAACAGGAACTTCCGTAAATGAAGAAGAAAACTCCATCACGAAAAATGAAAACTTTACTCCGATTGCAATTGAGCTTGGGTTAAAGGGACAAAAAGAATTAGGAATTGATTTACTCAAACAGTCTATAAGAGACGGTTTACGCAATACGGATTATTTTGGAATATATCCACAATTACTACAGAATAAAAAGGGCGGCGGAGCGTTTGCTAAAGAGGAATACCTGAATGTCGCAAATTCATTGGAGGGAAACAATTATAAACGCAACTTTTTACTTTCAGCCGCTAAGGTAAAACAACTAAACGGGAATCTTGATGAGGCAATTGACTTAGCGAAGGAATCTTTGAGATGGAATATAAATCTATCAGAAGATAGATTCCGAAAATACCCTCCCGGAAGCGAAGAAATTAAAGGTTTGATGTATGCCGCGCAAATAATTGGAGAAAGTGGAAATCGAAGCGAATCTTTCGCATATTTTGATGCGGCATTAACGAAACATCGAGAAGTTGGCAGATCGTTTGCATCCATTCCCGACCCAACTCCAAATTCTCGTCCGACACCGGGAAACGAAACTAAATTATGGTGGCAATCTGTGGGATTGGAAATCATTAAAAATATGGCGGAGGTTGGAGAAGAAAAAGAAGACGTTGAGTATATCAACCAAGCCCTGCGGCTGGTAGGTGATAATCCTCACTCTAAAAAAGAACTTGCAGTTCATATTGCAAAGGCAATGGCTTTTGTCGCCACAACAAAAAACGATTTACTTTTACGAGATAAGTCTTTGCTTGATAGAGCAATAACATTAGCCGAAGAAAAAGAAGAAACATTAGGATATTTCACTCGCATAGATTTAGCAAATTTTGCGGCAGTTTTAGCCGCCAACGGAGAAAAAGAAAAAGCAAAACAGTTATTTAAACAAGCTCTCGCTCTCAGCCCGCAAGAAGAAAGTCTTTTTGACAATTTCTTTACATACACTAAAAACTCGATTGAAAAAGCAAGTATCAAATCAAACGATGATTTTTTATTGCAGGAGCTTATCAGTGTAGTAGGAAACAAAGATGATAGAACCAAGAGCCAGGTTTTTTACACAGCTTCATTAATTTACGCTAAGATGGGGCGGTTGGATGACGCTTTTAATCATGCGAAAGCAATTGAAAACGAAACCGAAGAGGAAAAAACTCTGGCTGATGTTTTGAGAGTTTGGAGAAATCCAGACTTAGCGAAATTAGAAGAAGAATTAAAAGAAGAAGAGCCGCGACTTTCTTTTGATTCTTTTACGTTGTTCAATTAAAGCTAGATAAATTTATTTTCTAATTTCGACTTAATCTTTCGCATCCACAATTCGACTTGCACGTTCGGAGGCAAGCGTAAAATTCGGTAAAACGCTAAAGGTCGTCAATCCGACGGCAACCAGATCATTCGGTTTTAACGGTTCGGCAATCGCTTCGGCTTTTTGTCTGGTAACAATTACGGGCACGTTCGCTTTTCGCTCGTTCGCTGCAACGACGGACATCGGCGGTTCGCCGTTTACGGGCTTTCGCGCCGCCAAATCCAATCGAATTGATAAACGCTCGTAAGCTCCGACGAAATAAACTTCTTCGACAACGCCGTTTGAAATACGATGCGAGTCGGCGGGTAAAGCTCCCGTGCGGCTGATTTTGACATCTTCCGGGCGAAAAACGAGCTTAACGCTTTGACCTTCACGAAATCGCGCGGTTTCTTTAACTGCGGGAATGTTAACGTTTCCGATGACTACGGATTTTTCGTAAACGACGCCGACCAGTAAATTTGCCGCGCCCAGAAACGTTGCGACGTATTCCGTTTCCGGGTGATTATAAATTTTATCCGGCGTTCCGATTTGTTCGAGATGCCCTGCGTGCAGAACGGCAATCCGGTCGCCGAGTTCGAGAGCTTCTTCCTGATCGTGCGTGATAAAAATCGCCGGAACTTTAACTTCCTTAAGCAAATTGCGGATTTCGCGGCGCAATCTAGTGCGCGTTATTGTATCGAGCGCACCGAACGGTTCGTCAAACAACAAAACCTGCGGATTATAAGCGAGCGTGCGGGCAATGGCGACGCGCTGCTGCTGTCCGCCCGAAAGCTGCGAAGGACGTTTTTTGCGATGTTCTTCGAGCCGCACGAGCTTGATTAAATCGTCAACGATTTTCTTGATTTCCTGTTTCGGACGCTTGCGAATGTGCAAACCGAAACCGATGTTCTGCTCGACGGTCATTCGCGGGAAAAGCGCGTAATCCTGAAAAATCACGCCGACGCCGCGTTCGCGCGCCGGAAGTTTTGTTACGTCTCTGCCGTGCAGAATTACCCGCCCCGAATCCGGTTCTTCTAGCCCGGCGATGATTCGCAGAATCGTGGTTTTGCCGGAACCCGACGCGCCGAGCAAAACGAGCGATTCGCCTTCGCTGACTTCAAAGTTGATGTCTTCCAGAACCGTCGTTTTACCAAAACTCTTGCTCAAGCCGCGCACGCTTGCCGCCGCAGCCGCCGAAGTTTCGGTAATCTCGCGCGGGTCGTTTTCCGACGCTCGTTCAAATTCGATGGGAGATTGCATAATAAAACTTCAAAAAACTTTTAATCGGTTTCGAGCCATTCGTGCGCAAAGAAAAGAACGCTGAAAATGACAAACGAGAAAATCGTCAAAACGATTGCCACGGCGTTTGCCGCTTCGACTTGTCCTTCGTTAAATTTGGCGAAAATATAGAGCGGCGCGGTTTGTGTTCTGCCCGCAAGATTACCGGAAACCAGAATTGTCGAGCCGAATTCGCCGACCGCGCGAGCAAAAGTTAAAAGTGCGCCGGTCAAAAGCGCGCCGCGCAATGACGGCAGCGTAACATTCCAGAAAGTTTGCCAGCGCGTCGCCCCGATTGTCGCCGCTGCTTCTTCGAGCGATGCGCTCATAGTGTCGAAAACCGGTTTGATTACGCCGAAAGCGAGCGGAAACGTGACGAAAATATTGGCGAGAATAATCGCGTAAGCCGTAAACATTATCTGCGTTTCCGGCGTCAGATATTGCCCCAAAAGTCCGTAAGGACCCCATAAAAGCAAGAGCGCGAAACCTGCGACGGCTGTCGGAATTGCAGTAGGCAGCGAAATAATGACGATAATCGCATTGCGTCCCCAAAAGCTGTATTTCGACAAAACATAAGACGCGAAAAGCCCGAAAACGACATTGAAAACCGTCGCCCAAAAGCTCGTCACCAGCGAAAGCTGAAGCGCAAAAATCGCATCCGGCGCTGTTAAAGCCGCCCAGAAACTGCCCAAACCTTTGCTCGTTCCGAAAATAAAAATCGAAGCCAGCGGCAACAAGACGAGCGGCAGCATAATCACGAGCATTGTCCCGATGCTCAAAGGTTTCGCTAAGTCAAAACCGCGCACGTGGCGCATTGCCGAAACGTTGACTCCCATCTTTGCTCCTTATTTTCTTTGTACTTTGTTTTGAAAAACGCCTTCGATTATTTCTGGATAAGCGCGCTGCCAGCCGCCGTATAAACCGACATCAAAAGGCATTTCGATTTTGGCGAATTCCGGTTTTGCTTCGTTTAATTTTTCGTTTGTTATTGAACGAAAATGATATTTGACGAAAGCGCGCTGCGCTTCTTCCGTCCAGAGATATTGCAGAAACGCTTCGGCAACGGCGCGTTTCTCCGATTTAACGTTGCGGTCAATAATCACCGCCGGATGTTCGCTGAAAATTGTTGATTGCGGAACAACGATGTCAATTGCCGCACCCGCCTGTTTCATCAGCAAGCCTTCCAATTCGTAAGTTATCAAAGCATCGCCATAACCGGTTTCAAACTGCGTGCGCGCCTCGCGCGCAGAACCGGGCGTCGAGCGCACGTTTTTCCAGATGTCTTGTAAAAGCTGTTCGGCGCGCTGCGAATTCATCGCGCCTTCTTTTTCCGATTTCTTTAATTCCGAACCATAAATCGAGAGAATTGACCACTGCGCGCCGCCCGAACTCACCGGATCGGGATGAATTAACTGCACGCCCGGTTTTGCCAAATCGGAAAAATCCCTGATGCCTTTCGGATTTCCTTTGCGAACAAGAATTACGAAAGGCGTTTTGTTGATGATGCTGCCGTGCTGCGCCGATTTCCAATTCGACGTGACCGCGCCGCCTGCTGCCAGGCGTTCAACATCGCGCTCGATTGAAAGAATCGCAAAATCGGCGGGCGCGCCCTGCAAAATCTGATTTGTCACTGTTTCCGAACCCGCAAACGAAGACGCGAACGCGACATCTTCACCCTTTTCCTGTTTCCATTTCGCGGCAAACGCCGGATAAATTTCTTTCTCCAGCGCCTCTTTCATAATCGAAAAACCGTAAACGGTGAGCGTCGTTTGCCCTTTGGTGTTTTCCACCGATTTCGGAAGGCAGCCGTTTAAAAACAGGAAAATCAAAGCCGGTATCAGCAGCCGCGAAACCACACGACTGAAATGAAAATTAGTAAATCGCTTTTTTCTCATATTTGTTACGAAAGCTTTTACAATTTCTCCGTCAATTACGCCAATAAACCCGAATTCTTTTATTATTTTTTCACGATAAACGGCAAATATCGAAATTGCAACGTTTTTCTTTTTCAAAATGCGGGAAGAGTTCAAAAAACAGTTGACCTCGCCGCTTTTTCGCTGTTTACTTGTTTCAAACCGAAATAAAAATGAATCCTATTGCCGTCACATTGATTTTGTTGCTGGTCGCCGTCATTCTCTTTGCGATAGAGAAGATTCCGGTCGATATTGTTGCTATTTTGCTCGTCATCGGTTTGGTTATGACCGGCGTTTTGACGATTCAGGAAGGCGTCGCCGGTTTTGGCAACGACATTATCATCACGATTGCCGGACTTTTTATTTTGACCGGCGGGCTGGTCAAAACCGGAATCGTTGACGAAGTCGGGCGCAGGCTTCATCGAATTGCGGGAAGCAACGAGTTTTTGCTGACGATTTTGATAATGGTTGTCGCCGCGCTTTGCGCCTCGGTTTTGAAAAACACGACGACGACCGCGATGTTCGTTCCGGTCGTGATGGGACTTGCCGAACGCGCAAAAGTCGCGCCTTCAAAGCTGTTGATGCCGCTCGCTTTCGGCGCAATTCTCGGCGGAACCTGCACGCTCATCGGAACTTCGACGAATCTGGCGGTTTCGGGCGCAATGTCGCGTTACGGAATGCAGCCGCTTTCGATGTTCGAGTTAACGCCGGTCGGTCTGGCGATTGTCGGAATCGGGCTGTTTTATATGTTGTTTGTCGGGCGTTTTCTCGTTCCTCGGACAACGAATGCAGAATCAATCACCGAGCAATATCAAATCCGCGATTATATTTCCGAGCTTCTGGTTTTGCCCGAATCCAAAGTCGTCGGCAAAACGCTGACCGAAGCTAATTTTTACACCGAATACGTTTTAAACGTCATTGGAATTATTCGCGGCGGACACCAACGTCTTGCGCCGGGCGCGCAGGAACGCATCGAGGCGGGCGATTTGCTCATCGTCGAAGGCAAGATCAGCGATATTCTACAAATCAAGGCGCAAGCCGGGCTTGAAATCAAACCGGATTTTAAGCTCAACGACCATTATCTTGAAGGCGGCGACATAGAGCTTTTCGAAGTAATGGTAATGCGCGGCTCGCAGTTTGTCGGGCGCACGCTCAAAAATTTGAATTTGCGACAGCGATTCGGCTTGACGGTTTTAGCCGTCAGCCGTCATCGTTCGACATTTCTCGAAAAGCTCAGCCAGATTCCGCTGCGTTTCGGCGACGTTTTGCTCGTGCAGGGAAAACGCGAAGTTATCGAGCCGCTTGTAGTTGACGGGCAGGTAATTTTGCTTGAAGAAGTCTCAAATCGCGAGCGGCGGACGGAAAAACGAAAATGGGCTTTGCTCGCTTTCGGCACGTTTTTGCTTCTCTCGCTTTCAAAATATTTTTTGAACGTCGAAATTCCGCTCGCCATCGCCGTTCTCATCGGCTCGCTGATTTTGCTGGCGACGCAAACCATACGTTACGAAGAGCTTTATTCGCTGATTGATTGGCGTTTGATCGTTCTTATCGCCTGTATGATTTCGTTCGGAACGGCGATGGAAAAAACCGGCGCGGACAAATATCTCGCCGGAATGATTAACGTCTATTTCGGTCAATATGGCGCATTTGCTTTACTCGCCGGATTCTTTGCGCTGACCGTCGCGCTGACGCAGCCGATGTCAAATCAAGCAGCCGCGCTTGTCGTTTTGCCGGTAGCGGTGCAATCGGCGGTCGCCCTCGGATTAAATCCGCGCACTTTCGCCGTCGCGGTCACTTACGCCGCTTCTTGTTCTTTTATCACACCGCTTGAACCCGCCTGCGTTCTTATCTACACGCCGGGGCGATACAGGTTTTTCGATTTCGTCAAAGTAGGCACGATTCTGACAATCGCCGTTTTCTTTATCGTAATGTGGCTCGTCCCGATTTTCTGGAGTTTTGATAAATAAAAATCAGCACAGAGACGCAGAAACATTGAGGTTTTTATTGTTTTCTTCTGCGTCTCCGTGTCTCCGTGGAAAAAAAGTTGAAAATAAAGTTGACATACGAAGTTCTTCGTATTAAGGTCTTCGTAGGTGATCCGAGTTATGCCAAGACAACACATTCAAAAACCGACTGAAGCCGAATTGGAGATTCTGACGATTCTCTGGCAGCGCGAAACTGCGACCGTCAGAGAAGTCCACGAAATCATCAACGAGCGACGCCCGACTGCATACACGACGGTTTTAAAAACGCTGCAAATTATGACCGAGAAAAGTCTGGTCGAGCGCGAAACCGAGCAAAAAGCGCACGTTTACCGGGCGAAAATCGAGCAGGCGGCAACCGAGCGCACTTTTGCGGAAGATTTGCTCGACCGGGTTTTCGGTGGTTCGGCGGCGCAGCTCGTGATGCGCGTTTTGGAAACTAAACCTGCAAGCGATAAAGAACTTGCGCAAATCAGGCAGATGCTGGACGAAGCGGAAGGACGGGAAAAATGAATTTTGAATTTTTAATCAATTCGTCGCTCATCGAAAATCTCGGCTGGACGCTAGCGCATTCGCTCTGGCAGATTTCGGCAATCGCCGCGCTCTGTTTTCTCGGATTAAAAGCGGCGCAAAACGCAACCGCGAATTTCCGTTATTTGCTTGCCTGCGCGGCTTTGTTTTTAACGCTTTGTTTGCCCGCCGCAACTTTCGTTTGGTTTGCAAACGCGCCCGCAGAAACGACTGCAAGCGCTTTTGCCGCAAAAACAAACGGCAAGAAGATTACGGTTAAAAAGCCGGTTCAGGACGAGCGTTTGTCCGCGATTGAAAAAAACGAATCGGAAGTGGTTGCTAATTCTTCGCCGATTTATTCTTTTGAAAATCTCCAAACGCATTTTGAAAATTATTTTGTCCCGAATTTGCCTGTTTTGGTTTGGTTCTGGCTGGCTGGAGTTTTGTTTTTTGCTGCGCGAACCGGCGGCGGTTTGTGGCGTCTGCACAATTTGAAAACAAAAAAAATCGCCGAACCAAGCTCGGAATGGCAGCGACAATTTGCGCGTTTGTGCAGTGAAATCGGAGTTTCGGCGAAAGCCAAACTGCGCGAATCGGCGCAAGTCGCCGCCCCGGTCGTCATCGGCTGGCTCAAACCCGTGGTTTTGATTCCGAGCGGCGCTTTTTTTGGAGTCACGCCCGCGCAATTGGAAGCGATTATCGTTCACGAATTGATGCACGTCCGGCGCGCGGATTTTCTGGTTAATTTTCTGCAAACGCTCGTCGAGATTTTGTTTTTTTATCATCCGTGCGTGTGGTGGATTTCACGAGAGATTCGACGCGAGCGCGAGTTTGTGTGCGATGATCTAGTCGTTCGATTTTACGGCGAGCCGCTTGCTTACGCGCACGCTCTCGCAAATCTGGAACAGTTTCGTCAAACCGCGAAACAAAACGCGCCGCAGCTTTCGCTTGCGGCAAACGGAGGGAATTTAATGAAAAGAATTCAAAGAATTTTACAAAAAGAAACCGAGACGAGCCAAGCCAATTCGCTTTGGTCGGCTGGACTGGCTTGTGTGCTTATCTCGGCGTTTCTGTTAACTGCATTTTGGGGCAAAAACGAACTCATTGTCAACGCGAACAGCAAAAAGGGCGAGAAACGAATGGCAATCGGCTTTGTCTCGATTCCGCCTGTAGATCGTTCGGATAATCCTCCGCACGACGCCTACGCTACGGCGCAGCTTCTGATTGAAAAGCTCAAAAAACACCGCGTTCCGGCAATCGGATTTTTGCAGGGCGCAGCAATCGCCAATTTTGAAAAGGCGGCAACGAGTCCGCGAATTGATTTGGTGCGATTAAATCCCGTGCGCGCGGAAATCGTTCGTCAGTGGCGCGATGCCGGACTTGAGGTCGGTATCGGTGGTTTTAAGCATATTTGGTTTTATAACACGCCCTACGACGCTTACGTGTCAAACGTTGAAACGAACGAACGTATTGCCAAACAAATTCTGGCTGAGAAAAACTTGCAGCTTCGTTATTTCAGTTATCCTTATTTGAACACGGGGAAAACGAACGAAGACAAAGAGCGTTTTGAAAATTGGCTTGCGTCGCGCGGTTTACGGTCGGTGAAATACACTTTCGACAATCAGGAGTGGATGTATTCTTTCGCCTATGACGCGGCGCGCAAAGACAACGATCTAAACACGATGAAAGAGATTCGCGGCGAATTTCTCGATTATATGGCGAAAATGCTCCGGCATTACGAAGCGTATTCGCAGGAAATGTTCAATCGCCAGATTCCGCAAACAATGGTTTTGACTCCGAGCCGACTCATCGCCGACACGGCTGACGAATTGTTCGGAATGCTCGAAAATCAAGGTTACGCTTTTGTTTCGATAGAAGACGCGCAATCTGATGAAGCCTACATGTCAGCGGAAAGCTTCGCGGGCGTGAAATCCGGAATTTCGTGGTTTGAACGCTGGCAATTAGCGCAAGGCAAAAAACTGCGTGAGGAACCGGAAGTCAGCAAATCTATAACGGATGCCTGGGAACAGGGAAATGTTAAAAATATACCGCCTCCGCCTCCACCCAAACCGCCATCACCGCCGCCGGCTCCACCGGCTCCGCCTGATGAAAAGCCTTAGTGTTTCAACGGCGAATCTAAAAAAGCCTGCGTCAATCTTAACGCAGGCTTTTTTATTGTTCCGAAAGAAGGCGTTTTATCTTCTCGCGGGGCTTGTTCCGGGACGCGCCGGAGATGACATCGGACTGCCCGCGGGCGACATCATCGGCGTAGCGGCGGGCATCACCGGCGTCGGAGCGGGACGAGTTTGAATGTTGTCCTGGACATTCTTGACTCCTTCGCCGCTTGCCGCTGCAACAGCCGCAGCTTTTTGTTCCGGTGTTGTTACCTGTCCGCCTAAGGTTACAACGCCGTCTTTCACCGCTACCGTGACTTGCGGCGCTCTCGCTTTTACTCTGCCTTCAACTTCTTTTTGAATGTCAGTGTCGGATTTGCCGCCGCACGCGCTCAAAACCACCGCAAACAAACTGATAATCATCAAAATTCCTAATTTTTTCATTTTTCCTCCAGAAATTCCTTTTTCCTTTTTGCTTGCCTCAAAACAGCGTCGGCAAGCAATTCGTTACATTATTTTGTAAACAATGGAAAAAAGATTTACCGATTCGCGTGAGTTTGTCAATTATTTTTTTACTTTGGGAAGGGAATGACGAAAAGCAAAACAGTTTTGGAAAGTGGTTTCGTGCAGAGTTTAATCAGAATTTCTCTCGCAGTTTCCGATAAGTCGTTGTTAAATCTTCGGGAATCACGCGAGTTTCGCCGACCGTGGTGGTAAAATTAGTATCGCCGAACCAGCGCGGCATAACGTGCAGGTGAATGTGTCCGGCGACGCCCGCTCCGGCAGCTTTGCCGAGATTCATTCCGAGATTAAAGCCTTGCGGATTGTAAGCCGCGCGCAAAACCGTTTGACAGCGTTTGGTCAAATCCATCAATTCGTCCGTCGTTTCTTTATCGGCGCGATCTAAATCGGAAACGTGCGAGAAGGGAACTATCAACAGATGACCGGAGATGTACGGGAATTTATTGAGGACGATGTAATTGTGACAAGCGCGATGAACGATTAATTTTTCCGCATCGGTGCGCTCGTCCTCTGCCAGCAAATCGCAGAACACACAAAAAGATTCGGGCGATTTCTCGCCCGATGTTAAATATTCGTATCTCCACGGACTAAATAAAACGTCCATAAAATCAATTACGAATTACGAATTATGAATTACGAATGATGGAATTTGTTTTTATTCTTTTATTCTTAGAAAATATTCCACAATTCGTAATTCGTAATTTGAAATTCGTAATTTATTTCTCCGCCGCTTGTGCTGCTTCGTCAATATTTAAAAGCTGGCGCAGCTCTTTGCCGGGTTTGAAATAGGCTACGCGCTTTGCCGGGATGTCAACCGGCTCGCCGGTTTTCGGGTTGCGACCGCGGCGCGAATTGCGCTCGCGCAGGCGAAAACTGCCGAAACCGCGCAATTCTATTTTTTCGCCTTCGTTTAAAGCCTCGATCAAACTGCGGAAAACAACTTCAACCAGCCGTTCCGCGTCCTTTTTCGTTAAATCCGTAGCGCTAACCACTTCTTCGACCAAATCTGCTTTTGTCATCAAATAAACCTCGCTATAAAAACTTTATTAAAAATTGTGCGGGAGCGAAAAAAGAGGATTCGGATAAATATAAAACGTTCGCTCCCGCATTTCCTGAAAGAAAATCTTACTGCTCGCCGCCGGACGTTGCCGCATTCGGTGTTTCGTTTTCGACTTCGTTTCCGGCATCGCTTACACCTTCGCTTGCCGTTTCATTGCGAGCTTCGCTGTCGGCATCGTTTACTACAACTTCATTTCCGGCTTCGCTTTGGACTTCACTTCCGGTGTCATTAGCAGCTTCGTTTCCAGCTTCGTCTGCGGTTGATTCGGCAACATTCGATTCACCGGCGTTTGTCTCAGCTACAGGTTCAGCCTCGCTTGATTCCGCAACGGCTGGTTCGGCAGCGTTTATTTCAGCAGTGTTTGTCTCGGCAGGGACCGGCTCGGCAACCTTTGGCTCGGCAGCAGCGGGAGAAGAACCGCCGCCGAACATATTCCGCAAATTGGCAAGCTCGCCTAAGCTCGCCATTCCGCTTTTAGCTTCCATCGAGTAAGATTTCGTATCAATTACCGGCTCGTCTTCTTTGCCGACGGCGCGCGCCGAAAGTCCGATTTTCTGCGCGTCCGGCTCGATGCGAAGGATTTTGAATTCCATCTCCTGACCGATTTCAAAAACCTTTTCCGGTTTTTCGATTCGCTCGTCGGAAAGCTCCGAGATATGGCACAAACCTTCAAGCTCTTCCGCCAATTCGACGAAAACGCCGAAATTGGCAAAGCGCGAGATTTTGCCTTTAACAACATCGCCGGGTTTATGTTCGGAAACGAATTTATCCCAGGTCGAAGGCTGCAAATCTTTCATCGAAAGCGACATCCGGCGTCCCGCCACGTCAATGTGCGTGATGACGGCTTCGACTTCCTGATTTTTCTTCAAAGCCTCGCTCGGATGCTTGATTTTCTTGTGCGAGATGTCCGTGACGTGAACCAGACCGTCAACGCCTTCTTCCAATTCGACAAACGCGCCGAATTCGGTCAGATTGCGAACGCGACCTTTAATTTGCTGCCCGATGCGAAAACGCTCGTAAATCGTTTCCCACGGGTTCGCCATCACCTGTTTCATTCCCAGTGAAACGCGGCGGTCTTTCGGGTCGAGACGGAGAACCTGCACTTCGACTTCGTCGCCGACTTTGACAATGTTTTTTGGATGTTTGGCGCGTTTCGACCAGCTCATTTCCGAAACGTGAACAAGACCTTCGACTCCCGGCTCAAGCTCGATAAAAGCGCCGTAATCGGTCACGCTCGAAACTCTTCCGCGCAGTTTCGCGTTAATCGGATAGCGTTCTTCGATGCTCGTCCATGGATCGGGCTGAAGCTGTTTTAATCCGAGAGAAACGCGCTCTTTCTCGCGGTCGAATTTCAAAACTTTGACCTGCACTTCGTCGCCCGGTTTGAACATATCCGAAGGTCGGTCGAGTTTTCCCCAGGTCATATCGGTGACGTGGAGCAATCCGTCAATACCGCCCAAATCAACAAAAGCGCCGTATTCGGTCAGGCTTTTAACAGTGCCTTCGACGATGTAGCCTTCGCCCAATTGCTCGAAGGTTTGCGCTTTTTGCGCTTCGTTTACTTCGTCAATCAAAGCCTTGCGCGACAGCACGACATTGGCGCGCTTGCGGTTAAATTTAATCACGCGCGCTTCGACTTCCTGATTTTTATAAACGTCGAGATTGCGCGGCGGGCGCGAATCAACCAGCGAACCGGGCAGAAACGCTTCGATGCCTTTGATGTCAACGTTCAAACCGCCTTTGACGCGCTCGGTGACAAAGCCTTTAACCGGCGTGCCGTCGTTGTAAGCCTTTTCGAGATCGTCCCAGGTGCGGCGTTTGACGGCTTCAAAGCGCGATAATTCCGCCGTGCCGTCGCCCGAATCCATTCGCCTGATAACGACTTCAAGAGTATCGCCCCGTTTAACGGTTACTTCGCCGTTTTCCGTCAATTCTTCCGATTTGACGACGCCTTCGGATTTATAGCCGAAATCAATCACCACGCCGCGGTCTGAGACGCTGATGACTTTGCCTTCGACCAAATCGCCTTCGCGATAGCGCGCTTGCTCCTGCTCAAACTGTTCGAGCATCGCGCCGAAATCCATTTCGCCGCCGGAATGCTCGTCGCCGCCTGTCGTCGCTGCGCTCGTGCCGGCTGTCGTTGTTACGGTCGCTGCTGTTGCTTGAGCCGCAGGCTGTTCGTTCGCGGCAACTGTCGGCTGTTCAGCCGTTGCGGGTGCCGGATCGGCTGCTTCCGGTGCTGAATCGGTTGTTGTTGCCGTTTCCTGCGATGCGGGCGCAGCAGTAGCTTCGTTTGTCGGCGCGTCTTGAGCCGCTGTTTCAGCCGCAGGCGCTTCGGTTGTCGCCGTGCCGGTTGTGTCTTCGGTTGAAACAGCCGGGGTTTCGGCTGCCGTGTTGTTATCGTTCGTTTGTTCCGCGGCAGGAGCTTCCGCTTGTTCGGTCGCCGTCGCTTCTGCCGTTTGTTTTGTTTCTTCGCTCTGCATTCAAATTCCCGTCAAGCTGTTTCTCGACGTTTTCGCCTCTTTATAAAATTCCGTTTTCACGATTCTATCAAGTCTCGCCTCGATTAACCAATACCCGGCTCGCCGCGTTCAACATAAAAAGCTGCGCGGATTTAAAATTGGCAAAATAAATGGAAAGCTCGTCGCCGCGCAGTTTCGTTGCCGGTTGAGACGGTTCGTGCGCCAATCAAACTCGGACTGAGTCAGGTATTAGGTTTCAAACAAACTCCGTTTGCGTGCTTTATTCACGCCAGGCAAGGTCGGTTGTGACCAGATAGAACTTCAAAAGTACACGCCAAGTCTAACAATGTCAAGGCAATGCCGCGTTTCCTTGACCGCTCGGCGATTTTCTCGTCATACTCGAATTTTTCATTATGCGAACTTTCAGCTTCTATCAACTAGACGTTTTTACCGACCAAAGGTTTGCGGGCAATCCGCTCGCGGTTTTTACCGATGGCGAGGGCATTTCCGACATAGAAATGCAGCAAATAGCGCGCGAAATGAATTTGTCCGAGACGGTTTTCGTGCTTCCTTCGGACAAACCGGAGGCTTTGCGGCGACTGAGGATTTTTACGCCGACCAAAGAATTGCCGCTCGCCGGACATCCGGTTGTCGGAACATGGAATCTGCTCGCCCGGCTCGGTTTTATCGAAAATGCGCCAGCCAACGGCTCGGTTGAAATTAAACACGAGCTTGGCGTCGGCGTGCTGCCTGTAGAAATCGAATTCCAAAACGGCGAGCCGCGAATTGTCACGATGATGCAGGACAAATTTTCGCCCGGAGAAATTGTCGCGGACGAAAATGTTAGAAAAACAATCGCCGAAGCATTCAACATCACCCCTGAAGATTTTCAACCTCACGCGCCGATCCAGGTCTGCGGAACCGGCGTCAATTTCACCGTCATTCCTGTGCGCTCGCTTGAAGTTTTAAAAAACTCGCGCGCCAACGCCGCCAAATTAGAAGAGTTGCCGCACAGCTTGGGAGGAGAGTTTTCTTTATTTGCGTGGGAAACTCTGGAAGAAACATCGCTAATTCACACCAGAATGTACGCGCCTGAATTCGGCATCACGGAAGACCCGGCAACCGGCAGCGCCGCCGGAACTCTCGGCGGCTACATTGTTCATCACGGATTGTTTGCGGAAGAATTGAAAAAGAGCGGAAACACTCTGAGTTTTACGATTGAACAAGGCGATTTTATCGAACGACCGAGCCGCATTCAAATTGAAATTACAGGAGAAAAAGGAAATGTCGAACGAGTCCGTGTCGGCGGCTCGTCGGTTGTTGTCGCCAAAGGCGAAATCTATCTTTAGTGTGCAGCGAACGGTGAGCAGTAAGCAGAGAAATCTGTTCTGACTGCTCACCGCTCACTGCTCACTGCTCACTTATGTACGATTTGATTATTATAGGCGCGGGACCGGCGGGGATTTCGGCAGCTTACGAAGCGCAAAAATTGAGTTTGGATTATCTCGTTTTGGAAAAAGGCTTAATCGGCGAGACAATTTATCATTATCCAATCGGGCTGGCTGTTTTTTCCACCGTCAACGAGCTTGAATTAGAGCCGGACACGCTCAAACCGGCGCGCGAAAAACCGACGCGCGAGGAATTGCTGTCGTATTACGTTCGTTTTGTTTTGGGAAATAATCTCAACGTCAAGACCGAAGAAGAAGTTTTGGCGGTTTCAACGTCAGAACCGCGAGCGTCAGCGACCGGCTTCTTCAACGTCAAAACTTCAAAAAGCGAGTATCAGGCACGAAAGGTTTTATTCACGACGGGCGCGATGGCGCATCCGCGACATTTAAATGTTCCGGGCGAAGATTTGCCGAAAGTGTCTCATCTTTTCCGGGAAACTTATCCCTGGGTGCGAAAACACACGCTCGTCGTCGGCGGCGGAAACTCGGCGGGCGAAGCCGCGCTGTTTCTTGCCGAAGAAGGCGCTATTTCGACGCTTGCCATTTTTCGCGCCGATTGGGAAAACTCAGACCCAAAACAAGGCTGCATCAAATACTGGGTCAAACAGCCGCTCGAAGAACAGCTCGAACGCAATTGTCTGCAAGTCTTTTTTCTCGGTCGCGTCGTCGAAATCCGTGAGAAAGAAGTTGTTTTGGAAGACGAAAACGGCGATGTGAAAATTCTGCCGAACGATGCGGTTTTTGTGTTAATCGGCGCTGACGCGGATTTGACTCTTTTGAAAAATATGGGCGTCGAGTTTCGAGAAACGAAATACGGAATTGTTCCGGTTTACGACGAAGAAACCTTTGAAACCAACGTCGCGGGCGTTTACGTCGCCGGACATTTTACGCTTGAACGACACATCAAAGGCGCGATTGAAGTGCCGAAAAGAATCTTGCCGAAAATTGCGGCGCGGCTCGGAAAATGAATTTTGAACCGAATGTAAATTGGCGCGAAACGGTTTTTGTTTTGCTTGCGGTCGTTTGTTTGCTGCCGTTCGTTGCGCCGCCCGTTGCTCTGGCGCTCGGAATCGCGGCGGCTTTTACAATCGGCAATCCTTTTCCAGTCAAAATTGCGAAAATTACCAAGCTCCTACTGCAAATTTCAGTCGTCGGACTTGGATTTGGAATGAACATCGAAACGGTTTTTGAAGCGGGGAAAGACGGCATTTTATTTGCCGCCGCGACGATTTTCGGAACGCTCGCGCTCGGTTATTTCGTCGGTCGGCTGCTCAGGATTGACCGAAAAATCTCGCATCTGATTTCGTGCGGCACGGCGATTTGCGGCGGCAGCGCAATTGCGGCGGTCGCGCCGGTCATCGAAGCCGACGACAAGGAAATTTCCGTTTCTCTCGGCACGATTTTCGTTTTAAATTCCGTTGCGCTGTTTGTTTTTCCGGTCGTCGGGCATTGGTTAAATTTAAGCCAACAGCAGTTCGGAATTTGGGCTGCGATAGCAATTCAAGATACGAGCAGCGTCGTCGGCGCGGCGGCGCGATTCGGCGAAGAGGCTTTGCAGATTGCTACGACCGTTAAATTGACTCGCGCTCTCTGGATTGCGCCGCTTGCGCTCGTCACCGCAATCGTCTTTAAAAGCAAGAACGCCCGCGTCACGGTTCCGATTTTCATCTTTCTTTTTTTGGCAGCCTCAATCGTCAAAACTTACGCGCCGCTGCCGGAAAATCTTTTCAATTCCTTTGTCGGCGTCGCCCGCCAAGGCTTGACGCTGACGCTTTTCCTGATCGGCGCGGCGCTTTCGCGCAAAACTCTCGCCGAAGTCGGCATCAAACCGATGCTGCAAGGAGTTATTTTATGGATTGTGATTTCGCTCTGTTCGCTTTGGGCGGTTATGACGATTCTTTAAACTTCGATTGCGGCAAACGAATTTGTAAACGAATTTGTTATGAATAAAAAGGTACTTTTTCTTTGCACCGGAAATTATTATCGCAGCCGTTTCGCCGAAATTTTGTTTAATCAATTAGCCGCCGAACGCGGACTTGATTGGATCGCCGATTCGCGCGGTCTGGCAATCGAGTTTAACAAAGCCAACGCCGGAGCGATTTCGCATTTTGCGGTCGAAAAATTAAACGCACTCGGCATTGACGTTTCCGAGCCGCGTTTTCCGCAAAGAGTAAGCGTTGAAGATTTGGAAGCGGCGGATTTGACGATTGCGATGTACGACGCCGAGCATCGTCCGATGGTTTTGGAAAGAATCCCCGATTGGGTTGATCGCATTGAATTCTGGAAAGTCCCGGACATTGATTTTGTTCCGCCTTCGATAGCTCTCTCGGAAATCGAACAACAAGTCAAATCGCTCGTCGCTCGTTTATCCGCCGCGTCTGCCGTTTCAACTTAAATTTCAATGGAGGAATCTAAGCTGGAAAATTTTTATCGAGACCTTGAGCGGCAGACCGCGCAGCTTGAAATTGTTCACGGCGCACGTTTGAATTGTCGGCGCGGCTGTTCGGCGTGCTGCGTTGACGACATCACGGTTTTTGAAGTCGAGGCGGAAAACATTCGTCGAAAATATCCCGATTTGCTCGAAAACGATTTGCCCCACGAAGCCGGAAAATGCGCTTTTTTAAATGAAGAAGGAGCGTGCCGAATCTACGAAGCGCGACCGTATGTCTGCCGCACACAAGGTTTGCCGCTGCGCTGGCTCGAAGAAATAGAAGACGAAATTTACGAATTGCGCGATATTTGCCCGCTCAACGATGCAGGCGAGCCGGTTGAAGAATTAAACGAAGACGATTGCTGGACAATCGGCGAAGCGGAGGCGGAGCTTTCGGAAATGCAGTTTAAAAAAGATGGCGGCGAAATGCTGCGCGTTCGACTACGGGATTTGTTTGTAAAAATAAGCGAAAATCATAGTTGAAGTTATTTGAACGATTGAATTCAGCAGGGCGGAAACCGCCGACATGCAACTAACCTTTTATACACAAGCCGAACAAGATAAGTAGCTATTTCCCCCTCCGCTGCAATGATTTGTTCGCTGTTGCGTTATTATAGGTATACTATGACAGAAGAAGAACTAAAAAAAGAATTTCCTTCCATCGAACTTGCCTACCCGTTAGTTCAAGAAGCCTACAAAACAACCAAAGAACGTTTTGATGCCATGGAAAAGCGCAATCAAACTATTATAGCTTTTGTTACTACCTTGGCTCTTGCTTTGTTAGGTCTGGTTGGAGATAAGCAAACGCCGCCTGTAACGATTTCATTAGCTATAGCTGCATTGTTATACTTAACAATGGTCGCAATTGGTATATACACTCAAGTAAAAGGTGATTTAAGCCTCCCGAATCCGGCTCTTTTATATCAAAAAAATCTCGGTTTGCCGCCGATAGAATTTCAACAAAGATTTATCTATTGGGCAGGCGAAGATTATAAATACAACATCACTCAAATCAATAACAAAGGAAAGCTAACAAATTTCACAGCTATTTTCGGGCTGCTTACTCTGTTTATGCTGGCTATTTGGATTAGCGGAAAATTCTAATCCTTCCTTCTATCGTTTTGCTCTCCCGGTCGGCTTTTTATATTAGAGCTTGTATTTGAGTCTGGAGGCGGAACGGGTGGCATTTTCGGTTGTTCTCGCGGGGTGTTAATTGTCGCGCGAGAAATTGATTGTTCTTGAGAATTTTGATTTGTGTTTTCGTTACTCATATTTTTAAAAATTAAAGAAGGACAGCGAACTATTGATTGAGCGGAATCATTCCGCCCAATCGTCAAATTTCGCGTATTAGCACGAATCATTCGCGTCAATAACTTTATAGCTGGAATGAAAATAAGGTATTTCTTTCATTTTTGCAATAAAATTTATGGAACAAAAAACGAAACCGTTAGAACAGGTTAGAGCCGTTGCCGGAGCGCGACATCTGAGCCGTAAACCTGAATTTAATAGAGACGGAATTGGCAATAAGTGAAGTTTAAAAGCGAAATGCGGCGCGTCCGATTGCGCGATTTGTTTGTAAAAATAAACGAAAATCACAGTTGAAGTTATTTGAACGGCGGAGTTCACCGAGCGCGAAACCGACAACACACAAGCTAAGGATTAAGAAGCAGCGTTTTTAAGAAAGTCGCTGTTTCGCGCTTCAGTGCAATGACTTGTTCGGCAGCGCCGCGCAATAAACTATCTTGCAGCAGCAAGCGAGAGTTTTGATTTAACAAATGCCCCAACAAAACTGGCGAGCGTGAAACTGGTCGCTCCGCATATCAGTCCGTATCCAATATCCGGTTGATACGATAAAAGGACACCAAGCGGAGCGTCCGCCCAAAGCGGAACGGCTATTAGCAAAAAGAGGGTGAAAGCAATGCCACAGATTAGCGGGACAATCACTTTTGCCGTCATCAGCATTAATAACGGGTATCCGAGATTGCGCCACTTCCATAGCTGGCGGATGAGTTGAGCCAGTCCGAATAAAAGAGTGAATAACAAGAGAAATCGCTGGAGAAGCTCGTAGGGAATATAAAATTTCGTCGGCTGACTATGAAGCCGCCTGATGATCCCATCCATTAAATCGTGATGCTGCGTGAAACTATTTACGTTGGTAAGGATAATGATGCAGTATCCTTTTTCCGGTAAGATAGTCATGTTAGAGCTATAGCCTTCGTTAAGCCCCGTGTGACCGATTGCTTCCAACCCGTTCAAACGCCCCGCCGCCCATCCCATCCCATACCGAGAGCCGATGTCAGAACGTGCTGTGTGCATCAACGCGATATTAGTTGGCGTGATGATAGAACGATTGTTGTAAACACCATCCTGCAAGTGAGCGATGAGATAATGGCACATATCTTCGGCGCTCGAAGCGATATGACCGGCAGCCGCGCTCTGATAGGGCAACGTGGACACCGAAACCGGCAGACCGAAAAAATACTGATGACCTTCTATTAAGCCGTTCCTCACAGCATCATCGTAGGTTAGGTAAGTAGAACGCATCTCCAAAGGGGCGAGTACGTGTTCTTGCATATAGACGGCATAGGTCTGCCCGGTGACGGCTTCGATGAGCATCCCTAAAATTTTATAATTGAGATTGCAATACTCATAGACCTGCCCGACCGGATGCGCCAACTCTGTTTGGCTCAACGAATCAGCATCAGGCGCGAAGAACCCGGCAGATGTTGGAAGACCGCTCGTTTGATTTAGCAAATGACGAACAGTTATAGTCCGTGACGCCTCAACATCTCTCAGTCGAAACCATGATAGATATTGATAGACCGGGGTATCTAAGTTCAATTTTTCAGCTTCGGCGAGTTGCATCACGGCGAGCGCGGTGAACGATTTGCTCAAAGAGCCGATGAGGAATGGGGTTCGCGGGCTGATTTGCTGACCTGCCGTTGTTCCGAAACCTCTTAGATACACAATTTTGTCACGCTGGACAATGCCGACAGCAAGGTTGGGAATCCGGGAAAGCCTCATTTGAGACGCAATAAATGTCGTGAGTTCCGCTTCGTCAAAATCTATCTCTTGGGCATGGCAAAAGGTGTATGCCCCTGTCAAAATAGCGATAAGGATAAGCTGCTTGAAACTGTAAGACATAACATGCAACTACATCTAATTCCCAGATGTTATCCGCATAATACAATAGCTGCCGAACGGTTGAGATGAAGTGGGGCGAAACGGGCAAAACGCAACTATACAGCAAGTGAAGTTTAAAAGCGAAATGCGGCGCGTTCGACTACGGGATTTGTTTGTAAAAAATAAGCGAAAATCACAGTTGAAGTTATTTGAACGGTTGAGGTGACGTGGGTGGAAACGGCAACCACGCAAGCTGAGGTTTAACTAGCGACGTATTTAAGAAAGTAGCTGTTTCCGACTCGCGTCCAATAACCCGTTATGCCGTCCGCTAGGCAAAAGGAAAAATCTCGACTAGAAGACAGCCATTTTCATCTCGCCAACGAACCCAACCTGAAGCCCTTGACCTTAAATCTGTGTCACAATGGGTTTTTTGCGAAACTTTAATCCAATCGCCTTGCATCTGCTCAAATTTGAAACAATCTCTTTCGGTAGTTTTAAGTGCCTTTGCGTTTGCATCGGGCTTCGTGCGAAGTGGATTTGTTTCTGTATTTAATCTGCTGATTGCAAAGGCTTCTTTCATAAGTTGCCGCCAATCTTCAAATTCCACATTATTGTTTTCTTGCAACCACAGCGTTCCGTTCGTTTGTTCGTCAACTTTGACTTCAAGCCAACCGTTGCGCCTGTTTTTCACGGCTAAGTCAAACATGGAATAGTCCAACTTATGTCTTTCTGGATTAAGCAGGGAATAAGATTTTTCGCCTTCAGCCCGAAAACTAAAACTGTTAATAGTCGTATCATCGTAAAACCGAAGCGTTTGAGCAGGCTTTTCTGATGCGTTCGGTTTTGCATAAAAGTAAATAACAGTCGTTGCGTCATAACTCATATCAGCGAAACCGAGAATACCCGTAACATTTTGACAGCCCAAGTCCGTCGAAACAGTTTTTTGCGGCTCAACTGTCGAAGCCGTTACCGGGAAAACGGACTCAGTGCGCGGCTCATTCTTCAACGAGCAACTAAAAATGAATGAGCAAAAAATAAAAATAGTTGCAAATCTCATTACTTCAATTTTACCCAAAACGGCATAACTATTGATTGGGCGGAATGATTCCGCCCAATCGTCAAATTTCGCGTATTAGCACGAATCATTCGCGTCAATACCTTTATAGCCGGGATGAAATTAAGGTATTTCTTTCATTTTTGCAATAAAATTTATGGAACAAAAACCGAAACTATTAGAACAGTTTAGAGCAGTTGCCGGAGCGCGACAACTGAGCTGTAACCTGAATTTAATAGAGACGAAATTGACAACAAGTGAAGTTTAAAAGCGAAATGCGGCGCGTTCGATCGCGTGATTTGTTTGTCAAAAGATAAGGAATAGGATTTGCAGACATTCATTCAAACACACACAAGCGTATTGATTCGCTTCGGACATTTTTGATTTTTTTGGAGGTAGAAATGAAAGTTAGAGAAATTATGACTAAAAATCCGGCGTGCTGTACGCCTGATTCGAGTCTTCGAGAAATTGCGCAAATGATGGTCGAACACGATTGCGGCTGCATTCCGGTCGTTGACAATGATTCGACAAAGAAACCAGTCGGAACGATTACAGACCGCGACATCACGGTTCGCGCTTTCGCAGGCAGCGGTCAAAACCCGCTCGATTTGAAGGCTTCGGATGTAATGACGAGCGATATTGTCAGCGTCCGCCCCGGCACGAGCATCGAGCAATGCTGCGACGTAATGGAAAACAAACAAATTCGCCGCGTTCTCGTGGTTGACGAAAGCGGCAGACTGGCGGGCATCGTAGCACAGGCTGATGTTGCCGAATTTAACACGCCGCGTTCGGGCGAGCTGGTTCGCGAGATTTCGGAAGCCGATGGTTCGGATGACGTTCGCAGATTCAGTAAACAACAACGAAATTTTTCAACCGGCTATAATCAACAACAGCGTCAATTTTCTACGAATTATACTCAACAAAATCGCCGAAATGAACAGCATCTGCGGGGCGGTCACCGGCAACACAACAGCGGAGGCAAAGCCGCTTTTATGACCGGCACGATTCTGCCGCTTCTCGTCGGAGTCGGCGCAGTTATGGCAATCAGCTATTATCTCAATCAGGAAGAAGAATCTTCGCGTCTGGTTTTGAGACAGCGAACTCCAACCACTCCGCTCGCTCCTAGAAGAACGGACGACAGAATCTCGAGCGATTTCATAGCACCGTCGCCCGCAGTTTCAACCGGAACAAGCGAAAGCACAACAACCAGAACAACTTCTTCGACAGACCTTGGTGATGATACCGGAAGCGGTATGAGCTATGGCACCGCCGGCGGACGCCGTTAAATTTCTGTAGTCTTTGTAATAAAAAAAGGGGCGATTTATTTGAATCGTCCTTTTTTTTATTGAAGCAATTTTAAATAGAAATTTGAGTCGGCTTTCGATTGTCGTAAGTCCAGCCAAGTTTCGTATCTGGAAAATCATGCAGTAAAATGCCGTTAGTATGTTTTCTCAAACTGAGAACAGAACCGTCAGGTCGTGCGATACAGGTTTTTGAAAATGAATATCGAGCCGATGAAGTTGAACTCGAAATCCACATTTGATTGTCCGCTGCGCGGGTGCGGATTTGGGCTAATGTCAATTCCTGAAAAAGTGGTTTCGGACTTCTTGAAACATTATGACAGGAATGAAAAATTAACTTCACGTCTTTTTTTCGGTATGTCTCAAATAAATCGGGAAAGCACAATTCGTAACAAATCAGAAACCCGCATTTTATGCCGTTGATGGTAACGACTAGAAATCCATATCCGGGTGTATACCAGGCAGATTCTGCCGGCGTAAGCATCTGCTTGTCATACGTGCCAACAATTTGCCCCGTATCGGAAATAACGTGAATACAGTTTGCGGGTTTTTCCCTGCTCGTAACTTTTCGACACGAACCTAATGCGACCCACAATCCCAGCTTTCGAGCCAGATTTGCAATCTCTTCCGTTTGCTCTTCAAGGCGTTGCCAATTGTCATTGTTTGAAGGCGTGAAATCTGTGCGCTCGTAGCCGGACAGAGCGGTTTCCGGGAAATGTATTACGTCAGCTTCCGACTCGGCGGCTTTCTTCATAAACCGACGAATAAACCCCGCATTGCTAGCAATATCACGAGAGACGGGAAATTGGCAGCTTGCAATTCTAAGTTTCTGATTCATTGCAATCAATCGGAATCTAATGCCTATCAGACGGCTAATACATACTTCGCAAGCGGACTGATGCGGGCGAGAGTTTCGGGGCGCATCCGCTCGGTCAGGTTAACGCCGGATTGTGCTTCGCGTCGGATATAAGCGCCTTGTATTGAACGGCGAGGCTCGTCGGATGAGTTTGCCGTATGTCCATGCCAGACAGACCCATTGTAAATAATCATGGAACCCTCCGAGCCACACGCCAAAATTTGGTTTTCAGAGTTTGCCGGAGCATCGTTCCTCAACTTGTCTGGAACAATTGACCGGTTATGTGAACCCGGGATAAATCCGGTAGCGCCGTTGTCGCTTCTAAACTCATCCACCATAAAGATAAAACCTACCATCGTCCATCCATCCGTGTCGCGCTCGAAGTCAACGTGTAGAGCCTGTGCCTGCGAGTGTGGTCGCAAAGTCCTCGCGAGCATCGAACCGAGTTTGAACGGTTGCTCGATGATGCGGCAACACGCCTCTAAGATGGGCTGATAAACATACAGCTCATCGAACTCCGAACCTCGATTGACGAAATCGTGGACTCTGGTTGTCGTGCTGCCAATCCCTACATCGTCGGAACTTGCGGAGGCTACGGCATAATCATACGCCGCTGCCAATTGCGGCAATTTATCGGGAGCCACCGGACCGGGAATAACGACAAAGCCAACGTCAAGCAGGTCCTGGACGGCATTAGCCGAAAGTTCGCTGCCCACGCCAATTATGCTGAACCGGTCTTGCATACGATTGATTTTTAGACATCGAACGCTTGAGTTCGTGCGGGCGGAAACCGGCTGCACGCAAGCTAATGGTAACGGACGACGCTGATATGAAAGTCGCTGTTTCCGCCCATATCCAATGAATTGTTAGGCGGCGGCTCGGTTATGTGACAAATTCTTCTGCTCGCGGGACTTCCGCTTCCGTCAAATAGTCAACCAACTGTTTATAATCTGTAAAATCTTTAATAACGTGGGTTGCTCCGACACGGCACAACTTTTTTTCCGCATCATCTCCCGCGCCGATACCTAGAAAGGGAAACCTGAGATTGTGAGCCGTGCGAACATCCCAAACTCCATCACCGACGCTCACAATTCTGGCAAAACAATTCTCCTGATAAAATCTTTCCGCTTTTGAAATTGCCGATTGCAGAATTTCTTCTCTTGAAAGACCGTCATCGGCAAACGCGGCTGGAAAAGCATCTACTTCAATACCCGCAACTTTTAGTTTTAGTGCGGCGGAAACGCGCCAACCGCCCGTAGCAATGGCAACCCTCCAGTTATGCTCTTGGTTTAATCGCCGTAACATTGAAGAAGCCCCCGCAATTTCAGCAAAGAGCGAGGAGTCTTTAGCTCGGTAATCCTCTAACAAACGAACAAAGTGAGATTTAAATTTTAGTAACTCGGTTTCTTCGGGGACACGATTAAACTGATGTTTGAAGATGTCGAGGGTAATTGCGGAATCTGTCGTGTGTGAATATCCCGCCCAATCCGTGCTTATATCAGTAATTGCGTGAGCATCAGCCAAAGCCTGCACAAAACAGATGTCGTCAATATGGTCGGTTTTAGTTAATGTTCCATCAATATCGAAAATTACTAAATTCATTTTGATTAGATTCAACTTTAGGAAATATCGAAGCCGCTTAACGTTTGAGATGACGTGGGGCGAAACCGAACCCACGCAAGTTTATATGAAAGAAGAACCTAAAAAACAAAGTAGCTGTTTCGCCCTCACGTCCATTGAATTGTTCGACGGCGCGTTTTGGCTACACAAAAAGCTTAGAAATTACAAGGTAAATAAGCAAAAGTGTAGCAACAAAACTGTTTATGCCACTTAATTTCGTTAAAAATTTATTTTTTGAAAAAAAAGCAATGATTATCTGACTAATACCTATAAGAATTAAAACGACAGAAATTAAATGTTCATTTGGCTGTGATAGCAATTGGGTCAGACCAAATCCTATTGAGATTATTGAAATGATTGCTGTTGAAACCTTTAAAAACATATCAACCTTACAAACTCGTTTAATCTTTGAGAACAGTATAACGAGAAGATTGTTTGCAAACAATCTTCTCGTTATAGATTGGACTATCATTCATTCTCTGGGCTACAAGCATCTGCGGCGTTAGCAATAGCAACAGCGGCAGCCCCAACAGCCGTAACGCAGTCTAACCCGCCATCGCTACAAGCGACGGCAGCGGCAGCCACCGCAACTGCGGCGGCTGCAACTGCATTTCGGCATCTATCATCGGCTCGAAAAGCAACTTTTGAAAAGTTGGAAACTCCTTCTTGTTTCTTTAAACCACCGTTGAGGGGAACAATGGTTTCTTTTCCATCTGGACTTATAAATTTCAATCCAGCAGGAAGACTAAAATCAAAGTCAGCAGTTTTTTTCCAAAGAAATATGGCTTTCTTGCCGTTTGGAAAAACGAAACCATCAATTCCGCCTTTTTCGTTTCGTAGAATTGTCATCTTTCTTCCATCACCAAGAGTTACAGAAGAAAGAGCATCCTTTTCGTAGTCAAACTCAAGAGTTTGTTTTGGACTAAAATACTCAATTTCGATTTGCTTAACTTTGCCGCTTGCGTCTTTGACGGCACTTCGCTCGCCATCCAAAAGAGCTTTTTCAATAGCTCTCTGAAATTTGTCGTCCTGTGCAAATGCAGGACAAACCAAAGTGAACAATGCCACAACCAAAAACAAAAAATTCACAATCATTTTCATATTTATCTCCCAAAGCTAGAGATGCTTTCCTAAGCGGTTTGTTAATCGCTGCATCTGTGATAAGCGATAGCCGCCCAATGTTGGAATTGAGCAACCGCCTACGGCTTACTCAGTAAGCTATAAACTTCAGATGGGCTGGCAGATTCCAGAGAAGCTGAGAAAGGAGTGAGCTAAACTCGATTTAGTAAGACTATGCGCCTCAGCAGTGGTTTTGTAAAGCGAGTTTATTCAGATAGAAGCCGTCGAACGATTGAGCGGAATGATTCCGCCCAATCGTCAAATTTTGAGTGTTATGCGGAATGGTTCAGCATAATAATCTTATAGACGGAACAAAAATAAATCATTTTTCGACGGCGCGGAGAATTAAAATCAAAATTGAAAGATTTTCTCCCCGCCTCTTTATAATTTTCAAAATCTGTATTGGTAACGTACCGTCACGCTGCGTCCCGGTCCGTCAATTCCCCAGCCGGGCGAGCGGTGGCTTTTATCGAAAATGTTTTCAAAGTCAGCCGTGATCGCTTGATTTTCATTAAATCGGAAACCCCCGCGAAGGTTGAACAAAGCGTAACCGGGATATGCGGTGTAGAGCGGAACGGCGGTGTCGTTATTGACTACGCGGACGCCGTTGATTGTCGCGCCGAGCGGCAGCACGCGGTTTAAAACCTGTGTGATTGTTTCGCCCGTCGGCTGCAAAATATAATTCGGATTTCCCGCTGTCGTGCCGCAGCCGGTTCCGCTTGTGTTGACGGTCAAACCGCGCACGCACGCGCCGCGCCGCAGAAAGTTTTGAATTTGCGAACGGGAACGAGCCGCGCCCGTCCGGCGGTCTGACAGATCGAGGCTCGAAAAACGGTTTTGGCGGGCGACAACAGTCGAATAACCTTCAATCCAGTATTTTTTGTCGGGCGGTTGATAGCGCAGACGCAGGAATCCGTATGGCGGCGGAAAACCGGCTCCACCGAGATTCGGCGGCTCGCCGTTAATCGTGTTTTCGGCGCGCAGAACCGTGAAATTTCCGCCGATTGTCCACGCATCGGTCAAACGATAATCTAGCTCGCCCTCGATGCCTTTGACGCGGGCGAGGTCTAAATTAGCCTGAACCAAAACCGGAGCGGTCGAAACCGGAACGAAGACCGCTCCGCCCGGAAGCTGGTTGGTAATAATCTGACTGCCCAGACTACGACCGACTGCGCCCGGCGGCAAAATCAGCGTTTGTCGGGCGATTGCGTCTTTTAAATCGAGAACGAACCCGGTCACATTCGCTTCGAGGCGTTTGTTGATGTAACGCAAGCTCAGCTCGTAGTTGTCGCTGATTTCGGATCTCAGAGTCGTCACCGGAACGCCTGTATCAAGGGCGTTGGCGTCGGCAGTCGAACCGATTGTCGCGCCGAGTCCGCCAATGTCCGCGTTCGAAACTTGATAACCGACGCCGACGAGACCGAGCGAACCGAGAGCCGTGATATTCGGCGCGCGAAAACCGCGGCTGTAATTAAAAGCGACATTTAACCCTTTGGCAACAGTGAAAGTCGCGCCGATGCGTCCCGAAAAATCGGCGGAACGTAAACTGTCGTCAGGGAAAAGCGGCTGATTGTTGACTAAAGGACTATTCGCGGCACGCGAGCGATAATTTGCGACGTTGTAACGCAATGCGCCGCTCAAACGCAGGCGATTCGGGAAGATTTCGTAAACATCCTGAACATACAAACCGGCTAAAAGATAAGTCGCGCCGTTTGGGACGCGCGGGCGCGTTACTGTGACACTTTGCACTACCGGATCAAAAGTGTAAGAAGGCGCGACCACGTTGTCGCGGTAAACATCGCCGCCGAAGAGAAAATTGTTTCGCTTAAATTGCTTGTCGAGATAAAAGCTCGCGCCCAACGTCGTCGTCCGCTCTTTGTCGTGAGTAACGGCGGCGAGCCGATTTCCTTGCCCGCCTTGATTTACGCGCTCTTCGCGCTGGCTGTTGTAGGAAACGGTTGCGGAAAAATTATCGAAAAATCCAACGCCCTGTTTGTAATATCGCAGATAACCGAAATCGAGCATCAGGTTGCGTAAATCCGCGATTAAATTGCCGTCGCCGCCGAGCAGTTGGTCGTAACGCTTGCCGCCGTCCTGTTGCGAGCGTTGATAACGAAAACTGAGTTGCTGATCGTCGGTCGGCGCAAAATTTAAATGAAGCGTGCCGCCGTATTGCGTAAAAGCCGTGTCGGGAAGTCTGTCCGAGCCTGTGATGTTTGAAGGCAAACCCAAGAATCTGGTAATTGCCGAATGGCTGTCGATCCCGCCGCCCGGTCGCAGAGTGTTGACTCGACGACCGACAATGTTTCCCAGAATTCCAAACCGGCGCGTGCCGTAAGTCAGGAGCGCGTTGCTCCCGAAAGAAAGGTCGGCGCTCGTGAAAAAAGTGTTAAATTCGCCGTGCCATTCGGGTTTTGCAAAACCGTAATCGGGCTGGCGTGAAACGAGCTGAACGTTTCCGCCTAATCCGTCCGAACCGTATTGAGCCGTATTCGGGCTGCGTTGAACTTCAAACGAACGCAGCGCCGTCGGTTCGTTGAGATTGAAAAAAGTGTTGATTCCGCCGCGCTGAGTCGAGTTTGTGTACCGCACGCCGTCAACATACACGCCGACTTCGGTCAAACCGCGCACGGAAACCGCGCCGATTGTCGGGCTGGTGCGCTGCTGCGTGACACCGACTTCTTCGTCGGCGACCTGCGATAAAACGGCGGTCGTGCGCTGGCGCACGGCGTTTTCGGAAACGACGTTGATTTGCTGCGGAATGTTGTGACGGTTTCCAGCCGAACCCGTTTCAGCCGTGACCGTGACCTGCTCGTTGAGTTGATTGACTTCCAAAATCAGATTTACCTGCGCCGCCGCGCCTCCGTTGATTTGCACAGCTTCGCGCTGCGGACTGAAATCGCCGCGTTCCGCCACAACAACATACGAACCCGGTTTGACATTTTCAAATTTAAACAGTCCTTCGGCATCGGTTTTAGTTGCGCCCAAAACGAGCTGCTGCGAGCTTAAAAGCCTGACATCGGCATTGGCGACGACCGCGCCTGCCGCGTCTCGAACGCTGCCCGACACGCTGCCGGATGAATTTTGTTGAGCCTGAATGCGGCTCGGCGAAGAAATAAAAAATAGTGCGGCGAGTAGCGCGATAATAAAAAACAATCTGCTCATTTTAGTTTGTCTTAAGGCTTAAGTTTTTGGGGAAGCTGAATTTGAATATAATTTATTCGTAAGCTGCAATCAACTTTTGGTTAATTAAACTTGTACGGCGAATTTAAACGGTACAACTAACTTAATTTAGCTCTCGTCGCACGCATTCGTTTCGGTCCGAACCAGAGCCAGAATCCGGTGATTGTAAAAGTCAGTAAAGCCAGACCGATAATTGATGTGTACACTAATTTAATTTGCCCGTCGCTTGTTCCGAGAGCATTATCAAAATATGAGAAATCGTGAATATTTTCGATAAAATCAGAACGTCGGCGTTCAAGATGCAGCAGCTCGCCGGTCGTACAATCAAGCTGAACGCCCCAATAATTCTGAATGAAAACGAATTTGACCATTCCTTTATCCGGGCGGAAATCAATTCGATCAAGCTCAAGCGAAAGATCGGGCGAAATTTGTTCGCGAGCGATTTTCCCGGCTTTTTCCTGTAGAATGTGAACGGGCAGCCAGTCTTTCGGGTCGGTTGATTTGCCTTTATGAGATTCCGACAAAATCAATCCGCCGCTGTGTTTTTTCCAACCGAGCAGCAGTCCCGTCACGGAAACAATCAAAAAAAGCACGAATAAAAGCGCGCCGAGCGTTCGGTGAACTTTGCGAAACGCGCGGAGAACTTTGGCTTGTCGCTTACGTTTTGAATCGGTCATACCAAATTCTAAAAACTTTACAATTACAAAAGGAATGAATTTTAAGATTTCACCTTTTTTTGTAGCAAACGGCGCGGTTTGAGTTTGCTGCATTAATTTAAAAACAATAAGACGGTTTGCGCTCAAGCCAATAAAATTGCGGACTTTAAAATTAACAAAAGCTTGCCAACGCACTACAAAATTTTGTTTGTATTCATCAATTAAACTTTTTGATAAACAAACGGCGGCAACAAGCTGAATAACAAAAATTCAGACGCGGGCTAATCAGCCCGCGTCTGAATTTTTGTTTGATTTTTGAATCAGCTTATCGCTGATGCTTCTTACCTGCCGGCGCGGCGACATCGCCGACCGTAAACAATCCGTCGCTGGCTGTTGCCGCGATTTGTCTGCCGCCCGTGTCTTCAAACATCAACCGACTCCGCGTTAAAGCTGTGCTCCTCGAAGCGCTGTTTGGCGTTCCGACAACCTTGAACCGCAACTTAATGAGCGTGCCGGAACCTTTAACAAGCGCTGCGCCGCCCGCCGCCGAGATGCCGATCCGGTTGGCGGCGGTCTTGGTGTCGGCGGACACTGAAAAGCTGTTTGTCGTCAGCGTGTCGCTCTTCTCCACCGGATTTGCAAAATCCGGTCGCAAGACGTTCGGATCGAACTCGACATCAATTGCATAACCGGAAATCCGCGTTTTTGCGCCGCCAGCAATCATAATCGGAATTACAACAGTGTCGCCGGGCGCGGCGGAAATATCGGTCGGGAGCGACACTTGCAGCGTGGCTCCGTCCGTTTCCGCCTGAACGTTGGTTTTCATCGGGCGCGCAGCAGCAATCGTTCCGCCGTCGTTTTCCGCCCCGCGTTTTTCCGATTGTTCCAGGCGAGCCGATTCCTCAGCTTCAGTTGGAGGGGGACTGGTCGGCGCCCAGCTCCCGTTAATATCGCCGAGCAGAATAGCGGTGTAGTTTTCGTTTAAGAACGAGCTGTTTAAGTCTTGATATGGCTTAGAGACCGGATCAAACTTCCAAGTTCCGACTTGCCCGGTGTTGGCATTCGCTCCTCCGCCAGCCACATATCTCAAAATCAGCGTGGCATCAAACGGAGAGATGTTTCCATCGCCGTTTGTGTCGGCTGCAATTAGTTGATTTGGGTTCAAGGCATTTGGTCCTTGTCCGTTAGCTGCAACGTGACGAAGAACCATTGTTGCATCAAACGGAGAAATACCGTTTGCGTCTCCGGTTTTTGTCGGAGTAACCGTGTAATCTTCGCCTCCCGTTAAGCCTGTTAGCAAATAAGCTCCCGCCGCATTTGTCGTAGCAGAGAAGGAAGGTGAACTTGGCGTGACACCTATGGACACGCCCGGAACACGTTTCTGCGAATCCGTTCCGTAGCTGACAACACCGGCTATATCGAGACTTGGGTTGTAATTATTGATGACGAGATTGTCAATATACCAGCCGCTTCCTTCTCCCGGCGATGTTCCAACGTCTGAAGTCATACGGAACCGCAGATAAACCTGTTGATTCCCAGAATTGAGCTGTCCGCCCGGCGCAAAGTTGCCTAGTGCGACGCGAACGCGCTTGGTGGCTCTCGTTCCCGTAAATGCATAACGACCTTGAAGCGGTGAAAGTATAACCGGACCGGCGAGCGTGCCGTCCAGTTTGCCCAGATAACCGTTTTCAATAATGAAATAGTTCAGGTCGTAAGTCGTCGTATTGTCGGGAAAGATTTGCGAATTAAAGGTGGGCGCGCCGAGCGCGACTTCCATTACCCCGCCGTCAAACGCAAATTCGGTGACAAAACGCGAATCGAATTCAAGCACCGATGTCGGCGAAAGCGTGAGCGGTCCGACGATTGCCGAAAAATCACTGTTTCCGCCGCCCTGCACCGGTACCGTGTCAATGTTCGGCGCAAACATCGCCGCCGTTGCCGTTTGCATCTGAGCGCCGGTTACTCGCTGCCAGACGGGAGTTATGTTGTTCGGAGTCGGCTCGTCCGTCAGAGCCGGAGTAAAGCGATTGTTGGCGCTTGCGTTTTGAAAATCTTCAATGGCAAACGGCGTTGCCGTAACCGCGTTCGAGGTCGGCGCGCTCACTTTCGCAGCCGTGTTGCCTGTATTGAAAGTGTCTTTTTTACTGTTGTGCGTGTCGCGAGCCTGGACGATGTAGTAATACACTTGTCCGAGCGTTAAATTGGTATCGGTGTATGAAGTATCGGTAATGCCTTCCGCAATGCGATTTGCGGCGGTTGGCGTAAACGTCGGAGCAGTAGTGCTGTCGTTTTGACCGCTTGCCGTCGTGATCGAATTGACGCGATAAACGTCGTACACGATGTTGTTGCTCGGATTGAGCGATGTCGCCGGCAGCCAGTTTACGATTAGTTTATTGTTTTGACGCGGATCAATTACATTCGCAACGCCTGCGAAAACCGGAGCCGGATTCGGCGGATTACCGTTGCTGATCGTTATATCGTCAACCGAAGCCGAACCGACGCATTGAGCGTTGCGCGAGGCGCGAACTTGATAATAATAAGTTTTGTCGAGTTGCAAAGTCAGATTGTCGCCGTTGTCCGTGTCGGTGTAGGTCGTCTGAGTGCCTGGAATTGTGGCAATCGTAGTAAACGGTCCATCCGGGCTTTCGCTGCGCCCGATGACATAATTTGCCGCGCCCTGTTGCGCGGTGATGTTTACCGTCACGGCATTCGGAGCGCTGTTCGACAATGTGAAATTCGGAGCCGGAAGCGGTCCTGATGTTTCGCATTCGGTAACGCCCGCCGGAACGCTAAAATCTTCGACTACGTTCGGCGCTGATTGCGCTCCGCCGTTTTCGTCCGTTCCGCCCGTTCCGCCGGTTGAGCGGGCGAGTTGTCCGATGCCGTGGCTGGCAAATGCTCGCCATATAATTGCCTGATTCTCGCCGCCGGTGATTTCGCGGTCAGCCGCCAAAATCGCGTCGCGCATTTCGACAAACGATGGGTTGCACGGCGTAAGCTGAAGCCCGCGCATCATCAATCGGTCGGCAAGCTGGGCGCCGCGCGTGACGGCGGTCGCCAGCGGACCGTCGCGGTCCGGGTTGGAGGCGTTTTCCGCCGCTATCAAGCCGGGACGAACGATGTGTTCGGTCGGATTGATGGTCGGGCTTGCGCCGTGACTTTCCGGGTCGGGATTCAAAACCGAAGTGTTGAAATTCTGGATGCCGTTGCGATAATTTATCGGATGCTGAGTGTCAATGGAAGTGACTTGACGCTCACCGATAAAAAAGTTCGCGCCGTTGCCGAGGCGGCGGCTGCCGTCAAAGAAAACGCCCGGAAAATTCGCGCCGACTTTTTGCTTCATAATCATCATCTCGCGCATATCCCAGAGCGTCGCCGCCCAAACTTCGCCGATGTCGTGAACTTCATAAGCAATGCCCGTCGGATAATTGTCCGGCAGGGCAGGCGTTCCCTCCACAGTGCGCCGAACGCTGAGAATACGGTCGTTGATCGAGCCGTAAGAATAGCGATAATTCGTTATCGGAAGACGGCGAATGGCGATGTCATTGTGTCCGGTTACGTATTCGCCGGCGGCGTCGTCGTCGGTCATTGAAGCGGCGATATAATCGCCCCAGCCTTCGCCCATTCCGCCGGATTCGCCGACCAGCGCGATACCGAGACAATTACTTCCGCCTTTAGCGGCGGAGCGATTCGACACGCCGTGGAAAAATTCGTGCGCCACCACGTCAAAATCGAAATCGCCGTCCGAACGGCGGAAGCTGCTGCTTGAGCTTTCGCCGAAGAGAAACATCTGCATCGTCGGCGCGGCGCCTTCGTCCGGCGTACCAAAATTGGCGTTGTTTACGCCCGAACCGTCCTGCACCTGCGCGGAAACCTGATCGCCGCCCGCGCCGCCTTTGCCGAAATTATCCATCTGGAAATTCCAGAACTGTTCGGTAAAGCCGACGCTATACAGGTAATCGTGGATAATGTTGTTGAAATAAAACAAGGTCACGGTTCCGGCAAAAACGTCCGGCTCGGTAGAAGACGGAAAGTTGTTGACCGGCTGAAGCGGAGCCGGAGAGGTCGCGTTTGCGCCGCCGTATTCATACGCGGCGACGTAATCGAAATAGCTCGCCGTAAATTGACGATTCTGCGAATAGCCCTTAACACCTTTTGTCGTTTCGTCGTCATCGCGGCGGTCGTCGGCGACCATCACGTTATTTCCTTCCGTGTATCTCGATTGGAAAACCGATGACAAAACTCGCCCGTCAGGCAGATTGACGCTTGTAATCGGCGTTAAATCCGCCGAAAACGGCTGATCGCCGTCGCCGGTCGGCGAGTTTCCCGGATGAATGGCGTTGCGTGTTTTCGCAATCGGTCCGACTCCGCCCGCCGCCGACTGAATGTTATAACCGACGGCGCGCGTGGTCGTTCGGTTGGTGTTGCCGTTCGTAACTTCCGCTCCGCCCGTTTCGGTCGGTAAATAAAACCAGCCGAACGGCGACGCAGCCGACGGATTGGCGGCATCCGGAAAGCCGCGAATAATTTGTCCTAAAAGTCCCGGCAGTTGCGCGTGCGTAAAAGTCGGGCGAACGAGGTTGTTATCCCACGGCAAGGGAGATTCGTTACGCGCGTTAAGAATGCCGTATTGAAAACCGCGCGCCGGATCGGCGGAAGCCGGATTGTCAGGCGCGTAAGTCGGCGCGGTATAAACGTAATTGCCCGCATTTGTGCCGGTTCGCGTCGAACGTCCCAAGCCTCTCTGACCGGAAAGCGGGGCTGGCAGCGGATCGAAAACTTTTCCCTGCGCCGTTCCCGCATTATTAAACGATTCGACTAGATTTTGAACGTCCGGGCGAAATGTTCCTTTGCGTCCAACACCGACGCCGCCTCCCGGAGGATTGAGCGATTGAAAAGAAGTCAGGCTGTTGCGGCGCAGCGTCTCGCCCGTTTGCGCGTCAACAAAGTGCTGCCACATAATGCCGAGATACTGCGGCGTAACCAAAACGAATTTATATGCCAGGCGACCGGTCGCGCCCATCGGAAAGACGACTTGGATGACAACAATATCGTCGTTGAAAGTGCTGCCGCGACTGAATTTTTCGCCGGTTACAAATTCCGGCGGCAAGTTGCCGTAGGTTGCCAAAACCTGTTTCGTGCCGAGCGATTGAGGCGTGAATCCGTTAATGCTTAAGCGCGACGCCGCGTTTTGCACGGCTTGAGCGGCGGAAATCGAAACTGAGTTGGTGATCCTCAGGTTTGGATAATTTTCGCCGCCGACATTGAGGATTTGCCCGTTTTTGGCGACGTTGACCAGCACATCGCCGTGATAAACGGTCTTGCCGCCAATTTGCTGATTGTAAAGCAAAGTTGTCGTTCCCGTGTCCGAGACGGCGCGGCTGATTAGCTTCAAGCTGTTCAAATCGTCTTCACTGAAACGAAAAAGCGCGCGGTTTTGACGCACGAAGTTAAGCGCAATCGTTTCAGCCGGCAAATTGCTCGGCTCCGACAGATAACCGTCGCGGTTGAAAATATGTCGCGGCGTAGCGGTCAAGCCGTTATATCTGATTTGCAGCTTGTCCGTGTTTAAAACGCCCAGCACATTTTGCAAACGAGTGACGGCGCGTAGCTGAAGCAGCGTCGGTTTCGGCGCCGTCGCGGTCGGATCGTCTAACAAATTTGTTTCGCGCGGCGTTCCGTGAATTGCGCGAACGTCGAATTCTTTCGGGAAATTATCATCCTGAAGCGGCGACAAGACTTTATTCGCAGTCTGACCGCCTATTTCGCTGCTTGCGGCGGTCAATCCGGCAACGCTCAGCGCGGCGAGCACCAAACATGGGACAATCAGTCCGACCAGGAGCGAACGTAAATTTTTGCTGAATGAACTGGAAGGTCTTTTTTTCATTTCTTTTTTCCTCAACTGCTAACTTTCTATTGAATAAAGCCTGAAACAGCGCCGCCGATTTTTAATGACTTATTGAATTATATCCGCAAGCGCGCTGTTGCTGCGCCGATAGATTTAAAAAGCGGTTTGCCGTATTTTTGAAGATAACAAAAGCCGGTTGAAGAAATCTTGAGTTTTTACTGAAGCGGTTGAGAACAACGGCGTCCGATAGTTTTTCTGACATTCAACAGTCAAAATAAAAAGCCGCTGAACGGCGGCTTTTACACATCAATAATTGATTTGCGCGTTTACATAATTTGATAGACGGCGACGCTCGTCGGCGTTTCGTAACAGCGCACTTTATAAACCTGAACGCGGTCGTCGTTAACGCGCGAAGCGACGTATTCGAGAATGTAGCGCGCGAGATTTTCCGCCGACGGATTCAATTCTTCGTCAAACGGCGGCAGATCGTTGAGATTTCTGTGATCCAAATATTTAACGATTTCGTCCGCCGCCTGTTTCAAATCGCCGAAATCAACGAGCAAACCGATATTGTTCAATTCCGCTCCGCGCGCGTAAATCTCGATTTTATAATTATGCCCGTGAAGGTTTTCGCATTTTCCCTTGTAGCCGTGCAATTGATGCGCACTCGAAAAATTGCGCTCGATCATTACTTCAAAGATTCCAGCCATATTTCCCAAAAAGCGCCAAAGGCGCGCCGTAATTCAGCTTAGGGCAACGCCCAAAGAAAAAACAGAATAAAATAAACTAGCCCTGAAAGGGCGAAGTATAAATCAATTTCAAATCAATCCCAGACGTAATTTTCATCATAATCAATTTCGTGTTTTTTCAAAAAAGCGCGAAACTCATCCTGATAAGTACGCTGACGATGAAGCTCTCTTTGATTGGCAATATATTTCTTAACAGTTTCTGCACCCGAAGGACTCACCGAAAATGCGCCATAACCGTTTTGCCATTGAAAGTTATGAAATTCTTCGCCTTTGATTTTTATCCATTTGGAACTGCGTTTTTTGATAACTTCAACAATTTTAGCAATCGTCCAAATCCTCGATAGCGCCAGAAGAATATGAATGTGATCTTTGTCTCCTCCAATGATTAAAGCGGGCGAATAGCACTCATCAAACAAAATTTTAGCGATGTAGGCGTGCAATTCAGGTTCGATTTTTTCTGTGATAAACGGTTGGCGATGCTTTGTCGAAAAAACGACGTGAATCAACATCTGCGACAATGATTGTGGCATAAATCATTTACTCCGCCGCGTTGCGGCTCAAATGTTTTGGGCATTTCTTTTTCTCAGGGCGTCGCCCTGAGCTATATTACGGCGCGCCTTTGGCGCTCTCGAAATTAAATCATTTCCTTTTGTTTGAAGAATTCAAAACTTGCTTTCGTTAAATTTCCCAAATCTTTGAACAACGCTTCATCCGGTTTCTTGAAATTGAAACACGCCTTTCCGGTTAAACGCTTTTTTAATTCAGGCGGAATGCCATCGAGCAATTCGGGAAAAAAGTAAAGTGGAACGAGGTGGAAACTGACATAATTCTTTTTGATTTCCACGCCGCCGAACCAGATTTCCTGTTTCTTTTCGTTCAATTTTTTCGAGAGCAGATAATATTTCCCCGGCTCGTCGAATTTGATCGTCAAATCTTTTTCGAGCGGTTTGAAAATTTCTCTTAATCGTTTAAACGTTCCTTCAAAATTTTGCGACATTTGTCACCTCCTGTTTTGTACCGAAAACGGCTTCGACTTCAGACAAGTTCCGCGCGATTCGCATTCTCGGCAAACTGTTCAAAAAAACTTTGCCATAACCTTTGGTCGTCAAACGCGGGTCTAAAATTGCAATCACGCCTTTGTCCGAAGCACTGCGTATTAAACGCCCGACTCCTTGTTTAAGAGAAATCGCGGCTTGCGGCACGGAATATTCAAAAAACGAAGAGCCGCCGGTCGAATCAATAAATCTTTGGCGCGCGGCGACAATCGGATCGGTCGGGACGGCAAACGGCAGTTTGTCAATAATCACGCACGACAATTGCTCGCCGCGCACGTCAACGCCTTGCCAGAACGAAGAAGTCGCAAACAAAACGGCGTTTTCTGTGTTTCTGAATTTTTCCAAAAGCCCGGCTTTCGACATTGTGCCTTGCACAAAACAGGGAAAATCAACGCGCGGCGCAATTCGTTCGTAAAGCGCGTTCATCGAAGCGTTGCTCGTCGCCAACACGAAAGCGCGTCCGTCCGAGATTTCCAGCAGCTTGATAATTTCACCAGCCGCGACTTGCAGAAAATCGGGCGAACGCGGATCGGGCATTCTGGGCGGCAAATATAAAACCGCCTGTTTTTCGTAATCAAATGACGATGGCGCGATTAAATCATCGGTGTTTTCCGGTTCCAGTCCGAGCCGTTCTTTGATGAAATTAAAGCTCCCGGCGGTCGAAAGCGTCGCCGAAGTTAAAACGACGGTTTCGGTTTTCTCGAAAAGCTTGTCTTGCAGCAGACCGGAAACATCAATCGGCGATGCGCGAAGAAAAGTGCCGCGCCCACGCCGTTCCTGCCAGTAAACGAATTTCGCGTCGTCTCCCGAACAAATAAAATCCAAATCAAAACGAATTTGTCTGGCGCGTCTGACCAGACTTTCGACTTCGGCGGGCGCGTCTTTGATGGCGTCCAAAGCGGTTTCCAATCTTTCGAGAGCTTTATCCAAAGCGACAAACGCTTCGCCCTGCGCGGTGACCAGAATTTCCGCGCCGCGCGTTTGTTTAAAAGTATCGGGCGCAATCGGAAAACGTCCGTCTTCGTCTCTGCCGCGCCGGAAACCGGCGAAAAAGCGGTCGGCAAAATCCGTGATTTTACGAGCAATTTTGACCAGATCGCGGTTTGTTTCGACATCGGAAAACGTTAGATTTCCGACATCTCTGATTAATTCGTCAATTTGATAATTTGAAACCTGAGCGCCGAAATAATCGGCGGCGATGTCTTCGATCAAATGCGCTTCATCGAAAACTACAGCCGCGTAATCAGGCAAAACGCGCCCGAAATTTGAATCGCCGCGCAAAGCCAAATCCGCGAAGAAAAGATGATGATTGACAATGACAATATCGGCGTCGCAGGCTCGCTGGCGCATTTTGGTAATAAAACACGGCTCAAATTCCGGGCATTTTTGCCCCAGACAAGTTTCCGAACGCGCGTCAATGTAACGCCAGAACGAAAGATTTTCGGGTAAATCCACAAGCTCGGCGCGGTCGCCGATTGCCGATTCGCGCGACCAATGGCTGACCGCTTCAAAATAATCAACGTCGTCCAAACCCGAAAGAATCGGCGTGTATTCGGCTTTTTTCGTTTTTTGCAGGCAGACGTAGTTGGCGCGTCCTTTCATATACGCGGCGGTGAATTTTTTCGGAAGAATTTTCTGCAAAAACGGAATGTCTTTTTCCATCAACTGCTCTTGCAGATTTTTTGTTCCCGTCGAGATAATCACGCGCTTTTTTTCGGCGAGCGCAAAGGCGATTGCCGGAACTAAATAAGCGAGAGTTTTGCCCGTTCCCGTGCCTGCTTCGACGATCAGGTGACGGCGTTCTTCAAAGGCGCGCAAAACGGCTTCCGCCATTTTGATTTGACCTTCGCGGTGTTCGTATTCCGTGTGGTTCTGGGCGATCAGACCGGCGCGCCCGAAAATTTTTTCCATTGAAATTTGACTTGTTTTTCTTCCCGCCTGAGGCTTATTTTAAGAATAACACAAGAGCCGCTGTTGTTTTACCGCAGAATTTATTGCGAAAACAATGCGGAAAACGCTTTTTTTGGATTGAACAAGCGGCGTCCGGTGTGCTAATATTTTCATCACTTGCCTAACCTGACCAAAATGACAAATTGGAAACTTAAGGCTGTTCTCAGTATTGTCATTTTAGATGCCGGAAATTATCCGGCGGCGTTCATTTTCGTTTGAACCAGCATCTGACTTACGCGGCAAGTAACTTTTTAGAACCGTTCGGTTCAAAATCATCAATAAAAGCGCATTGTTTTAACTTTATAAAAAACCGCGCTGCAAAATAATTCCCAAGTGAATAAGTTGTGAGGTAACAGCAATAATGAAGACAGGCTTACGAGAAGAGCGCAAAGGGCTTCTGCTTTCGTTTTTAACGCTCGGATTGATCGGCGCCCTCGCCGTGCTTCCGTCGCAGTTTCGTTCAACGGCGAACGAGGATAATCAAGAACCCAACGGACGTGCCAAAATCGAAAATTACGATATTCGCAAGGATAAATCGGCTTCAGCACTCAACGCGCGCGCCGAATTTCGCGCCGCATCCGGCAAGCCGGAAATGGCGGCGGCAGAAAACCAGGAGAAGATTGCCAAGAACGAAAAGGCTTTGCTCGAACGTTTTCCGACGTTGGAAATCAAATACAACGAAGAGCTTAATAATGCCGAACTGATAGCTCCCAGAGTCGGTTTAAAGCGCGCTGCGAAGTTGACCGCGCCTTCGACCGCCAAACGCCCGGACAATCTGCGCTCATTCGCCAAGGCAAATAACGATTTGCTGGCTGTGACCGATTCGCAGGTTGACAATTTAAAAGTTACGGCGGATTACACAAATCCGAACGGCGAGCTTTCATTCGTTCATCTTGAGCAGGAAATAAACGGCATTCCGGTTTTTCAGGGCGAGCTGAAAGCCGGTTTCACCAAACGCGGCGAAATCGTCCGGGTCATTAATAATCTCGCTCCGGGCTTGGAATACAACTCGCTTTCTTCAGATTTCGGTTCGCCGGAAGACGCTGTTCGCGCGGCTTTTAAACAAGTTTCGCGACCGATGAAAGACGAAGAAGCGACCAGAAACGCGGCGGCTTCAACCGAAATGAAAGCTGTTTTCGGAACGGGCGATTGGGCGACGACTGCGGAGAAGATGTATTTCCCGACCGAATCGGGCGTGGCGCGACCCGCCTGGAGGGTTTCGATTTGGGAATCAGATGCGGCTTATTACGTGATTGTCGACGCCGAAACCGGCACGATGTTATGGCGCAAAAATCTGACTAATCACCAAACGCAGCCGGCAACTTATAACGTTTATGCCAACGAGACCAGCCTGTTGAAATCCTTAGACAGCCCCGCGCCGTTATCGCCCGGACCGACTAATCCGGCAATTGGAAATCAGGGCTTCGCGGCAACGCGCACGAATGTGACGCTAGTTGGAAACGAACCGCCTTACACCTTCAACCAAAAAGGCTGGATTACCGATAATACAAACGCGACGGAGGGAAATAATGTGCGAGCCGGTCTTGACCGCGTAGCGCCGGACGGCGTTGACGACGTGATGACAGGGGAGCCGAATCGCATATTTGAATCGCCGACGTGGAATCCGCCGCCCGGGACGCCGGGAACGGTGAGTGATGATCCGTTATCGCCGCAAGCACAGCGCGGAGCCGTGATTCAGATGTTTTATATCGTTAATCGTTTTCACGACGAAACGTATCGTTTGGGATTTACCGAAGCGGCTCGCAATTTCCAACAGCAAAATTTTACCGGTTCGGGCGCCGCCGGCGACCGTATTTCGGCTGAGGCTCAGGATTTATTAGATCCGAATGACCCGAAATATAACAATGCTAACTTTACAACGGAAGCAGACGGCGGGCGCGGCAAAATGCAAATGTACCTCTGGAATGGACCTAACCCGGATCGCGATGGAACAGTCGATGCGGAAATTATGGTTCACGAACTGACACACGGATTATCCAATCGTTTGCATGGCAACGCTACCGGTCTGAATTCCAGTATGGGACAGGCAATGGGCGAAGGCTGGTCTGATTTTTACGCCCTTTCGATGCTTTCCGAGCCGTCTGACCCAATTAACGGCGTTTATTCTATAGCCAGCTACTCAACATTCTTAAGAAGTAACAACTCGAATATCATATTTACCGGAAATTATTATTACGGAATTCGTCGTTTCCCAAAAGCCGTAATGGCTTTTACCGGCGGACCGAACAATCGTCCGCATAATGGTCTTACGTTTAAACATCTAAACTCCAACTGTAATGAGGTCATTGATACAGTCAGCGCTTACGGTCCGGGGCAGTTGGCAACCAACCCACTGTGCGACGACATTCACAATGCCAGCGAAATTTGGAGCAGCGCGCTTTGGGAAGTACGCGCCAAATTCATTCAGCTATACGGGCACAACAATGGAACGCGGCTCGTTTTGCAGTATGTCACTGATGGAATGAAGCTGGATCCGCCTAATAATCTGACAATGTTGGATGCGCGCAACTCAATTATCGCCGCCGCCGCCAACGGTGCGAATCCCGATCTTGATACCGCTTTGGTTTGGCAGGGCTTTGCCATTCGCGGAATGGGATATTCGGCGAGCATTCAAAATGCCGGTATTGGGGCAATAGTTACCGAAGCGTTTGATTTGCCGAATGCTTCGATAACAAACAATTTTTCGTTTACGGACGTTGCGCCGGGCGGCGACGGCGACGGATTTATTGAACCCGGCGAAACGCTCGTGTTAACGGTTCCGGTTACTAATCCAACCGGCAGCACGATAACCGGCGTCACGGTCAGCGTCAACGGCGGCACCGGCGTCAATTACGGCGATATTGCTAACGGTGGAACAGTTACGCGAACAATAAATTTCCTGGTTCCCGCCAATATGGCTTGCGGCAGCAATTTGGTTTTAAATTTCAATATCAGTGGCAGCACAGGCTCCTATGTCGTGACTCGCACTTTGAGAATCGGCGCGCCGGTTTTAGGCTTTCAGCAAAACTTTGACGGCGTAACAGCTCCAAATCTTCCGGCGGGTTGGACTCAAACAATCATCGGTTCGAACATCGGCTGGAAAACCGTCACCGAGGCGCCCGATTCGCCTCCGAATTCTGCTTTCATACCGGATCCGTCAACAGCAGGCGGTTCAGATTTGGTTTCGCCGGTGTTTACGTTGAACTCAACTGACGCTATTTTGAGTTTCCGCCATAAATACAATACAGAAAGAAACTGGGACGGCGGCGCGCTCGAAATCAGTATTAGCGGCGGCGCTTTTAAGGACATTACGGAAGCCGGCGGGACGTTTCTCACCGGAGGTTATAACGGTTTCGTTCAAAGTAATGCGAGCGGCACCCCGCTTGCGGGAAGAAATATTTGGACTGGAGACTCAAACGGCTATATCACCACTTCAATTCAGCTTCCTGCGTCTGCGAGCGGCGTCGCCGTTCAACTGAAATGGAGAATGGGGCAGGATAGCAGCAACCTAGGACCTCCCGTCACGGGTTGGAACATTGACAGCATTGCGATCATTAACAGTTATAAGTGTAATGATGCGCCCCCGCCGCTCGCCTTTACCACGCGCGCCGATTTTGACGGCGACAATAAAACCGACCGCGTGGTTTTCCGCAACGGAGATTGGCACCAGCTTCGCAGTCAAAACAGCCAGTTTGTTACTCAAAATTGGGGCATTCCGAGCGATATTCCGGTTTCGGGTGATTTCGACGGCGACCGCAAAGCAGATCCTGCCGTTTTCCGCAGCGGCGCGTGGTATGTTATACAAAGCTCGAACAACACGATGTATGCGGCGAATTGGGGTGCGCCGGGCGACGTTCCGGTTCCGGCTGATTACACCGGAGACGGCAAAGACGACTTTGCGATTTTCCGCAGCGGTTTGTGGGCTATTTACCCGACAGGCGGCGGAACTCCGATTTACCAGGCTTGGGGCATACCGGGAGACAGACCTGTTGCGGGTAAATACGACAACGACGCGAAAACCGATTTTGCCGTTTTCCGCGCCGGCAACTGGTATATCCTGACTTCCTCCAACAATACGTTTCAAGCCGTTACCTGGGGCGTTCCCTCCGACACGCTCGTGCCGGGCGATTACAACGGCGACGGAATTGACGAAACCGCCGTTTTCCGCAACGGCAATTGGTACATCCGCACTCTCACCGGACAACTCTCGACCATCAACTGGGGCGTGGCGGGCGACATTCCGGTTCCCGGCGATTACGACGGCGACCGCAGATTGGACGCAGCCGTTTTCCGACCGAACGCGGGAGCATGGTACGTTCTCGGCACGACTTCCGGCGTTAACGGAACCGGCTGGGGACAAGCGGGCGACACGCCGATTCCCGCTAACTACACGAAGTAAACGGCAGAAGAAAAGCAAAAAGGCAGGAGAATTAATTAATTCTCCTGCCTTTTTCCGTTTGAGATGTGATCCCCGGTTTTATTGTTTACGACTCGGCGATTTATCAAAGGTTTTGCGAAAGTCCTCGCCTTCGATGTGAAGAGTTTGACACATTTCGTAAAGACGCGAGCGAAGGCGCGCGCCGATTCGGTCTTCGAGCGTTTCTTCGGTGTCGCGGCGGCGATTGTCTAAATAGTTGGTCGTGAAAATCGTCAGTTTTTTGTCGTTGTAGCGCGTGTTTATAATAAACATCATCGTGTCGCGCACCCAATCGGTCGGTTTCGATGCTCCAAGCTCGTCCAGGACTAAAACTTCAGTATCGAAGATCGGCTGAAGGACGCTAAGTTCGGACGTTTTTGAAACGGAATTATACGAATTTTGGATTTCTTTGAGCAGCGAGCCGAACTCGTAAAACAAACACGAGACGCCTTTTTCGAGCATCAGCCGCAAAATCGAAACCGCCAGATGCGTTTTTCCGACGCCGACCGAGCCGGTGAAAAGCAAGCCGCGCTCGACTTTCGGATACGACAGCGCCAGATCGAAAGCGAGCTGATAAGCTCTGCCCTGCGACATATTTTTTCTTTGATAGCCGTCAAAACTGCAATTCAGATAACGGCGCGGAATCCGCGCGGCTTCGAGCAGCTTTTCGTAAGATTTTAATTTTCGGCATTCGCAAGGGCGCGCGCCGCGCTGCGGCACGATTTCCATTCCAGTGCCGTGACAACGCTCGCAGGCTTCGACTTCCGCGCCGTAATCTTCCGCAAACTCGGAGCGATCAAACTCCGGCTCTGCTTCAGAGTTCGAGACGAGCGAAAGCTGATGAAATTTAAGTTGTTCCTTTGCCATTTACGATAGAACTGCGAGAAACCCGTGCTCGTTAGAACCTGATTCATCGGAAAAGCCGTCAGAAATTGACTCCGTGAATGTACTACCCAATCTGATGTCGGATTATAGCACCCGCCGCCAAAGTTTCAAGCAAAAAATTGCAAAATAAAATTCAGTAAAAATCGAGGTTAGACGCTAACCATTTAACATTTCCGTAACGCGCTTTCAGGACAAAACCTTTGAACCTCGATTTTTCAATCGTTTACCAATTTAAGAAACCGAAAATCTTTTTTCTCACTTGACCGGCTTTTGTCAAACAACAAAAATATGCGAAACTGCCAATTTTGATTATAAATGATTTTATGAGCATTTGGCGCGGTTTATTAAATCGTCTCGGTTTCGTCGACTCAACGGTCGGACGCAGTCCAATTTGTATTTTTCTGCTTGATGACGACCGCCGTCGGCATCGCTGGTTTCGCAAGCGTTTTGAAAACGACGAACTGGACATCGCCGAAACCGTCGAGGAAGCCAGAGAATATTTGCAGGCTAACAATTACGACGGAGTTTTTTTAGACCACGATTTGCTGCCGGAACATTACGACGGCGAAACCGACGACGAAATGACCGGCTACGCCATCGCTCTCTGGCTCGCCCAAAATCCGAAAATCCAGCCCGCCGCGACCATCATCGTTCACACGCGCAACGCCGACGCCGCGATTCGTATGGTCGAAAAATTACGAATTGCCGGGCGCAACGTCGAATATGTGCCGTTTCCGATGCTCGACGCCAGAATCAAAAATTACTGGAGAAGCTAAGAATCAATTACGAATTTCAAATTACGAATTACGAATTAAAAATCCGAGATTCCAAATTTGAGATTCTATTTTTTGGAACATCTTCGTTTCTCTGCGCGTTAAGCTATTCGGCTTTTCTTAGTTTCAAGAAGTTCTAAAAGAGGAATATCTTATGTACGGGCTGTTGGCAATGCTTGTCGTTTCGCTCGTTTTCTTATTTTCCGCTGAGGAAAAAAAGTAAATTAACTTCCGTTTAGGATAAGAAACGCATAAAACAGCCCGCGCTTCAAGCGAAAGAATTTGTAACCTTTTCGAGTTTGGCGCGTATTCAACCAAGCGAAATTACTGAAGTTTGTTGTATCAGATGGAATTTTCTAAACAGCACAGAATTTTTAAATGGCTGATGATTTTCGGCATTTGGACGCTCGGCGGATTCTTTTTTACCAGCCAGTTTCTTTTGCAGAATCAGCTTTCACAGCGCCCCGTGCCGGCTTATCAGGTATTAGTGTGGCAATTGTTTTCCGGCTATGTGTGGTTTGCGCTGATGCCGGTGATTTTCTGGCTGGCTCGCCGCTTTTCGTTTGAACGCGGACGTTTTTGGCAGAGCTTGCTGGTTCATCTCGCCGCAAGCGTAGTTCTTTCGGCAGTTCAACTGGCGGTTGATGCATTCGTTTTGCCCAAGCTCGGTTATCCGCCGAATCGTCAGTCAAATCCATTCGCTTCATTCGCGGAGGCTTATCGCTTTTTTCTGATCGTCAATCTGCATTTTTCGATGACGATTTACTGGGCTGTTTTGGGAATCAAATACGCCGTTAATTATTATCGAATGTATCAGGAGCGCGAATTGCGCGCCGCGCAGCTTGAAAACCAGCTCGCGCAATCTCGCCTTCAGGTTTTAAAAAACCAGCTTCACCCGCATTTTCTCTTTAACACGCTCAACAATATTTCCGAATTGGTTTACAAAGACCCGGACGCCGCCGAACAGATGATTGCGAGCTTGAGCGATTTGCTGCGGATAGCGCTCGATAAATTGGACGTTCAGGAAGTTCCGCTTCAGCAGGAATTGGAGTTTTTGGGCAAATATCTCGAAATCGAACAGATGCGTTTTCACGACCGTTTGGAAGTAAAATACGAAATCTCGTCGGACGCTTTGGACGCCCGCGTGCCGAATATGATTTTGCAGCCTTTGGTCGAAAACGCCATCAAATACGGAATCGCACCGCGAGCCGAAGGCGGGACAATCGAAATCGGCGCGAGCCGGGCAAACGGGCATTTAAATTTAAAAGTCGCTGACGACGGTATGGGCGTTCCGTTTGGCGACGTAGCGAATTTGAGCGAAGGCGTCGGATTGTCAAACACGCGCGCCCGTTTGAAACATCTCTACGGCGCGGAGCATAATTTCGTCTTGCAGACGCGCGACGGCGGCGGTTTGCGGCTTGATCTGCAAATTCCTTTTCGCTCGAACGAGGAAAAATGAAAGTTTTGATTGTTGACGACGAGCCATTGGCGCGCGAGCGAGTTCGCAGACACTTGCGCGATGAGCCGGGCATTGAAATCGTCGGCGAAGCGGGAAACGGCAGGGAAGCGGTCACCGCAATCGAAGAAAAAACGCCGGATTTGGTTTTCCTCGACGTGCAAATGCCGGAAATGAACGGTTTTGACGTTCTGAAAGCTCTGGAGGAAAACAAAATTCCGGCGATTGTTTTTACCACTGCTTACGACAAATACGCGATTCAGGCGTTTGAATTTCACGCGCTCGATTATCTTCTCAAGCCTTTCAGCCGCGAGCGTTTTCGCCGCTCCGTCCGCCACGCTCGCGAGCAGCTTGAAAACTCCCGACAATCAGGGAACATTGACGAGCGTCTCGTTTCCCTCCTCGAAAATTTAAAAGCCAAAAAATATCTCGAACGCATTGTCGTCAAAAGCTCCGGGCGCGTCTTTTTTATCAAAACCGAAGAAATCGATTGGATCGAAGCCGCCGGAAATTATTTAAAGCTCCACGTCGGACGCGACGCGCATTTGATCCGGGAAACGATGCAGTCAATCGAAGCCAAGCTCGACCCGGAAAAGTTTTTCCGCATTCATCGTTCGACTCTCGTCCAAATTGACCGGATCAAAGAATTGCACCCGCTTTTCGGCGGCGATTACGCCGTCATTCTGCGTAATGGAACGGAACTTAGCTTAAGCCGCAATTACCGCGACCGTCTGCCGGAGCTTTTCGGAAATTTGTCCTGAATTTGATACGGTTCGTCACAGCTTTCTCTCGTCTCGTCACATTTTCGTTGCCATAAAATAATGAAAGCCGCCAAACTTTATTCTCAATCTCTTCCCAGATTTTCTGTGAGCAATTCGTTATGTATAAATTCGGCAAGACGAGAATATCGAACAAACATTCGCTTCGCTTTCGAATTGGCGTCGCCGCATTTTTGATCGGCACCGGCATCGGCTACATTTTCACGGACGACAATTTAGCCGTCGCTCAAGTTATTTCTTTGAGTGAACAAGTCAAAACCGTTTTGTTTATCAGGAATCAACCTGTCGAGAAAGACGGCTAATAAAAAACACATCGAAAAAAACGAGCGATTCGAGATTATTTTCGAATCGCTCGTTTTTTTGGTTCAAAGCGAAAAGTCAAACTTTTTCCGTTTCAATGGCTTGCGCTGAGATTTTCCCCAAAGCTGCGACGAAATGATTAAAATTGACAAAACGCTCATCTTTTGTAAAACCTCGGCGGTAGCGAAAATAAATTTGCTGGACGATGACGGCGATTTTAAACGTGCCGAAAACGTAATAAAAAAGCAGGTTGGAAATATCGGCTCCCGTTTTTTCGGCGTAGCGTTCGGCAAGCGCGCGGCGCGAGAAATTTTCCATCAAAACACGCGGATTAAACGGCTGAGCAAGCATAAATTCGGGTGCGCGTTTGTCCATCCAATAACCGAGCGTTGTTCCCAAATCCATCAGAGGCTCTCCGACGGTAGCCATTTCCCAATCCAAAACGCCGACGATTTCGGTCAAATCATTTGGAGCTAGCATCACGTTGTCGAATTTGTAATCGTTGTGAACAAGAGCCGCTCTGTTCGATGCTGCGGGAATGTTCGCCCGCAGCCATTCGGTTGTAAATTCGATTTCCGGGCATTCGTCGGTTTTGGCGCGAAAATAGCGTTCAATCCAGCCCGTTGTTTGTCTTTCTACATAACCATCGGGTTTACCGAAATCGCCGAGTCCCGCCTGTTTGTAATCGAGATTATGTAGCGCGGCTAAATTATCAACGAAACTTTCGCAAACCGCCTTTTGCAGTTCGGGCGAATTTTGCACGGCATCAGGAACGGAGCCGCGCAAAATGACGCCGCGTTTTCTTTCCATCAGATAAAATTCCGCGCCCGTGATTGATTCGTCCTGGCAGAAAAGAAGCGGTCGAGGCGCTGGCTGATAAATTTTTGAAAGTTTTTCCAAAACGTGAAACTCGCGGCTCATATCGTGCGCGGTTTTGACCTGATTGCCAAACGGCGGGCGGCGCAAAACGAATTCTTCCGCGCCGATTTTGACCAGATAAGTCAGATTTGAGCTGCCGGCGGGAAACTGCCGAATCTCGATCTCCGCGCCCGTTAAATTTAATTGCTCGCGCAATAACTCGGAAAGATTCGCTTCGTTTAATTCCTCGCCTTGCCTGACTGTTTTTGTTTCGCTGCGCATCACAGATTTCTTTTCGCCGGGTTTATTTTTTCGGTTGATTTTGCCAAAATGTCGGCGCAATGGATTTCGATTATTCACAAAAAACACGCGAACTGCAAAACCGGCTCGAACGATTTTTCGAGGAAAACATTTATCCGAACGAAGCCGAATATCAAAAACAAGTCGCCGAGGGCGAACGCTGGAAAATTTTGCCTTTGATTGAAGAATTAAAGGAAAAGGCTAGAGCTGAAAATCTCTGGAATTTGTTTTTGCCCGATGAGCGATTCGGCGCAGGTCTGACGAATCTCGAATACGCGCCGCTCGCCGAAACAATGGGCAGAGTTTTCTGGTCGTCGGAAGTTTTCAATTGTTCCGCGCCTGACACCGGAAATATGGAAGTTCTGGCGAAATATGGCACGCCCAAACAGCAGGAAAACTGGCTCAAGCCTTTGCTCGATGGCGAAATCCGCTCGTGTTTTGCAATGACCGAACCTGAAGTTGCATCGTCGGATGCCACTAACATTAAAAGCTCAATCAAGCCGGACGGCGATCATTATGTCGTCAACGGCAGAAAATGGTGGACGACCGGCGCAGGCGATGTGCGCTGCAAGCTGGCGATTTTTATGGGCAAAACCGACGAAATCGCCGCGAAACATTTGCAGCAATCAATGATTCTCGTGCCAATGAATGCCGAAGGCGTTCGCATCGAAAGACTTTTAACCGTTTTCGGTTACGACGACGCGCCGCACGGACACGCCGAAATCATTTTTGAAAATGTGCGCGTGCCGAAAGAAAATCTGCTGCTCGGTGAAGGGCGCGGTTTTGAAATCGCGCAAGGCAGGCTCGGTCCCGGACGGATTCATCATTGTATGCGGTTGATCGGACTCGCCGAACGCGCTCTGGAATTGATGTGCCGACGGGCGAAAACGCGAATAACTTTCGGCAAAACTTTGTCGGAACACGGGACAATCAGAAATTGGATTGCCGAAGCCAGAATCGAGCTTGAACAAGCGCGTCTGCTGGTTTTAAAAGCCGCCTGGAAAATGGACGCGGCGGGAAACAAAGCCGCGCGAAGCGAAATTGCGATGATTAAAGTTGTTGCGCCGAACGTTGCTTTGAAAATTGTTGACCGCGCAATTCAAACGTTTGGCGGCGCGGGCGTTTCGCCTGATTTCCCGCTAGCCAAATATTGGGCGGAAGCACGCGCTTTGAGAATCGCCGACGGACCCGACGAAGTTCATCTCGAATCAATCACCAAAAATGAGCTGAAAAAGTATGAAAATTAGAACGGCAAATTTGGAAGATGCCGCCGCAATTGCCGCAATTTATAACTTTTACGTTGAAAGCTCGCATTCGACTTTTGAAATCGAAACGGTCAACGAATCGGAAATGCGGCGGCGCGTTTCCGAAATTCTCGAAAATTACCCGTTTCTCGTTGGCGAAGAAAACGGCGACATCATCGGTTACGCCTACGCCTCACGTTACAAAGCCCGCGCCGGTTATCGGCATTCGGTTGAAGTTTCGGTTTACATCAAAGACGGAATCAACGGAAAAGGCATAGGCACAATTTTGTACGAAAATCTGTTTGTCGAGTTAAAAGCAAAACCGATTCACGCCATCGTTGCCGGAATCGCTTTGCCAAATGACGCCAGCATCCGTCTGCATGAAAAATTCGGTTTTGAAAAAGTCGCACATTTCCGCGAAATCGGTTTTAAACACGGGCGATGGATTGATGTCGGTTATTGGGAAAAAATATAAAAAAATCAGATCGCTAATTATTAAAATCAAATCTCAAAACCCGCTTGATAAATCTTTAAACTGAAAATAATTGGATTTATTTAACCGTCGTTCAATTTGATTGAATATTTGTTCGTCTCGGTGAAAAACATATCAAAAAGATGTAAAAACTTGTTGACACTTCTTTCCGCAGTAAGGTAATTTGTTTTTGGCAACGAAAACCAGCCTCACGTTGTCCTGAATTTGTTCTTCAAAGCAAGCCAACAAATTTGATCTAGCAAAAACCACAAGGAGCAATAAATGTTCGGCAAGAAAAAAGGTGTCGCCGGATTGGACATCGGCTCTAGCTCTATTAAAGCCGTCGAGCTTGACGGCAAAATCGGGAGCTTGAGTTTGACCAGTCTCGGTTATGAAAATTTACCGCCCGAAACGATTGTTGACGGTCAGATTATGGAATTGAATGCCGTTTCCGAAGCTATTACAGGCATTTTCAAAGACCATCAAATCAAATCCGACCGCGTTATTACCGGCGTCAGCGGTCATTCGGTGATTTTGAAAAACATCGTCGTTCCGCCGATGAGCCGCGAAGAACTCGAAGAATCAATTGACTGGCACGCCGAAGAACATATTCCGTATGACCTGGCTGATGTCAGCCTCGATTTTCACGTCACGGGCGAAACGGCGGACACAATTCAAGTTTTAATCGCCGCCTGCAAACGCGAGCGGATTGATAATTTGAAACAAGCCGTGCAGCTTGCCGGAAAAAATCCGATTGTCGTTGATGTTGACACTTTCGCGCTCCAGAATTGTTACGAAGTTAACTACGAGCCTAACGAAAACGAAACCGTTGCGCTCTTAAACATCGGCGCTTCGACGATGAACGTTAACATCGTGCGCGGCACACGCTCGCTTTTCACGCGCGACATCACGACCGGCGGCAGCCAGTTTACCGACGTTTTGCAGCGCGGTCTTGGCATCAGCTTTCAGCAAGCCGAAGCCGTCAAGCGCGGAATACCGTCGCAGGGCGGCGAAACCGAAGAAAAATCAATCGAGCCGCTGATGGATAACGTGATGGAATTGATCGCGCTCGAAATTCAAAAAACTTTCGATTTCTACCGCGCGACGTGTGAAGACGGCGGAACGGAAGTGGAAAAAATTCTGCTTTGCGGCGGCGGTTCAAAAATGACGAATCTCCCGAAAGAGCTTTCCGCTAAGCTCGAAGTTCCGGTCGAAATCCTCAATCCGTTTCAACGCATTCAAGTTGATACGCGCAAATTTGATCCCGATTATTTAAATGAAATTATGCCGGAAATGGCGGTAGCCGTCGGCTTGGCTTTGAGAGGAGTCGAACTCAGATGATCAGAATAAATCTTCTCGAATCAATTACGGATAAACCGACGAACCCGGCGGTAATCGTTGAAAAGAAAATCGCCAGCGCCGGAACGAGATTCGGGCTGCTCGCCGGAATCGTCGCCGGTTTGCTTGTTCTCGGCATCGGTTTGGATTATCTGACGGCTTCGTCCGCAAAGGCTTCAGCCGAAGAAGAGCTTGCGAATCAGCAGGCGATTGCCAAACAAATGGAAGCGGTAATGAAAGAGCAGGACGATCTGAAAAAGAGAATCAAAGACATTGACGACCGCATTACCGCCATCAAAAATCTGCGTGCCAGCCAAGCCGGACCGAGCGCCGTGCTCGAAGCTCTGCGCGAGCGAATCATCAATGCGCCGGGTCTGTTTCTCGAATCGGTCGAGCAAAAAGGCGATATGCTAACAATCAAAGGCAATTCGCCGGATGAATACGTTGTCACGAATTTCGGTCGCAGCCTCGAATTTTCGTCAGGTTTGTTTACGAATCTGAACATCGAAACGCAGCGCAAAGAAGTTCAGGTGACGCAAATCGCCGACAGTTCCGGCGGCGTTCCGAGCAATCCGAAAAGCGAGAACAAGCCGGAAACAATCAACTTCACGATTCGATGCGCTTATACGCCGTCGAAAGCCGCAAAACCCACCGACGCGCCGAACGGCTCTGCACCGCAAACCGCCGCCAATAACGGTGCCCCCGCAAGCCCGCCGCAAACTGCAAAAAATTAATTCGGTTTGGAATTAACAGTCTAAAAACTCCAGACTCCAGATTTTCACAACAATTATGGAAAAGTTGAAGAACTTAGCGATTCACTGGCAAATAGCCGTTCTGGTGACTCTCGCCGTGATGTTTTACGCCGCATTTTGGTATATGGTGACCAGCCCGATTCGTGAGGAAACCGCTCAAATCGAAGACCAGTCAAACGCCCTCAAGCAAAAGAACGAAGCCGCACGCATCGCCACACAGCGAATCGAAGAATTTCGGGCACTCGCTCAGGCGAAAAACGCCGAGTATGAAGAATTAAAAGTTTTGCTGCCGGAAGAGCGCGAAATCACGAACGTCTTACAAGGTTTGCTGGACACGGCGCGCGGCAGCCGGTTAACGCTGGCACGGTTCTCGCCGAAAGATGATTTGCAGCAAGGCTTCATCACTTCAAAACCGGTTGAAGTCGAAGTTACCAGTACGTTCCAGAACTTGCGAGCCTTCTACGCGCAAATGGCGCGGCTGCCACGAATCGTTTCGATCAGCGATTTCCGCATCACGCAACGCCCGAAGCAAGCCGGTGACAAAACTATTGATTCGCAATTTTTACTCACGGCTTATTACGCCACACCGGAAAGTGTTATGAAGCAGCAGCAGTTGACCGAAGCCGCAAAAGCCGGAGCGCCCGGTGCGGCAGCGCCGCCTGCAAACGGAGCAGCGGTTCCGCCCAACGCTGCGCCGCCAGCAAGCTCGGTGAAGTAAAATTCGTAATTCCTTCCATTCATTTTCAGCCGATGCGCCGCAGCGCATTGATTTAAAGTTATGAGAAAAACAGCCATCATTCATTCGTTAAATTTTGGATTAGCCTGCGTCGCCGTCGTGCTGACAATCGGAGCGACAAACCCGGCGGGAGCGCAAGAGCGCGACCCGTTTCGCAAACCCGTAGTCGCCGCCCCGAAAAAAGCCGGGACGAAATCAACCGTAAGTCCGGTCAAGAAACCGGAAAAAGCCGCGCCGGCTGTTGTTGCCGCTCCGCCCATTCAGCAGCGCATTGAAAACTACAAAATACTCAGAATGCGCGCCGCCGAGCTTGGGCTTCCGGCACCTAAACCGACCGCCGTGCTGACCGTCAGCGAAGTCGAAGTGACCGGCGTTTTCCGAACACCGCGCGGATATTCCGCGATGGTCGAAGCCACGCCGATCAAACTTTCTTACACGATTTATCCGGGCGAAAAATTCTATGACGGCTATCTCGTCGCCATCGAAGACAACCGCCTTGTTTTCCGGCGCGAAACTCGAATGACCGACGGTAAAACGTTGACCGTGGCAGAAAATAAAGGTCTGAAAGTGCCGATGATTAACGATATGCTCGTACCGCGCACCGAAACCGCCGAAAACAAGGAAGCCGTGCCCGCTACAGTTAATCCGACCGTCACCGTTCCCGCCGTAACTGCCGCTTCTGCAAACAATCAGGAACCCGTCTTAACCGCCGACAACAAAAAGCGCGCCGAAACGGACGGAACCCGATCTGCCGAAGGCGCTAAAAATCCCTCGGCTGCCGCTGAACCGCCTGCGACCAAGCCCGCCCGCAAGGTGAATCCGCGCAAATCGAAATAATTTCACCCAACTCTTTCGCACTTGAAAAATAAAAAAATCCAAGCCTAAAGCCGCAATTTCTTTGGAGGCGTAAAATATGAGTCTGCTCAAATCCCTTAAAATTTTAATTAATCGCGCGACTTTTGCCGTCGCCATCGTTGCCCTTGCCGCCGTCGCGACGCACGCGCAGCAAACAACCGCTCCGCGACCGTCGCAAACTCCGCTGCCGCGAGCGCAGCAGCAAAACCCGCAAGGTCAGCAATACGGTCAGCCCGGATTCATCGGCGAAGCGATCAATCTGAACGTGGTCAAAGCCGACATCAGAGATATTTTTAATCACATTACCGAGCAATACGGGGTGAACTTCGTAATTGACAAATCGGTCGGACAAGTTCCCGTCACGGTTAATTTGAGCGACGTTCCCTGGAACATAGCGCTCGATGCCATTTTGCGGGCTAACGGCTTGGGAGTTGATGTTCAAGGCTCGATTCTGCGCGTTGCCGATGCGAAATTGCTGGCTGACGAAACCGCCGTGCGCCGACAAATCGAAGATGCGAGACTTGATACTGAGCAGCTTTACACCGAAATTATTCAACTCAATTACGCCCGTGCCTCCGGCACTTTAGGCGGAGCTGCCGGCGATACCGGCGGTTTCACCGGCGGAGCTACGAGTCAGGGCGTTTCATCCAGCAGCGGCGGCGATGTCACCGGCGGAGGCGCGGATACCGGAATTATGCCGATTATCAAACGCCGACTTTCGCGGCGCGGCGGAATCGAAGTTGACGGACGCGGAAACCGTCTGATCGTTACGGATGTGAGAAGAAATATTGATTCGATTCGTCAGCTCGTCGCTTTTCTCGATCAGCCGGAGCCGCAAGTCGAAATCGAAGTCCGCATCGTCATCGCTCAGCGCAACTTCTTACGCGAAATCGGTGTGCAATTGGGCGCGAGCGTCAGAAATCCCTTTGACCGTGGAGGTTTTATCACCGGTCAAACCGGCATTGGTATTAATAGTGAGCCAACAGGAACTCTGGTTTTAACGACCGGCGCATTCGGTACGGCTCAAATTACCGCAGCCTTAAATCTGGCGGAAACAAAAGGACAAGCCAGAATTGTCGCCACGCCGCGTGTCACAGCGCTGAACAACCGCCCGGCGCAAATCGAATCGGGAAGTCAAATTCCCGTGACAACCATTCAGCCAAATGGCGGCGGCGAAGACCAATTGGCGGTCTTTACAACCACTTTCGTTTCCGTCCCGCTGCGACTTTCCGTGACGCCGCAGATTACTGATGCCGGAACGGTTATTCTCCGCGTAACTGCCGAAAACAATTCTGTGAATGCCGCTCTCTCCAATGGAGTAAGCGGAACGCCGGGAATTGATACGCAGCGAATGCAGACCGAAGTCCTCGTGCCGGACGGCGGAACGACTGTGGTCGGCGGCGTTTTGACCGACTCCGAAAACGAATCGAGAAGCCGAACGCCCGGTTTGGCGAGCATCCCGCTCCTCGGCAATTTGTTCAAAAACCGTGCTACGCAGCGTAACACGGCTGAAATTCTGTTCTTCATCACACCGCGCATTTATCGCCCGGATTTCCGCGGCAACCCGACCAACAGCGTCGTTGACCCGGACGGAAATCGCTCAAATACCGTTCTCCAACCCGTTCCCCTCGGCAATCCGCCGACAAACACCTCAACCCCGCAGGTTCAGTCCCCAACGGCTCAACCCAATGTGACCGCTCCTCAACCGCAAACGACGACCACAATTGCTCCGCCCCGTAACTAAAAGGCTAAAGCTAAAAGCTAAAAGCTGAAAACTAAAGAATTATTCTTTAGTTTTCAGCCTTTTGCTTTTGTATTTTATGTTTGCCGGTAATTAAGGAATTTTTACGTAATTCATTCCTCTTGCAATGACGCGGGCGCGGCGATTAACCCGCTTCGGGTTTTTGCTCGGATTGAAAATGTTGAGCGGCGAAGGAATCATCGCCGAAAGATAAGCGGCTTCCTGCGGAGTTAAATCGGCTGCCGATTTTTTGAAATAAGTTCTGCTGGCGGCTTCCGCCCCGTAAATGCCGTCGCCCCATTCGATGACGTTTAAATAAATTTCCAGAATTCGCCGTTTGCTGAGATTGTTTTCGAGCGTTCGAGTGATTAAATATTCGCGCCCTTTTCGCAAAAACGAGCGTTCTTCCGAGAGATAAAGATTTTTCGCCAATTGCTGCGTAATTGTCGAAGCGCCTCGTTTGAAATTAGAGGTTTTCGGATAACCGAGCGACACCAAAACGCTGTCAATAATCGAATCTTTGTCGAGGTTCGGAATCCAGTCGTTCGGATCAGTGTCGCCTTCGGCTTTGGCTTCTTTTTCGGCTTCTTTTTGCGCCGCCTGCCACGCTGCCTCAATCGCTTTCCAATCAAAACCCTGATGAGCGACGAAATTTGTGTCTTCGCCGGCAATCACGGCGCGCTGCAAATGCGGAGAAATGCGTTCCATCGGCGCCCAAATCTGATATTTCTGCCCTTGCTTTCCGTCTTTGCGCGCCTCCGACAACCGATATTCAATCATCGAAGTCGTCGTTGGATTTTCCGTTTTTAATGCTACGATATTTTGACGGGTAAAATAGTAATTAACGCCTTCATAACCGAACCAGACGACGAGCGTGCCTAAAACGATTGCCAGAATTACTCTCGACCAATACCAAATGAAACGAAACATAACAGTTATCAGTTATCAGTTATCAGTTATCAGTTATATGTCAATTGTTGACTGATTAAATTTGCCACGATTTTTCCCGAACTCATGACGCCCGGCAGTCCTGCACCGGGATGCGTTCCCGCGCCGACGAAATAAAGATTTTTGATGTCTTCCGATTTATTATGCGGGCGAAAATACGCCGATTGCATCAAGGTCG
>DASVQU010000058.1:0-47842 GCA_036388995.1 Pyrinomonadaceae bacterium | reverse complement strand
TTTTTCATAAAGACTTGCCTCGGATTTTTCCTGTGCCTGGATAAAATAAACGTCACCAAGAGCCGTCAAAACCTCGGTATCTTTTTCGTTTGAAAGCCGGTTTGCCCGCTCCAAAAGCGTTTTTAGCTCAGGTAAAAAACTCGAATCGTTTTGCACTTTCACATAACGAGACAAAGCCAAACCGAGATTTTTCTGAAAAACCGCGTCTTCTTTTCTGTTTTCAGCAGCGGCAAACGCCCCCTTTATTTCTTCCTGGCTTAGTTTTTCGCCGCTGTTTTCCGGCGCTTTGGCTTGTTGAAGAGAAATTGGATTTTGATTTACGAGCGGCGGATAAAGATTGCGGTTAACGGCATTGGCGATCCAGAAACCGATGACGAGACCGATTAAAAGACCGAAAAAACCGTAAATTAAAACACCGATTTTCACTCGTTCGAGATACTTTGCCGTTGAACGGATTTTTTACTTTTTCGATTCGTCAGGTTCGACGTAAGCCAAATCGCCTGCGCGTCGGCGCGGAAGCGGATCGGACGCGCGTCTGCGCGGGGCGCTGTTGTTTTGCCGACGATCAATGCTCCCGGCGGGCAAGCCTTTGCCGTGAACGGCTTCGGTCAAAATTCTGGTAATTTCCTGTGAAAGAGTGCGGTGTTCGCTGGCGGCTCTTCTTTGCAGCGATTCTTTTAATTCGAGGGGAACATATGCGCCTATAAAAACGCCTTTGCGATTTGCCATTACGTTTAGAAACTCTCCTCCAAAAAAATAAAAAAAACGATTGATCCTCGCCGAAGCGGACTCGTAAGCCGAATTCTGTTCAATCTGCCGCCTCTCGACGAAAGACTGCCGGTCATTCATCTAGCTCGTTTGTCGCCAAACGATTCGAGCGACCTACCCGGAAGCGCTCTGATTGCCCTAAAGACAATCAAAATTCGGACGGGCAGCCCTACATAACGCTTCTCTATTCGGTCTTGCACCGCGAGGAGTTTGCCTAGCCGCGCTTGTTGCCAAACGCGCTGGTGCGCTCTTACCTTTGGGAAAACTTGAGTTCACGACAGTTTTCCCCGCACCGTTTCACCCATTACCAATGGCGGAGATTACGCTTTCGCGTTCGTGAAACTCCTCGATCCATCGGCTGGATTATTCTCTGTTGCACTTGTCGTCGTTTTCGTCCTTTTGGGGACAAAAACGCCCAGCCGTTAGCTGGCTCGCCGCCCTTCAGTGTTCGGACTTTCCTCTCCCGATAAATAGCTTATCGGCAGCGACCGGAATCCGCTCCGTACAAGAATCGGTTTTATTATAGCAAATCAATGTTCAACACAGCTACCGTCAAGACAAGCCGAATAAATGATGGCTGATAACTGATAACTGTTAACTGTTATTTTATCTCGATACGGTCGCCGTTTTCGATTCTGATGTCCTGCATTCTGCCGTTTTTGACGAGCTTTAAATCAACTTCCGTGGAAACTAAAAATCCTTTTTCATTTTGCCGCAGGATGACCGCTTTGTCGGCTTTGATGGTTCCGCCAGCAGCCAGAATCGCCTGCGTAACCGTCAAACCGGGGTGAAACTCTTTTTGTCCCGGTGAGGCGACCAGACCGGCAATAAAATAAAATTGTTTGGCGCTGACTTCAACCGGATTTTCGTTCAGAATTTTGATTAAATCTCCATCGTAAATCAGTACCTCGGCGTTCAAGTCTTTTAGATTAACGGCGACGGTCTCTTTGTTTGCACGAATTATCGCGGCGCGCGACGCTGTCGGAATCTGCACCGCTTCAGCTAAAACCGTAAACAGCGGGACAGCTTCGCGTCTGATTATTTTGACGCCGGGTTTTTCGACCGCGCCGCTGACGACGACTTTGTGGCTCGCGTAATCTCTGACGCCGACCGTGAGTTCCGGCGAGTCATAAAGCTTTATTTTTTCGCTCAATAATTCAGCAATCTCTTCGGTCGTCAAACCGGCAACTGAGACCGGCTCTCCGGCAAGCGGATAATCAAGCAATCCGCCGTCCAGGATGGTAAAAAGAGTTGAATCTTTGCTTGGCGAATTCACTAGACGGATGTCTAATATATCGCCGACTCCGACACGGTAAACGTCCGTCAGAGGCTTGGCGGCAATTCTGGCTTTTAAGTTTTCGCGACGAGCCACGGCAGCCAATTTGTTTGCAGCCGATTCTGTTACAGAATTTTCGCCGTTCTCAGAGGCAGCTTGATTGTTCGTTTCGTCTTTTGAGCTTTTTTCAATATTGAAAACCGCGACTGGCTCAGAATTGGTTTTAGCTTCTTCGGAATTTGCTTTGGCGGTCAAATTTCTTTTTTGAGCTTTCGGCGACGGAATTTGATGATTGCCTTTGGTAATCTGTTTATTCGGGTCCAAACTGATTTTCTCGATTTCATCCTGCGCCCGGCAAATCGCCGGAGAGTATGCCAGAAACGTCAAAAAAACAAAGATATAAACGATTTGAAGAGCTTTCATAAATACGCACCTTTACCAGAAGAGACGCCCAAACGTTTGAAGCATTTCGGCTTCAATAGAAAAAAACGCGCAAACAGGGTGTTATTTTAGATTTTCCGTTTATTAAAGAAAGATAACTTTGGAAAGCCTATTTATTTTTCAGAGGAACGAGCAATTCTCCGGCTAAATAAATTCCCTCGCGCCCGGCTTGCAATACCTGTCTGGCAATCTCTGTCAAATCCGCCGCTTCGTCCTGCTGGACGAGCTTGACGATCATCGGCAAGTTAACGCCGGTCAAAATTTCGATTTTTCCCGCCGTATGAAACATCGCCGCGATATTCGTCGTCGTTCCGCCGAACAAATCTGTCAAAAGCAAAACGCCTTTTCCCCGCTCGACCGCAGAAATCGCGCGCTCCAGCTCGGCGCGGGCTATTTCCACATCGTCGTGCCAGCCGATTGAAACGGCTGCGATGCCGTCAATCGCACCGAGAACCGTTTCGGCAGCCGCCAATAGCTCGTTCGCCATTTGCCCGTGAGACAAAATCACACCGCCGACTCGATTTTTCATTTGATTTGCCTCCTCATTTAAAATCTGAATGCCCAAGCTCGATAGGATGACTGCGGTTTAAACAATCGGTTTGCTCGTTTTCTTCACGTCCCGGTGAGTCACGCTGGCTTCGAAACGTTTTTTTCGCAATTCTTTGGCGACGGCGTTCGCCATCATCACCGAACGATGCCGCCCGCCGGTGCAGCCGATGCCGATGGTTAGATACGATTTTCCCTCACGTTTGTAAAGCGGCAAAAGATAATTTAACAAATCCACAAACCGCTTTAAAGTTTCGTCAACTTCCGGCTGCGAATTTAAAAATCGAACTACCCGGCGGTCGCTTCCCGAAAAACGCTTTAATTCCGGGATGAAATACGGATTCGGCAAATGCCGGACGTCGAACATTAAATCAACATCGCGCGGAGTGCCGTATTTATGCCCGAAGCTGACAACCTGAACTTTGAGCGGCATCTCGCCGGCTGCCGACGGGTCAAACCTTTCGATTAGAAAACGGCGCAAGCTGTGAACCGTGTGCTCGGAAGTGTCAACGATCATATCAGCAAGCGGTCGGATTCGCCCCATTTGTTCGCGTTCCGCATTGATCGCGGCTTGCAGACCGTCGCCTGCGTCCGCCGGATGCGGTCTTCGGGTTTCGCTAAAGCGCCGCTGCAAAACGCGGTCAGAGGCTTCGAAAAACAAAACAAAAGTTTTCAAACCCTGATTTTTTAAATTTTCCAATTGAGAGGGAAACTCTTCGAGGAGCTTCCCTTCCCGTATGTCAATGACCAGCGCCGCCCGCTCGATTGTGTTTTCGCCATGCTCTGCGGAAAGAAAACGCGCAAACGTCTCAAGCAGCGTCACCGGCAGATTATCTACACAGAAGTATCCCAAATCTTCAAAAGCATTGGTGGCTGAAGACATCCCTGAGCCGCTTAATCCCGTAATAATAACGACGTGCGGCAGCGACGTTTGAATTTGCGCTTCAACCGCTTTTTTTTTCATAAAAAGAAAAAGAACACGATTAAGGCTGAATCAACCCGTAATTGCCGTCGCTGCGTTTATAAATAACGCTCAAGCTCTCGTTATCGGCGTCTCGGAAAACCAAAAACTGATTCGTATCCGCCCCCAAAAGTATCGCCGCTTCCTCTGCCGTCATCGGTTTAACCGCGTAATTGTCGGCTTCGACGATTGTCGGAGGCGCGGGCGCCGCCGTAATGTTTCCGTCGGGCGTCGGCGCAACCTCTGCGGTTTTCTTTGCGCTGTGGCGGCGGTCAACTCGTTTTTCTTTTAATCTCAGGGCTTGTTTTTCAACTTTTTGAACGGCTCTTGAGATTGCCAGATACAAATCCTTATCGGCGGTCGTGGCAGTCAAAGCTCTTTCGCCGATCATTAAAACTATTTCGGCTTTCTGCCTGTTTTTTTCAACGTTAACCACAAAATGAGCGTGAGCCGCGTCTTCGGGAAACATATTCGACAACTTCGTTAGCTCCGTTTCAACGTGCGCTCTGATCCCCGGCGTCACTTCCAGATGACGCCCCGTAACTTCGATTCTCATTCACAAACCTCCCTGTTTCAATAATCAGTAAAACTGAAAAAGCCGAAAATCTTTCAATTTTCAGCCGCAAAATTTAAACCACCGTTTTCCGCTCGCGCGAACCGGGAATATTCATTTGGTCGCGGTATTTCGCCACCGTCCGGCGCGATAATTTGATTCCCTCTTTTGCCAGAATTTTTGCGATTTGATCATCCGTGATCGGATCGTGCGTATCTTCATCTTCAATCATCTTCTTGATACGAAGCTTAATAATTCTGGTTGAAACTTCTTCACCTTCTTCGTTTAGCATTCCTTCGCTAAAGAAACGCCTTAGCTCGATAACGCCCTGAGGCGTGTGCGCGTATTTACGATTGACAACGCGGGAGATGGTCGAAAGATGCATTCCGATGTCTTCTGCAACGTCTTTGAGCATCATCGGTTTGAGAAACTGAACGCCTTTATTTAAAAATTCCTGCTGCCGCTCGACAATACATTCGACCACGCGATAAATCGTCTGACGACGATGCTCTATGTTTCTCAGCAAATCAATCGCCGAGCGCATTTTGTCTTTAATAAAATCGCGCTCTTCCTTCGAGGTATCTTGTTTACCGAGCATTTGCTGATAAGTGTGACTTAGACGTAGGCGCGGGCTACCGTCATCTGCAAAATAAATAACATATTCGCCTTCGATTTTTTCGATGTAAATTTCCGGCGCGATATAAACAGGATCGTCCGAATCGTACTGGCGTCCCGGGTAAGGCTCAAGCGATTTGATCGTTTTGATTTCTTCGGCAATTTCCATCGCTTCGCAGCCCAATTGTTTTGCGAGATGTCCGAGCTTATGCGGCAGCAAATCGTGCAGATGATCGGCGACTAGCTGCGCCGCAAAACTGTCTTCCAAACCTCTGGCTTTAAGCTGTGCGTACAGACATTCTTTTACGTCGCGCGCCGCGCAGCCGACCGGATCGAGCTGAATCACAACTTGCCTGGCTTCTTCGGCTGCTTCGACCGTACATCCGCAAAATTCCGCAATTTCCTCATTTGACGCAAAGAGTCTGCCGTCTTTGTCGAGATTACCGATCACGTACAGCGCCGTTTCCAAAAGCCGCTCATCCAAAGGCTGAAGGCGAAGCTGCCATTCGAGATGCTCCGAGAGGCTTTCCGAACGAGTCAAAAACTGCTCAAAACTCGGAGCGTCTTCTTTGTATTCGATTTCCTGCGTGCGATAGCCCGGGTCTAAATATTCCTGAAACTCGCGCCCGAAATCCACTTCTTCAAAAGCATCCGAACGATGCTCGGTTTCGTCCGAAAATTCTTCGTCAAAATTGTTTGTCGAAACTGGTTCTTCGCCCGCGCTGTATTCTGGCAAATCGGCAATCCCATCAATTTGTCCGTTTCCGTTCGGCTGGCTCAGCGCCGTTTCAAAAATTTCTTCAAAACCGTTTCTCGAGTCTTCGAATTTATCGGGGAGAATGTCGCTCGCGTTGCCGTCGGCGTATTGATCTATAATGTTTTCTGAGATTTCGCGGACTTCATCCTGCGACTGAACTTCTTCCAAAATCGGATTAACCAACATTTCCTGCTGAATCAAATCGCTCAACTCGATTGAGGTCATTTGCAGCATTTCGATGCGCTGACGCAATTGCGGCGTCAGCACCATTCGTTGGTCTAATCTTTGAGTCAGTTTTAACGACATACTAGGGTCAATTAAATAACACTTACAAATTCACTCCAAAGTAACCCGCGCCTCGTGATGAGAAGGCATCTCGCGTTACCGAATTATAACCGATGAACAACCGATTTGTCCGTTAAAAACGCGAAAATTTAATTCACATACAACTAGAGCCTAAACCGCTCGCCAAGGTAAAGCCGGCGAACTTCCGCGTCGGAAACGAGTTCGAGCGGTTTTCCGCTCCGAAAGATTCGCCCGTCAGCCATAATATATGCCCGGTCTGTAACGCCCAGTGTTTCTCTGACGTTGTGATCGGTGATTAAAATCCCGATTCCGCGATTTTTCAAATGCACGATTATATTTTGAATATCGTCAATCGCCTTCGGATCAATTCCGGCAAACGGCTCGTCCAGGAGAATAAATTGCGGTTCGGTCGCCAGGCAGCGAGCGATTTCCGTGCGCCGCCTTTCGCCGCCGGAAAGCGCGTCGCCGCGCGTGTTTCTAACGTGATTGATTCCGAATTCTTCAAGCAGTTCTTCAAGTCTGGCTTGCCTATCACGTCGGCTGAGACCGAGTGTTTCAAGAACCGCGAGAATGTTTTGGGCGGCGGTCATTCGACGAAAAATCGAAGGCTCCTGCGGCAAATATCCCAGACCGAGCCGCGCGCGCAGATAAAGCGGCAACTTTGTGACATCGCGCTCGCCCAGATTTATCCGACCGCGCTCGGCGCGCTCCAAACCCGTCATCAGATAAAACGTGGTCGTTTTTCCCGCCCCGTTTGCCCCGAGCAACCCGACGACTTCACCCGGTTCGACAAACAGCGAAACATCGTCCACCACGCGCCGCCGCCCATAAGTTTTCTGCAAATTAAAAGACGCCAGAGCATTGCCCGACGGCGCGGCAGTTAATTGATTTTCGGAAAAAGAAAAAGCCGGAGAACGCTTTGTCTCCGCCTCAGCCTTTTCTTCAACTTGTTCTCGAAAAACCTTCCACATTCAGGGTTTATTGTTTCTTAATCTTATGTGTAGAGCGAACTCTGCCGGGTGTTGCCGCACTGTTTCCGCCCTGTCCGACGACTCGGTTTTCGCGCAGATAAACCGTCACCTGACGCCCGCTCGAATTTCCCTGCTCGGCATCTTCGACGTATGCCGGATTTCCCTTTAAAACGAAAACTTCATCCGCCGCCGTATATTGCGCCCAATCGCCCGTCGCTTTTCTACCCGGCTGTGTAATCGCAACCGAATTCTGGACGACGCTTTTCGCAATTTCGTTGGCATTGTTTAAATAAATTTCGGCGACCCCGCCGGTAATCCTCTCGGTTGCCTGACGCAGATCAACATTGCTTTCATAACGAAGCAGTTTTTGCTCGTCCGAATACGAAATCTTATCCGCTGCGGCAAATGCGGGAACGGTTTTATCAACGCCGTTCTCGCGGCGCTTGGCGTTATAAAGCGCGCTTTGCACTTTGCCTTCGCCGTACATCGAACGGCTGTCGCGGCGCAAAATTAAACGCTCGGCTCGAACAAAATTATTGTCCTGCCAGGCTCTCGCATTTCCCGTGTAAACGGCGACGCCGGCGGCGTGGTTAAACTCGGCGGCGTTTGAAGTCAGAAAAACCGGCGAATTGACTTTCGCAAAAGGCGCTGCGCCGCCGGTTTGCTCCTGGCTGTAATAAGTCGTGGCGACTTTACCGCGCAAATACGAAATTTTGTTTCGCGTATTTGAATCAATCTCGACGGCTTTCAAACGCGCGCGGTTGTCCCAAACGGTAGGCTCGCCACCGCGCAAACGAACGGTTTCGTCGCTCGCCGTATAGCTAAAACTGTTCGCCGTTCCGTTCCGGTCCTGCTCGTTAAATTTTGCGTTTCCGACCGCCGCTAGCTTTTCGACGGATTGCGCGCTTCGCTCAAAATCGGCGGCAATTTTCTCGGCTGTTAAAGTTCTGGTTGAACGCTCGTTTGACATCACAGTCGGTTCAAGTATTGCTTTAGAACCGCCGGACGAAGCGAAAGTCCGAGCCAGATTTCCGGTTTCATAAAACTCGCAGTCAAACCGCGCCGCAAACAATTGCTGCTTGTCCAGATTCGGCGCGGCTTGCAGCGGAACAACCAGCAAATCGGCGTTTCCGACGGCTTCGGCGCGGCTTAAATCTTTACCTGAGCCATTCCAATAAAGCTTTACCGTATCAGCGGTTAACCGCTTGTTCGTGGCTTTCGGATTATTTGCCTGTGCTTGCGGCGCAAACATTTTTATCTCAGTGCGCCCGCCGGTCTGCATTTGTTTTAAAACCGAGCGTTCTTCGCCTTGCGGGGCAAATAGAACTTCCAAAAAGTTTGGCGAAGACATCTCGACGCGCGAATATTCCGGTGAATTTAAAGCAATCAGCGAAACATTTGTTTTTGCGCCTTCGGCTCGCGCTTTTTCGAGCAGACTTTTATTTTTTCGGGCTTTAAAATCGAGCCGCAGCGAGCTTGAATCAGAAATATTTAATTCGTTTTCCGCGTTAACGCTTTTAATTTTTACGCTGCCGGAAGCATTTGCAAAATTAAGCTGCTGGTTTAAATCAAACTGGGCAAACAATTCATCCGAATGGACTTCGGTCGCGCGATCTCCCGAAGACGTGCGCAAAAATGCGCCGCCTTTGGTCAAAAGCTTTTCGAGTTTTTTTTGTTTGCTCAAATCGGCTGAAATGTTTTCGCCGCTCATCACTTCGGCTCCCTGCTGAACATTTGCCGCGCCGCTCAAATTAATTTTTCCGCTCGCTTGCTCGTAAATTGCCGTTTCAGCGCGAATCACGACCGGAACAGCGTTGACTGCGTTTTTTGTTTTTTCATTGCCGAAGTTTTGCAAATCATCTGAAGCAGTGACGATTTCAACGCTTTTGTGCAATTCCATTCTTTCCCGGTCTTTTTCATAGACGGCTTTTTCCGCTCGAATTGTCGTCGGTTGAGAATTTGAGTCTTGCGGCGTGATGACGATCAACGCTCCGCCGTTTAGCTCGAATCTCGCCAAATCCTGATCGAAAGCGGCTTGAGCCGAGTTGATTTTGACAGCCGACGAACCGAAATCGGTCAGAGAGTTTTTTGCCGCTGTGCCGCCCGCCGCTACGTTAATTTCTACCTGATTGTGAAGAACGAGATTTTTTTCCTTGACGTTGAAAACCGCGCCGACCGCGCTGCCGGAAATGTTTTCGCGGCTAAAATTAATCAGCGAATGAGTTTCGGCGATTTCCTTTTGTTTGTCGTAAGTTATTTGTTCGGTATTTGCTTTTAAACTGTCGCGCGACTCGAAATTGACGTTACCCGAAAACGAAACGACGAAATTCTCGGGGTTGTTCTGGTCGGGCGTGTAAACGGCTTTCGCCGCCTGCACTCGATCCGGTTTTTCTGAATCCGCCGGATAAAGCTCTAGATAAACATTATCAAGCTCATGCCGCCCGTCGGCGTAAGTCGTTTCTTTATCGGCGCGAACTAGCATTTTCAGCCGGTCGCCTTCGGTCACGCGGCGCTCATAACCGTTAATAACCGCAACAACCTCGTTTGAAAGCTGCGGCGCGCCGCCGTGCATTACGAAATCTTTGTTATTTCTTGCGCGCCAATAACCGATTCCAACCAGCGTCAGGGTTAAAATCAAAGCCGCAATCGCCGCATAACGCAAAACAAGGGGAAAACGCGCGCGCACTCCTACAAAACTCACGCGGCGGCGCCTCATTTGCGGCGCTGCCGGAATAGGTGTTGTTTTGATTTTTTCGGCGATGCGGTTATCCATTTTCCTTAAGCTTCTTTTAAATCCTGCACGACTAGCTGCAATCTGGTGTTTCCGTTCCAAACGTTGATCTCCGGCGTGTAAGCCAGCTCGATTTTCGTCTGCGGTTTTAAATTCTGTTTTTGGGCGTTTTCGACTCCGTTCCACCAAACCGCTTCAAACTGCCGACGCTCGCCGTCGGCAAGCCGGAGTTTGAGATGCTTTTCTTTCATTACCAGTGGCTCTGCCGTTAAATGCAAATCCTTTGTTGCAAAAATCGGTCTCTGATTTCCCGCTCCGAACGGTTCGAGAAGCTGAAGCTGGCGAACCAAATCCAAATTTAAGCTGGCGGTCGAAACCTGAGCGTCAATCTTGATTTCCGGCACTAAATCATCGGCGCACAGACACGAGGCGCAATGAGCATTTAAACGCTCTCGCAGAGATTCGACGTTTTCGGCTTTGATGGTCATTCCGGCAGCTTGCGCGTGTCCGCCGTATTGCTCGAAAAGCTCTGCGCACGAATCCAGCCCGTTGATCAGATGATACGGTTTGATGCTTCGCGCAGAGCCGTGTCCGACGCCGTTTTCGAGCGAAATCACGATTGCCGGGCGATGCAGCTTGTCGGCGATTTTCGACGCCGCCAGACCGATTACGCCGCGATGCCAGCCTTCGCCCGCGACGACGACAAAATGCGGATCGCGAATCGCGGATTTAGGAATTTCAAGGATTGCAGATTCGGTGATTTGTTTTTGAATTGTCTGGCGCTCCCGGTTGCGGCTGTCGAGATGTTCGGCTAAAAAGCGGGCTTTTTCAAAAGTGTCGGCTTCAAACAATTCGACCACTGCGCGCGCTGCGTCCATTCTTCCGGCGGCATTAATTCGCGGCGCGAGCCGAAAACCGATGTCGTAAGCCGTCATTTCCGATGTGCAGCTCGCCACTTCCATCAGCGCGCGCAAACCCGGATTTTTCGCTTTCGGCAAATCCTGCAAACCGAGCGCGACAATCGCGCGGTTTTCGCCCGTCAGATTCATAATGTCGGCGATCGTCCCGATGGCTACGACTTTTAGAAAGCTCTTGACGAGATTCTGCCTGCCTTTTTCACGCAAAAGCGCGTGCGCGAGCTTAAAAGCTACCCCGACGCCCGCGAGATTTTTGTCCGGGTAAGGACAATCGTCCTGATTCGGATTAATGACGGAAAACGCTTTCGGTAAACCGTGTTCTTTGGTCAAATGATGATCTGTGACGATTACGTCAATTCCGTTTTCGCTTGCCCATTGAATCGGTTCAAACGCCGTGCTGCCGCAATCAACCGTAATAAGAAGCGAAAAACCCGCCGATTTGGCTTTTTCGAGAGCGGGAATATTCAAACCATAGCCTTCGGTAAAACGATGCGGAACGTGAAAGCCTGTTTTTGCGCCCAGAATTTCCAGAGCTTTTCGCAAAACAACAGTTCCGGTCGTGCCGTCAACGTCGTAATCGCCCCAGACGAGAATTTTTTCGTTTTGCTCGATTGCTTTAAAAATGCGCTCGATTGATTCGCGCATTCCGCGCAGCAGATTCGGTTCGAGAATCTGCTCGAACGAAGGATTCAAAAACTCGTGCGCGGCTTCGCCGGTTGTAAAGCCGCGCGAAATTAGCAAAGCGGCGATCAGCGGCGCGACATTTAATTCGCTCGCCAATTGACGCACTTGCCCTCTGTCGTGTTTTTGAATGCTCCAGCGTTTTTTCATTTTCTCAAGCCTGCGGGCTGATCACGCCGTAATACAATAATGCCAGAATCGCCGCGCCGACCACGATTCGGTAAATGATAAAAATATTGTTCGAGCGTTTTCGCAAATACCACAGCAAAAACCAAATCGAAGCGTAACCGACTATCCCCGAAACAATCGTCCCGACAATCAAAGGAATTAAATTCTCTTTCGGTAAAATCTCCATCGCTTCTTTTAATTCCAGCAGCCCGCTCGCCAAAATCGCCGGAATCGAAAGCAAAAACGAAAAACGCGCGGCGGTTTCTCTGGTTTGTCCCGCGAAAAGTCCGCCCATAATCGTCGATCCCGAACGGCTTGCGCCCGGAATTAATGCGATGCATTGAGCAAAACCGACAATTATCGCATCGAAAATTCCCAGACGGTTCATCTCTTTCTGGCGGCGTCCGACTTGTTCGGCAATCCAGAGCAAAACGGCAATCGCAATCATCATCGCGGCAATCAGCCATAAATTTTTGGTCGCTTCGCCTTCGATGAAATCCTTGAGCAGCAAACCGACAACGCCAATCGGAATCGAGCCGATAATAATCAGCCAGCCGAGCCAGGTTTCGTCCGACATCCAGAGCGGTCTGATGCCGTGAGTGCCGTGAAAAACCCGCCGCTCGCCGCGTCTTCGCAGCAAGCTCAAATGGTCGCGCAGAAACGAATACGAAATATTCCAAATGTCTCCGGCGAAATAAACAAAAACCGCCGCCAGAGTTCCGAGCTGAATGACGGCAATAGTCGCCGTCATCTGTTCGGCGTTCCCGTTATGAAGATTTGTCAAACGGCTCGCAAAGATTAGATGCGCGGTCGAGCTAATCGGGATGAATTCGGTTAAGCCTTGAACAATGCCTAAAATAATTGCTTGTATAAGATTCATTCAATTCGGGTGCGAAATTCGGATTCACTGTTTTACAACACTACTTCAAATCTTGTAACCGTTTCACGCCGATTCGTCAAAACTCAACGCTAATAAAATATTTGGATGTTTCGGGACACTTTATGCAGGTTTAATAGCTGCATCAATCAGCAGGCTGATTCAGGCGTTAAATTTATTCTCTAAATGAACTTCGGCTTGCAATCCGGTCGTAAAACCATGCCGGAAACATTTGTCCCGCACGGACCAGAGCCGAAAGCGGGAACGGAAATGCGGCGATTTTCTTCTTTCGTTCGATTATTCTGACGATTTTCGCCGTAGCCACGGGCAACTCCATCAAAAAAGGCATTTTCTTTTCACGCCCCGCTGTCAGGGGTGTTTTGATAAAACCTGGATGAATCGTCGTCACCGAAACGCCGCTGCCTTTTAAATCCACCCGCAAACTTTCAAACAAAGCCGTCATTGCGGCTTTGCTGGCGCAATAAGCGGCTGATTTCGGCAAACCCCGATAAGCCGCGAGACTCGAAATCGCAACCAGTTGCCCGCTTTTTCTTTCGAGCATTTGCGGCAAAACTGCCGCCACCGAATTAACCGCGCCGATTAAATTAACATTCATCACCTTGACGAAATTTTCCGGCTGCAAATTTTGCGCGTGAACCGCGCCTCCGGAAATTCCGGCGTTGGCGATTAAAATGTCAATTTTGCCGAATTCTTTTCGCAATTCTTCAGCCGCCGCAAAAACCGTATTTTTATCGGTAACATCGGCGACAAACGGACGCGCCGTCCCACCGTTCTTTTCAACTTCCGCCGCAAGTTCATTAAGCATTTCTCTGCGCCGCGCCAAGAGTCCGAGCGTCGCGCCTTTTGCCGCCAGTTGGCGGGCAAGCTCGCTGCCGATTCCGCTCGACGCGCCGGTGATAAAGACAACTTTGTCCGTCCAGTTCATTAACAGAGTTCTTCGACGTATTTGCTCAAAATTTTCAATGCTAGCGGCAAATCATCCTGTTTTATCAGCAAATGGTCGCGGGAAAATGCGGAAATTGCGCCGACCGAAATATTCGCTTCGGCTAAAATTTTTGAAACGAAAGCGAGAAATCCAATGACGCTCCAATCGAGTTCAACCGTAAACGTCAGGAGTCGAAAATTGCTTTCGATTTTTGCGTCTCGCGCGGCGTGCCGCATCGTTTGCCAATCAACCGAATCGAGCAGCATTGTCGTTTCATATCTGTCAGCGAGCAGCATAAACGGCGCGGTTCCGCGCGGGCTGAGTTCAGGGTTTTCCAGCAAACGGCGATAATTTTCGTGCGACAGAGCGATTAAAACAAAAGTTTCGGGCGCTATCTCGACTTTTGTTTTTTGCAGTAAAGCTAGAATTTTGTCGCTCATTCGATTTCGACAACAATCGGAAGAATCACCGGGCGGGTGCCGGTTTGTTTTTGAATAAACCGTTTCAGGGCAACGCGCAAATGCTCTTTAAACCAATCTTTATCGGCGATTTCATTAGGCGGCGCGGCTTCTATTGCTTCCGTCACAATCCTTTTCGCATCGGTGATAAAACCATTTTTCGGATTGATTCCAAGAACTCCGTGAGCTTTAATTTGAGGCTCGCCTTCGAGTGTTTTGCTTTTGGCGTTAACGGTGACGACGAGCGAAACGACGCCGTCGAAACCAAGCTGCTTTCGCTCGCGGACGGTTTCGCGGTCAATTTCTTCAAATCCCGAATCGTCAATAAACGTGCGCCCGATTTCGCGTTTTTCCGTGACGGAAGCAAAATTTTCGTCCAATTCCAAAACGTCGCCGTTTTCAATCAGAATCACATTTTCATCTCGATAGCCGAGATGATTGCGAACATATTCTTTGTGCCGGAAAAGCATTCGATACTCGCCGTGAATCGGAACGACAAACTTCGGACGGACGGTTTCGGTCATAATTCGGATGTCTTCCTGCGAAGCGTGACCGGAGACGTGAATCAAACGCCGTTTTTCTTCGATAATATTCGCGCCTTTTTTGTATAAATGTCCGATCAATCTGGAAATCGCCCGATCATTACCGGGAATAATTCGGGCGGAAAGAACAACCGTATCGCCCTTTTCGATTTCCATTCCTTTGTAACCTTGGGTTGCGAGCTGATGAAGCGCGGCTCGCTGTTCGCCTTGCGATCCTGTAACCAGATAAACAACTTCATCGTCGTCAAGAGCTTTCGATTCTCCGAGCGACACCAAAATATTTTCGGGAAAATCGAGCAAGCCCAGACTTTCGCCAAGCTCAACGTTTTTGATCATTGAGCGCCCCATTATGCAAACTCGCCGCCCGTATTCGACAGCCATATCGAAAACAATCTGGATACGGTGCAGCGACGACGCAAACGAGGCTACAAAAATTCGCCCGCCTGCTTGTGCGAAAAGCTCTTCAAAAGCCGGAATCACGGCTTGCTCGGAAGGCGTTCTGCCCGGAACGGTGGCATTGGTCGAATCCGCAAGCAAAGCCAGAACGCCGCGGTCGCCGTATTTTTTCAAAGTCTCTAGATCATACGGCTCCCCGATTACCGGCGTGTCGTCAATTTTATAATCGCCCGTGTGAATTATCGTCCCGACCGGCGTTTCAATCGCCAGCGAAAAACAATCAACCAAGGAATGCGATGCATTGATAAACTCGACTTTAAAATGATTGCCGATTTCGACCGTCTGCCGCGCCGCGACTCGATGGAGCAAAACTTCGTCGAGCAGATTATGTTCGTTTAATTTTAACTCGGCTAAACCGACGGTAAAACGCGAAGCGTAAACCGGTAGATTGTATTTTTTTAAAAAATAAGGCAGCGCTCCGATATGATCTTCATGCCCGTGCGTGAGAATTAAAGCCGTTAAATCGTTTTTATATTCTTCCAAAAAATCGAAATCGGGAATGCAAACATCAACCCCGTAAGCCGTTTCTTCGGGAAACCCCATCCCGGCGTCAACCACAATCATTTCATCCTCATAGCGAATCGCCATACAATTCATTCCGAATTCGCCGATTCCGCCCAAAGGTATAATTTCTAATTTACCCACTCAATTATTTCTTTCTAAATTTTTCGTTTGATTTATTGATTGCAAATATTATGTTTGTGTTTGTAGTATATCACACGATTTTCATTGATTAATTTGAATTCCCGGATAAAACAACTAAGATTTTTATTTAACTGTCTGCACGCCGACTCTTAATATTCCGCCTTAACACCGCCGCCACACATAAAGAAAATCCTCACAAAAGCTAAACAATAACATTAAATCTTTTCCTTACCTTAAATTAACGCTTGACAAGAACCCGAAAATTGAATTATTCTCTATTTGAATTGAAAAGGCGAGCAGGGAAACCGGGGCTGGGCTGGCGAATAGTCAGAACAACCATCAGGTATTACTTTAACATTGCAGCAGTTTCATTAAAATATCGAAACCTTTTGCACTAAACCATTTAATTGCAAAAGGTCTTTTTCTTTTAGCGATAAAAACCGCACCTTTTTATCACTGAGACTATTCGCTTTTCCCTTTCGCCGACCAGCGGAAACAACCATTCGAGAAATAGGATTAAGATAAAAGATCGATTATTTTATCGGCTTTTCGCAAATTGCCTCGAAAATATTTTTCCATTCCTCAAACGTCAGAGACTCGGCGCGGCGCGATTTTTCGATTTGCGCTGCCGCTAAAACCTCTTCGATTGTTTCGCCACGAACTACTCCCGCCGCCAATTCAAATCGGGCGTTTTTCAGATTATTAAAAATTGTCTTTCTCTTTTGCGCGAAACCAGCGCTGACAATCTCCCAAAAAACTTGTTCGTCTGCATCCATCTTCGTTATCAGACCCTTGCTTCTTACTTTCAATTTTATAATGGCGCTCCATACTTTCGGAATCGGTCTGAATGCGGCGGGCGGAACGTCAAAGAGCTTTTCAACCTCGCAATATGCTTCCACAAAAACCGACAGATAACCGCGCGAAGAGTTTCCCGCAGGAGCTGTAATTCTCTCAACCACTTCGCGTTGAAGCATCAAAATCATTTCGGAGAAAACTTCGCGTTGTTCAATTAATTTTTGCAAAATCGCGGTTGAGATGTAATAAGGCAGATTTGCGACTAGTTTGATTGGTTCTCGATCAGAAATTGCAAATTGTCGAAAATCGAGCTTTAGAGCGTCGTTTTCAATTAAGATAAAATTTTCATTATCTCCGAATTCGCTTTCTAAAATCGGAATCAAATCTCTGTCTAATTCGACGGCAAACACTCTGGCGTTTCTCTCGATTAACTTACGAGTCAAAGCGCCGCGCCCCGCGCCGATTTCAACGATTGTTTCGCCCGCTTGCACGTCCAATGAAGAAATTATTTTCTCGATGTAATTAGAATCAATGAGAAAATTTTGTCCGAAGGATTTTTTGGCATAAACGCCCGGAATTTTATTTTTACTCTTTTCCTTCAAAATATATTTGATTTCTGTTAATGATTTCGATCTAACGCCGAGCCGAAGACTTTCCAATCGAGCTATCAACTCAAAAATTCGGATAACCCGTAATTTCCAAATCATCTGCGTTTTGTCTTATCGCTAAATCTTTTAAACGGATAGACTCGGCTAAGCGGCGCGCGCCCGAACCCAAAACGGAAACGGGCGCTTCAGACCCGCCGATTATCAAGGGCGCGAGGAAAAACGTGGCTTTATCAATCAACTTTGCGTCAACAAACGATCCGGCGATTGATGCGCCGCCTTCGACCAATACGCTTTGAATCTCGCGTTTCGCAAGCTCGCTTAAAACAGTCGGCAAATCTCGCCCGCCCTCGACTGTCTGGATGACTTCTATTTTTTTGTTTTGCAATTCGTCAATTTTCTCGGCATTTCGGCTCGAAGTAAAAACAATTGTCGGAATCTCTTTCGCGGTTTGCACGATTTGAGAGTCAATCGAGAGCCGCAAATTGTTATCCAAAACCACTCGTACAAGCTGACGCCGCCGCGCTTTGCCGGAACGGTCGGTTAAAACAGGATTATCAATTATAGCCGTATTTGCGCCGATTAAAATCGCGTCGCATTCGTGTCTTAGATCATGGGCGCGTTTTCTGGAAATCTCGTTTGAAATCCAGCGCGAATCGCCGGTTCGAGTGGCGATTTTGCCGTCGAGCGAGACGGCGATTTTGAGATGAACGAAAGGTCTTCCCTTTTGATGCCAATGAATAAATTTTTCATTTAAACGAGCCGCTTCCGCCGCCATAATTCCGGTTTCGACCGAAACTCCGGCTCGCCGCAAACTTTCAAATCCTTTGCCCGAAACCAGCGGATTAGGATCTTCAATCGGACACACAACGCGCCTGATTCCGGCATTGATCAACGCTTCCGTGCAAGGCGAGGTGCGACCAAAATGATCGTGCGGTTCGAGCGACACGTAAGCCGTTCCGCCTTTGGCACGTTCGCCTGCCTGTTCGAGCGCGATAATTTCGGCGTGCGTCAGATTTTCGTAAAGATAAAAACCTTCGCCCGCGATTTCGCCGTTTTTATCAACAATAACGCAGCCCACAAGCGGGCTTGGGCTGACCTGACCAATGCCTTTTGCGGCGATTTCCAACGCTCGCCGCATCATTTCAGAATCAAAATCCGTGAATTCTTCAATCTTCAAATCATCAACCGTTCTGCCGCCGAAAAAATTTGAGCGGTCAAGAATAATTTTTTCAATTTCATTGATTTCTTTCTCAGAAAGACCTTCATAAAAATTTTCAGCTATTTCGAGGTTTTCTTCTGAATCCATTTTTACTCATTTCAAACTCTAAAGATTTTACTCTTACAGTTTCAATTCTCTTCATCATCCAAACCTAGAACGGATTTATTTTCATCTTCTTTTCCGAGAATCTTTTTACCCATAGTTTTTAGCACGGTTGCCGGATTTAGATGTAAACCGAAATGCTTTATTAAAAATTCGCTTTTTCCAACTTCAAAGCCCTCGCAAAATTTTTCGAGTTCTTCTTTGTTCTCAAGCGAATCCATCATTATTGATTTGCTGGTGATTTTCTCAATAACTTTGTTTTGCTGTTCGATTATCGAATCTTTTTGAAGGATTATTTTGTCCTGATGTTCAATCACGGTTTGTGCTAAACGCAACTCATTAGAAGACGTACGAATTTCTCTTTCCTTCATTCTTTGAGAATATTGGAGATTCTCAATTTGCTGCTGCAATCGCATCGCCTCAAAACTTTCATTATAAATAATCGGACTGGATGGCAAATTTAAATAAACGGCAAGCGCTTCGCGAATTTTGTCTAGCGCATCAACATCATCCGTTGGAGTAACAGAAAAAAGAACTTTTCCGGCTTCTTCTTTCAAGTTTGAAGTAGCATTTATTCCTAAATCTCGAAGAAATTGAGCAAAATATAATAGATATTGTTCACAGGATACTTTTAATTCCTCTGGAAAGTTAAAACTATTCGTAAATGTTACTTTATTTGTTTTTTCCAGAGTTCTTTGTCTGAAATGTAAATAAAGACTTCTACATTCTTCAAAGAAGGGAGAAAACTCTTCAAACAAAGACGAATCACCAATTTTTATTACTTTTTCGATTGTAAATTTAGTTTCATCGTTACTATTGTAAATTTCGATTTTTCCGTTTTTATAAACTTTTTCTTTTTTAAATTCTAATATGGATTGCTCAAAGTCCGTAAAACTATAAGACTCTTTCCAAAAAAGTAACTTTGCGTCAAAATAAAACGTAATTGTATGCTTTTTTGAAGGGCTTGAAGTTGGATAAAAATAAATGTATGTCTCAAATTCATTACAGTTTATATTCACTGGGACATTAACATATTCAAATCTAGGGAAATCTTTAATTTCTTGACTTAAAAGTTTCCCCCCTGAATAAATATCGTTAGTATAAAATTCAAACTCTAGTTCTTTCTCATTTGTTTTATACCCAGTTACGCTAACTTTTGGCAGATATTCACCATCAACTAAAAGTTCATAATTAGCCCTTTCAAAATCTTTATCGGCATGAACAGAATTTTCTATTTTTTTAGTTGTTATCATTCGTTAACTAAACAAACCGTTCACATATTGTTCAGGATCGAAAACCATTAAATCGTCAACTTTTTCGCCGATTCCAACATAGCGAATCGGCAAATTCAATTCTTTGGCAATCGCAACGGCGATTCCGCCCTTCGCCGTGCCGTCAAGCTTGGTCAAAACGATTCCGGTGACATTCGCGGTTTTTAAGAATTGGCGGGCTTGTTCGAGTCCGTTTTGTCCGGTCACAGCATCAATCACGAGCAGAGTTTCGTGCGGCGCGCCTTCGACTTCGCGTCCGGCGACTCGTTTCATTTTGTCCAGTTCGGACATCAAATTCGCTTTGTTGTGCAAACGCCCGGCGGTGTCAACGATTAAAACGTCGCTGTTGCGGGCTTTTCCGGCTTTGATTGAATCGAACAATACGGCAGCCGGATCGGTTCCCTGTTTCTGCTGAATCAGCGGAACTCCGGTGCGTTCAGCCCAAATCGCCAATTGGTCGCTCGCCGCCGCGCGAAAAGTGTCTGCGGCGCAAATCAAAACGTCGTTTCCGTCGGCTTTGATTCGGCTTGCCAGCTTGCCGATTGTCGTCGTTTTGCCGACGCCGTTGACGCCGACAATCATCATTACATACGGCTTGATTTCGTCTCTTACGGAAGTTTCCGACGCGACGCCTGTTTTTTCCGTTGCATGCAGAATATCGAGCAATTCGGTTTTGATGGCGTTTTTAAGCGCGTCAACATCGTTGATTTCGGCTCTCGAAACGCCGCGCCGCACGGTGTCTAGAATCTGCATCGTGGTGCTGATTCCGATGTCGGTTGAAATCAAAATTTCTTCCAACTCGTCTAAAAGCTCTTCGTCAATTTGTTTGCGGTTTTGAAAAACCGTGTCAATGCGGTCGTTGATTGCGTGCCGGGTTTTTTCGACCGCGCGCGAAAAACGTGCGGAAAGCTCCTGTTCGAGGGCTTCTTCCTCCGCCTTTAATTGTTCGAGCGATTTGTCTAAACCTAAAATCGAAGACGAAAAAGGTTTTTCTTCGTCTTTTTTTCTGCGCCAAAAAAATGCCATCTGTTATAAGTTCAAAGTTTAAAGTTCAAGGTTCAAAGTTTAAATGGATTATAGCGCATCGAACTCGGATGAATAAAAGACGCTCTAAAATTAGCTTTAGCAGTGTTTTGTAAAACTTTAGACTTTTTAGATTTCAGCCGCGTCTAAAACGGCAAAGCGCGAAATTAAATGCGTTTTTATTTTAAACGGCAATTTCGCATAAAATGCCGGCGGCAATATAAAACGATGAGTCAAACCCGGACGGATGAAAAACTCGTTGAAATGGCTTTAGCCGGCAATAACGATGCTTTCGGTGAGATTGTCCGTCGTTGGGAGCGCAAAATTTTCGCTCTTTGTTACGGAATGCTTGGGCGGGAAGAAGACGCCCGCGATGCGGCGCAGGAAACTTTTGTTTCGGCTTTTCGCAATTTGAACGGGTTTCGCGGCGACGCCAAAGTTTCATCGTGGCTTCACCGCATTGCGGTCAATCAATGTTTGACCCGCTTGCGACGTCAGAAAACGAGAAACGAGTCACCGCTCGAATTTGAAAACGAAGACGATTCGAGTTCGTTTTTCGCCGCCGCAGGGCAATTGCCTTCGGGGGAAACCGAGCAAAAAGAGCGAATCGAAACCGTTCGCAAAGCCGTCGGCGCTTTGCCGACCGAGTTAAAACAAGTTGTGGTGATGAAGGAATTTGAAGAAATGACGTTTCAGGAGATTTCAGAGATTCTGGAAATTCCGCTTAGCACCGTTAAAAGCCGTCTTTACACGGCTCTCAAACAACTCAAAAAGCGGCTCGAAAAAACGCCGCTCGAAGTGGTTTAAAGAAATGCAAAACAACAATCACAAATCCGATTTGAATTGCGCTTTCGGCGAAACGCTGGTTGCTGTTCTTTACAACGAAGCGACTGAGGCTGAAACCGAAAATTTTGAACGTCATTTGAGCCGCTGCCGCGAATGCAGCGAAGAGCTTGCCGCTTTCGGAATGCTCAGAAATGCCGTTTCCGATTGGCGCGAAAACGAATTTGTTCCGCTCTCTTTGCCGAACATTGTTTTACCGGACGAAACTCAAAAGATCGAACCGGCTGTAACGGGAAAACATTCGCTGCTTCAATCGCTGCGCGCCTTTTTCACGCCAGCAAATTTCGGCTGGCAAATGGCTGCTGCCGGTTTTGCCGGATTTATAATTCTCGGTTTGTTTTTCATCGGCTCGACGGATTTGTTTAAGCCGGATAATGAAATTGCCCGCGCGCCATCACCTTCGGTCAATGCGACGCCGGAAATCGCGGTAGTTCCAGAAGTTGTCCCGGCGCGAAACCAACCAACAGTTACGCAAAACAATTCGTCGGCAAACGCTTCAAATCAACCGGAAGAAAAAAGTCGAAAAGTTGCGGCTCGCATTAATGACAAAATTCCAAAGCATTCCGGCATTCCGGCGGCTCGAAATGATAATTTGCCGAAACGCCGAATTCCGGCTCCGAAAACCGAGAGAAAAGTTGAAGATTTAAGTATTTTGCCGGTTGCCGAAGCGGATGATAATTCGCCGCGCTTGACTAATTTGCTCGAAGAAATTGAGCCTTCGGAATAATTTTTGAGGTTTTGAAGATGAAAAATTTTAATTTTGCATATTTTTTGATCGTTTCCCTTTTAGCTTTTGTTTTTCCGGCTTTTTCCTCAGCCGTCAGCGCGCAGGAACCGGGAATGCCGCCACCATCTGCGGCGGCTCAGGATGATAAACGCGGCGAGCCGCTATTTCGGCAGTTGAATTTGTCGCCCGAACAAATCGAACAAATTCGGGTTATCAACCGCGAAACGCGCGAGCAAATGCGCGGAGCTGTGCAAAAGCAGCGCGACGCGCGGCGCTCTCTCGACATGGCGATTTATGCCGATAATTCAAGCTCAGCCGAAGTCGAACAACGCGCGCGCGAGTTTGCCGAAGCTCAAGCCGTGGTTTCAAAATTGCGCGCCCGCACCGAATTTCGTATTCGTCAGGTTTTATCCGCAGAACAGCTCGCGCGCTTTCGAGAGCTTCGCCGACGCGCGATTGAACAAGCGCCTCAACAGCAGCAACAACCCGGATTTGGCACGCCTCGGCAAAACCGTCCGAGACGCATGCCGCTCAAAAATCGCCCGCCGTTTTAAAATTGAAGAGTCCGAAATAAAGACCCGATTTTTTGCTTCGGACTCTTCAAACCTGCTTTAAAATTAAATCACTCTGGACTTTTTCCCGCGTTTTTCGCATCATACGATAGATTTTCTAATCGTTTCCGGCGCGTGAAACGTCTCCGATGAACTTTTTCAAACGGTTTCTGCTTGAGCTTCAAAATTTAACAATCCTCGTCGGGCGAGCAGCCGCACGCATTTTTAGCCGTCCGCGCTATTACCGTGAAACACTTGAGCAAATGGATATTATCGGCGTCGGAAGCCTGACGATAATTTTGTTGACGGGTTTTTTTACCGGCGGCGTTCTGACTTTGCAAACCTATCCGACGCTCGCGCAATACGGAGCGCAAAGCCAGATTGGTTATCTGACGGCTTTTTCACTGATTCGGGAACTCGGTCCGGTTTTGACCGCTCTGATGGTCACGGGGCGCGTCGGTTCGGCGATTTCCGCAGAACTTGGCTCGATGGTCGTTTCGCAGCAAATTGACGCGATGCGCGCTCTCGGCACCGATCCGATTCGCAAGCTCGTTATTCCGCGCATTCTGGCTCTGCTGACGATGATGCCGCTTTTGACGGTCGCGGCGGACGTTTTAGGCTTAATCGGCGGCGCATTTGTCGGCAATTTTTTGTTCGCACATCCAATGAGTCTTTATTTTTCCTCGGTCAGACAGGGCATCACGACCGAAGATGTGTTGGGGGGAATAATCAAACCGCTGATTTTCGGGTTGATTATCGGCGCTATTTCGTGTCACAAGGGATTAGGAACCGAAGGCGGCACAGTCGGCGTCGGACGCTCGACGACACAGGCGGTCGTGCTGGCTTCAATCATCGTGATTATCGCCGATTTCTTTTTGGCGCGCGCGTTGCAGTTTGTTTTCGGCACTCCGGCGGGCATTTAGTTTATGGATTTTTCTCAAACAACGGCGACCAAAGCCGAGACAAAATCAAACGATGGATTTGAAGTTAGCAGCGAGATCACGCGGGATTCGCCGTTTGAGGTGACCGATGAGCCGGAGCGTGCAGTTCCCGCCATCGAATTTGAAGACGTTCATCTTTCGTTTGACGACCGCAAAATTCTTGACGGTCTGAGCTTTATCATCCGAAAAGGCGAAACGAAAATAGTTTTGGGCGGTTCGGGCGGCGGCAAATCAACTATTATTAAATTGGTTTTGGGTCTTTTAAAACCCGACGCCGGACGCATTTTTGTTGACGGTGAAGACATCACCAACTTTACCGAGCCGGAGATGATGACCGTGCGCCAGAAAATCGGAATGGTTTTTCAGGAAGGCGCGCTTTTCGATTCGCTCTCGGTTTACGACAACGTGGCTTACCGTCTGCACGAAAAAAACGTTCCCGAAGATGAAGTCGAAGCCGAAGTCAGAAAAATGCTTCGCTTTGTTAATCTCGAAGACGCGATTGACAAAATGCCGGTCGAGCTTTCCGGCGGAATGCGGCGGCGCGTCGGTATCGCGCGCGCGCTCGTCGGCAACCCGAAAATTATTATGTTCGACGAACCGACCGCAGGGCTTGATCCGCCGACCGCCAGAACGATCTGCGAGCTGGCGATAAAATTAAGAGATTTGCAGGACGTTTCCTCGATTTTCGTGACGCACGAAATGAACAATCTCGATTATATCTGCGGCGAATATGCAACTCTGGATGAAAACGGCGAAATAGTTTTTGAAGAAGAAGGCAAACGATTGTGTCTGATCAACACCAAAATAATAATGCTCCGGGAAGGCAACATTATTTTCAGCGGTACCGACGAAGAATTGCGTCGGGTAGAAGACGCTTATATTCAGAAATTTATTAAGGGCAAATAATCTTGTTTTATAATATTTCGACTCGGATAAAAGTTTATGGCAAGTTCTGGAAAAACAATCGGCTTTAGAGAGCTGCGCGTCGGAATTTTTACGCTGATTGCGCTCGCAGTTTTGATTTTTCTGCTTTTAAACGCTTCGGGCGATTTCAACCCGTTTGAGCGCAAATTTCAGCTCAAAGCCAATTTCACGAGCGCCGAAGGTTTGCGCGAAGGCGGGCAGGTTCAGCTTGCCGGAATGCCGATTGGCAAAGTCCAGGAAGTAAAGCTTCGCGCGCCGGGCGCGGCAGACGAGCCGAAAGTCGAGGCGACCTTTACGGTTTCGGAGATTGTTGACGGTCAGCCGGTTTTCGAGCGAATTAGAACCGATTCGACCGCGCAGCTCGTCGCTTCCACAGTTCTCGGAAACGACAAAGTGATTGACATCACGCCGGGAACTTCAGCCGGTCAGCCTGTCCCCGAAAATTACGTTTTAAGATCGGTCGTTCCTGCAACGATTAACCAATTAACGGTTTCCGGCAACGAGCTGGTTCAGCAGCTTAATCGTTTGGCGATTCCAATGACCGAAATTGCGTCAAAAATCAATCAGGGAGAAGGCACAGCCGGGAAATTCATCAACGACGAAGAGCTTTATAACAATCTAAACGCAACTATCGCTCAATCGCGCGGCACTGTCGCCGAGTTACAGTCAGTCGCAAGACAGTTAAATCGCGGGGATGGAACCGCCGGAAGACTCTTGAACGACCCGGCAATTTATAACAGCATTAACCGCTCGACCGAACAGCTTGAAGCAATTGCAAGAGATTTGCGCGCCGGACGCGGGACAGCCGGAAAGCTTTTGCGCGACGAAGCCGTTTATAATGATTTGCGCGCTACGGTTGCCGAAGCTCGCACTTCCATTGCGCGTCTTTCTCAAATAGCCGAACGTTTCGAGCCGATTATTAACGATCTCACCGAAGGGCGCGGAACCGCCGGAAAATTTTTAAAAGACGAAGCTCTCTATAACGAAGCCCGCGATACGCTGGCGCGTTTTAATTCGACCGCACTTCGCGTTGAAAACATCGTTTCGGCAGCCGAACGCGGCGAAGGCACGCTCGGAAAACTTATTCGTGACGAAACGCTCTACAACAACGTCAATCAGGCTACATCGGAAGTGAATAAATTGATTTACGATTTTCGTCAAAACCCGAAAAAATATTTAACCGTCAAATTCGAGCTTTTTTAATCGCTTGAAAATGTCTAAACAAAAAATTTGTGCTGCATGTCAGAACCGCAAGGTTGAGAGAGCGGCTCATTCTACACAAGGCGCGCTCACACACTTGCGGTTCTGACCGTATTTCTTCAGAGAAACCTTTACTTATCGGTTTTCTTCGGCAAAGAAACGGTTTTCACATCCACAGTTATTTCTTTCAAACGGTTAGCAATCTCTACCGGCATTGATTCCTGAAAACGTCCGCCCAGGTGTCTGGCGAAAAACCGTTCTGCTGCGGCAATCATAGCCATTTGATTGACTGGTCGCTGAAAACCGTGACCTTCGTCCGGCGCGACGATATATTCTACCGGCAGATTTTTGTCGCGCATGGCAATGATAATTTGGTCGCTCTCGATTTTGTTGACGCGCGGGTCGTTTGCGCCGTGAACAATCATCAGAGGCGTTTTGATTCGCTCGACAAAGTTGAGCGGAGACTGCCTTTTGAGCTGCGCTTTTCCAGCATCGGTGCTTAAATCTCCGACGCGGACTTTGTCTATAATTCGCAGGCTTTCCCAATACGGCGGGATTATTTCAAGCGTGGTAATCAGATTTGACGGAGCTACTATCGCCACAGCCGCGCGATAAAGGTCGGGCGTAAAAGCGACACCGGCGAGCGTTGCATAGCCGCCGTAGCTGCCGCCGATAATTCCGACTCGTTTTTCATCAACAATTCCCTGAGCGACGAGATGCTTGATTCCCCAGGTTAAATCGTCCTGCATTTTTTCGCCCCACTGTAGATTTCCGGCATCAACAAATTGTTTGCCGTAGCCGGTAGAGCCGCGAAAATTCGGCTGTAAAACCGCATACCCGCGATTTGCCCAAAACTGCGCGTAAGAGTTGTATTCCCACCAGCTTCTCGATTGCGGTCCACCATGCGGATTTACAATCAGCGGCAGTTTTTTCGGCGCGATGCCTTTTGGAAGCGTCAAATAAGCCGGAATTTCAAGATTGTCGGAAGACTTGTAACGGATTATTTTCATCTCCGCCATATGTTGGCGCGGTAAACGCTCGCGGGTGCGGTATTGGAGCTTTATCTTTCTGCTTGGACGGTCAAATAAATAAACTTCACCCGGTTCCACATCCGAATAGACAAAAGCCAGCCACACCTTTTCATCCTTTGTCCCAGACGGAAATTCAATGGTTTTGCCTGCAAACTTGTTTTGCAGAAATTTGTAATCAGCAGAAAATTGCGGGTCTTTGTAATCGAAACGGAGCTTATCGTCTTCGTAATAAGTCGCTATTATTTCACCCGAAAGATTCGAGAATATTGCGCCTCCGAAATCAACGCGATTGAGCGGATCGCTTTCGACCTTTTCGATTTTGCCGGTTTCAACATCAAGAAGCACAAGCTTTGACAAATTAACGTCCGCGCCCTTATTGGTTGTCATATAAACGCGGCGGTTGTCTTTGTGAAAGCGAACGGGCGCGCAGGTTTCAAACACGCTGCACGAAAAAATCTGCGTAAATTTATCGTCTGCGTCGAGGCGCAAAATCTCCGTATCGCCCGCCGTCGTCGAGCGTCTTGCGAGCCGTAGCTTATCCGTATTGTCAAACTGCCAGCCGACAAAACGATCCGTGTTCTGGCGCAGCAGCGTTTGCTCGCCGGTAGAAATTTTTATCTTGTAAAGATCGTGCCATTTCGGATCGCGGGCATTTAGTCCGACGTAAATTTCGTCCGGGTTATTAAGCGGCAGTCTGTAGATGGTTGTCTGTACGTTCTTCGCGTTTGTCAGATTACGCGCCGCCGGAACTTCCGCCCCGCTCTCCGGTTTCGCGTCAACGGCGATGGCGTAAACGTTAAAATTTTCATCTCCGTTATTGTCCTTATTGAACATGATGAATCTGGAATCGCGACTCCAAAAAATGCTCCCAATCGGTCGCGCCGATTCATTCGTCAAAACGCGGGCTTTTTCAAATGGTTCTTCCGTAGGTTTTAACCAGATGTTCATTGTGCCTTTATACGGTTTGCGGAAAGCAATGAACTTGCCGTCGGGAGAGATACGCGCCCCGGTGATTTCGGGATTTCCGAAAATTATCTCGCGGTCAATAATCGGCGGTAAATTATTTTGAGCACTAACCGAAAATAACGCGCCGGAGAACGTGAAAATTGATAAAAGAATTGGAACGGAAAGGAAAATTTGTCTGAACATATAGAAATTTACACGAGCTTTGTAATCAGTTCAATTTAAAGGCGGCTTTCATAAATCCATTTTTAAAATTAAAATGCTTTGATTTCGCGCGCCGAATTTATGCTCCAAAACTATCACAAGCCCCAAACTGTTTATTGTGTAAAACAAACATCTTTGTTTGTCTTTAGCGCACGCACATTAATTTTCTATATTCGGCGGGAGTTGTATTTGTTAAACGTTTGAAAGTTTTAGAAAAATGGCTTTGGTCAGGAAAACCGCAGTTTAAAGCTATCTCCGAAAGCGACAAATCCGTTGTGGCGAGCGCTTTTTTTGCGGTGTCAATTCTTAAGAGCCGAATATAATCGGCAATCGTGCGGTTATATTTTTGGCGAAATACGCGCGCCAAATGAACCGGATGGACATTCGCAGCCCCGGCGATTTTAGCGATAGTGAGATTTTGATTGAACTCCGCCCGAATAAAATCCTTGGCACCGGAAAGCCATTTCGGGACGGATTCTTTCCGTAACGTGTTATCTTTCCGGCGGTCAAGCTCAACTGCAATTTCAAGCATTACCGCTTCAATCGCCAGCGGCGAGGCATTATCTTCCGAGTCGAACTCCAACGCCAGCTTTGAGATCAGCGAAGGCAGCGATCCGCCGCGGAAATCAACGGAATCCGTAAGTTTCACATGATTTTGAGACAGCCGATTCAGCCAGTCAGGTAGAATTTCAACGCTCAAACAAACAATTCCTTTTCCATAATAATCTTCCGAGTGCTCTTCGTTAGCCGGTCGAAAAATCGTCAGATACTGGCTGCATTCACGCTTTTTTCCGGCATATATTTCGGAAAATTTACCGCGCAGGACAAAAACAAAACGGGCATTTTCGTGAATATGATTCGGACTTTGCGCGCCCTGAACATAAGCAGCTTTCCGAATCCGTAAACCGGGAACCGTGCGCTTTCCAAGGATTTTAAAATCGGTTTCCTTCATTCGTTCAATCTCTTAAAAGATATATTAAACCGAAACTGCCCGGATTTCCTGAACAACTCGAATTGCCGATTCGAGCGCGCCCTGCATCCACGAAGGATTGAAAGAAGCGTGTTCTCCGGCGAAAAAAATTCGGTTTTCCGGTTTTTGGAGCATAGGAATTTGATCTAAATCGGGATGCCCCCAGGCACCCAGAACAAACGGATCTTCGCTCCAGCATTTAGCAAAGCCTGTTTCATAATTTTCGCGCACACCGGGAAAATATTCCTCCAGTTTTTGAGCGGTCGCCCGCAAGCGCTCGTCATTCGGCAGACTTCGCAGATTTTCGGAAATGTCGCCGCGCAGATATGCCTGCAAAATTCCGCGCGTCGAATTTTGCCCGAAAGACGAATCCCAGATTTCGCCGTAATTATCGCCGATGGCATTTCCGTTTAAACCTTTTTCCAGCCAAAATTTCCTCCGGGTTTGCAGGAAAATTCGCGACGCCGAATCGTATTTTACTTTTTCAATCACATCTCGTTTCGCTTTTGAAAGCTGCGGCTCGATTTCGATTTGTCGAAGCATTGTCAGCGGAGCGGCGCAAATTAAAAAATCAGCCGAAATTGTTTCCAGTTTTCCTTTTTCGCTGAATTTGACGATGACGGCATCTTTTCCCTGCTCGATTCGCGCGGCTTTTGATTCGTAATGAATTTTTCCGGCGAGCTTTTCGGCAAACGCCTTTGGCAGAGCATCATTTCCGCCGCGAATTTTTTGCCATTTCTGCGGCTTTTCCAGAGTAACTAGAGCTTCCATTGCGTCGGCGAATTTTCCCCAGCTTACTTCGTCGCGTTTGTTTTGTCTGATTCTGACAAACCTTCCCTGCGCCGGATAAAAAGGAATCAGCGGCAGTCCAAATTCTCTGATATAGCGATGCGTGAGATTGTGAGTTTCGTGAATCCGCGCCGCGCCCGCCTCGGCGTAAAGATTTTCGGCAAACGGCTCGCGCAAAGTTAAAACTCGCCCGCCTGCCCGGTTTTGCGCTTCCAAAATTGTGACTGAATGTCCCAATTTACCAAGCTCGTAAGCAGCCGCCAAGCCGGACAAACCTGCTCCGATGATGACGATTTTCCGCTTCTGAGCCAGCGAAAGCGTTTGCTGCGGAAAATATGCGAAAGCCGCGCCGAATCCAGCGATTTTCAAAAATTGGCGGCGGCTTATCGTCATCGAATTATTTAACGGCGGTGGTTTCCGCTTTTTTGATTTGAATTCCTGTTCCGATTGGAAAAAGTCCGGGCAAACTAATCGGCAAACGCCCGCGAATATCCTGCTCGCCCAGAACGGCGCGCGCCGTTGCGCGCTGCAAAACAGCCATATCGCCGTAAGCGACAAGATAAGTTTTCATTTGCGGAAAAGCGGTTAAAAGATAAGGATTTCCGAAGCTGATGCCGACAACGTTTTTGTTTTCTGCCAGTAAATCCCGCAAAACTTTGACGCTCGAATCCGGCAGCCCGACGCTTCGCGCTTGTCCGGTGCGGACGCGACCGTAAAGCGGCGCGATTATAATTTCGGCTCGGCGGGCTTTTTCCAAAGTTTCTCGAATCTCTTTTTCGGTCGAGCGCTCGTCCAAAATAGCGGCATCGAATTTCATTCCACCGCGCCTCATTTCGCGCAAAAATGTGTTTCCAACCCAGGATTTATCATCACCGTTAGTAATTCCCAGAACGAAAATTTTCCCATTTTTGATTAGCGGAATCGCGCCGCCTTCCGATTTAACGAGCGTGACGGCTTTGTTAGCGATTTCCTGAGACAAATCGCGCGCGGCTTGCGAGGCGACAATCGTGTCAAGCGCCTCAATCGGCGCGAGACGGTTTTTCGTCAAACCAAGCTCGTATTTTAAAGCCAGAATCTTTCCGACCGATTCGTTTAATCTCGCTTCGGGGATTCTGCCCGATTTAACTGCTTCGCTCAGACCGCGAATCGCCAGATCAACATCTGCGGGCTTTAAAATCATATCCGCGCCTGCCAAAAACGCGCGCACGGCGGCTTCGTCCTGATGAAAATAAAGCGTCAAACCGCTCATATCCATCGCGTCGGTGACAATCAAGCCTTTAAAACCAAGCTCTTTTCGCAAAATCTGCTTATTGACGACGGGCGACAGAGTGGCGGGAAGATACGCTTTTTCGGCGACGATTTCAGTGCCTTCCGGGGCGTTAACAGGCGCAATCGGTTTTTCGAGCGGCTTGATTTCGGTTGCATCAATTTGCGGCAGAGCGATGTGCGCGACCATTACGGAAGCAACTCCGGCATCAATCGCATTTTTAAACGGAACCAGCTCGATTTGATCGAAACGCGAGCGCGGCAAATTGATAATCGGCAATCCGCGATGCGAATCAACCGCCGTGTCTCCGTGTCCGGGAAAATGTTTGACTGTGGCTAAAACATTTTCCGCTTGCAAACCGTTGATGAAGGCGGCTCCGAAACGTGAAACGTCCGCCGGATTTTCGCCGTATGACCGGACATTGATCACAGGATTATCGGCGTTGTTGTTGACATCAACGACGGGCGCAAAAACGTGATGAACGCCGAGCGCGCGGGCTTCTCTAGCGGTAAATTCGCCTTGTCGGCGCGCCAATTCCGGCTCTCCGGTCGCCGCAACCGCCATATTCCACGGGAAACTTACGGTGTCTTCAAAACGCATTCCGGTGCCGTACTCAAAATCGGCGGAAATCAAAAGCGGGTATTTCGCCGCCGCCTGCATCCGATTCGTTAAATGCACGGCTTCGTAAACCGGCGAGGCGAATAAAACGATTCCGCCTACTTTGTTCGCTTCTACGTGGCGTTTTAACTCGACGAATTCGGGATTGTCCTGATTTAAAAATCTGGCGTTGATTCCGACCGAGACGAGCTGACCGACTTTTTCTTCAATTGTCATTCGCCGCAATTCTTTTTCAGCCCATTTCGAGGCTTTTTGCGACGGCTCGACAAAACGGTTTGCCGAACGGTTGTTTTGCGCCGCAGCGAGCGGCGCTGAATTCAGAAACAGAAAACAGACGAGAAACAGGCTTAAAAATTTGTAAAAATTCATTTTGGAAAATCGCCGGACGCGGCGGGTTTTGTTCCTGCGATTTTAAAGGAAAGATTTGTTTTTGTGAAATCAGACCAAAACATCGGACAGCAAAATAAAGAGCGTCTCAATAATAAGGAATCAATTAGAGACTTTTAGGGATACTTTTTTTAAAACTTTTGCGCGTTAATTAGTAGAGGAATTGAAAACCGAACATTATTAAATTTAATAATCGCAGAGTTTTCTAATTGGCGATAAGTTAAAAGCAGATAAAGAGAGGCGCAGATATGAAAGTTATAAAATTATTACCGGCAATCGTTTTATTTGCGGCAATGTCCGGCGGCGCATTCGCACAGGATGAGACAATTAGCGTTGAGACGAATCTGGTGACATTGAATGTTGCGGTTACGGATAAAAACGGCAATTATGTGAAAAATCTGAAAAAGGAAGATTTTGAAGTTTTCGACAAGAACGTCAAACAGGAAATCGAACAATTTTCAGCGGAGGAATCTCCCGTTTATTTCGGCATCGTTTATGATTTGCATCCGACGACCGACGAACGCACGAAAAACGTTTTAGACTCTCTGCGGCAATTTACTAAAGAGCTAAAACAAAAAGACAATTTTTTCATAACCGTCTTTAATGAGCGTGGAAGCCTGACAACCGATTTTGTGCCGACCGGCGAGCAAATTCAGACGGCGCTTCTCGATGCCAAACCGAATTCGCCAAATTCGCTCTACGACGCTGTTTTCGCCGCTTCAAGCAAAGTCCGCGAAAATAAAAGCTCGAAACAGATTTTGATAATTTTGACCGACGGAGAAGATCATTCGAGTCATCACAGCCTAAAAGAATTGCGGCTGCATTTGCGAGGAATAAATTTGCCGACTTATACCATCAGCTTTGCCGATCAGAACCAGCGTTTGTGGAGCTATACCGACATTTATCGCGGTCAGCAAAAGCAGACTTTGGGAGCAACGGAAACCAATCAGCTCAATCGCGCCGCGCTCGACGAATTAAGCCGCACGAGCGGCGGACAATCATTCGAACAATCAATTCAGAATCGCCTTTTCTTATATTCGATTTTAAGAAAAGTCCAAGCGGAAGTTGAAAATCAATACGTGATCGGCTTTTATCCTGAAACCGTGGACAATAAATGGCACAAGCTAAAAGTTGCCGTCAAAGCGGAAAAAGGCGGTAAATTTCGCCTGTCGAATCGGAGAGGTTATCAAAGCTTAACGAAAAAGGGATAACTTTAATTGCATTTATGAAATAATGAATAAAATTCAACTTTTACACGCCATCTGCACGTCAACTAGGATAAAGAAAAGACGGACGTTTTAAATTTAAAACGTCCGTCTTTATTACAATGCCCAGGACTGGAATCGAACCAGCACGGATCTCTCCACACGCCCCTCAAACGTGCGCGTCTACCAATTCCGCCACCTGGGCGAATTTGAAATTTCAAACCTGAAATCTCAAATTTCAAATAAATTCAAAAAACTATTGCTTATTAGCTGCTTGATTAGCCGGCGTCGTGTTCGCTGCGGGCGATGCGGCTGCGTTGGCATTGCCGGCATTGGCGTTTGATGCCGCCGTATTTGTCGTTGTTGCAGCCGTGTTTGCATTGTCCGTCGCATTATTCGCGCTGGTGTTTGCGCCCATCGCGTTTTCGGTTGCAACCGCTGAATTCGCATTAGCGTCGCCGCCGGTTGTCGCAGGTGATTCGGCGGGCATTACTCCCGATTCTAAAACCGAGCGCCCGCCCGTCAAAGCATTCTGACTGAGCAAAAACGCCGACAACATAAAAAGCGTCGCCGCGCCGATGGTGATTTTCGACAAAATATTGAGCGTCCCGCGCGGACCAAAAGCCGTGCTGGAAACGCTGCTCGTAAAAAGCGCGCCCGCGTCGGATTTGCCGGGCTGAAGCAGCACCGATGCAATCAACGTGATACAGGACAAAATAAATAATGCGTAAAGTAAATAAATCAATGTAACTGCCTCTATTTATAATTAACAATTTGAGCAAAGCTCTGTGCGTCGAGACTGGCTCCGCCGACCAATGCTCCGTCAACGTCAGCCTGCTCCATCAAAGCTCGAATATTATCGGGTTTGACCGAACCGCCGTAAAGAATTCTGGTCGCTTCGGCGATTTCCAACGAATGATTTCGTTCGAGCGTTTGGCGAACAAAGCCGTGCATTTCTTGAGCCTGTTCGGGCGTGGCTGTCCTTCCGGTGCCGATTGCCCAAACAGGCTCGTAAGCGATGATGATACTTTTCATATCATCGGTTGTCAAACCTCGCAAACTGCCCGCCAATTGAGTTTCGACGACGGATTCCGCCCGCCCCGCTTCTCTTTCGGGCAGAATTTCGCCGACACAAACAATCGGTTTTAAACCCGCCGCCAAAGCCGCCCGTATTTTTTTGTTCACCGATTCGTTCGTTTCGCCGTAAAACTGCCGCCGCTCGGAATGCCCGATAATGCAGTACTCCGCTCCAATGTCTCGAACCATATCCGCGGCAACCTCGCCGGTCTGCGCGCCGTGTTTCGCTTCAGCAGCGCAATTCTGCGCGGCAATTTTTACATTCGAGCCTTCGAGCCGGTCGGCGACAGTTTTCAGATGAACGAATACGGGCGCGATGACGACTTCGCAATGATTGGCATTTGTCGTCAGAGTTTTTAATTCAACGGCTGTTTCGACTGCTTCGGTAAGCAGCTTATACATTTTCCAATTTCCGGCAATTACGGGTTTTCGCATATTTTATTTATCGTTTAAAGCTGCGACGCCGGGCAATTCGTCTCCGGCTAAAAATTCGAGAGTTGCACCGCCACCCGTCGAGATATGGGAAATTTTATCTGCTAAACCTGATTGATTGATTGCCGCAACCGAATCTCCGCCGCCGACAATTGAAGTTGCGCCAGCTTCGGTTGCATCGGCAACGGCTTGCGCGATTGCCAGCGTGCCTTCGTCAAAAGGCTTTTCTTCAAACATTCCCATTGGACCGTTCCAGATGATTGTTTTCGCGTTTTGCAAAGCGCGTTTAAAAATTTCGACAGTTTCCGCGCCGATGTCCAAACCGACAAGACCGGCGTTGGTAAATTCAACCGGAATCGTTTTGCGCGAATTCAAAGGATCGTAAGAATCAACGACCTGGTGATCGGTCGGAAGCAATAATTCAACTCCCGCTTCCTCTGCCTGTTTTTTGATTTCGAGCGCGGTCGGCATCATTTCGTTTTCGACCAGAGATTTCCCCACTGTGAAACCTTCGGCTTTAAAAAATGTGTAAGCCATTGCGCCGCCGATCAACAATTTATCAACTTTGCGCTCGATCAAAGATTTAATCACCGGAATTTTGTCCGAAACTTTCGCCCCGCCTAAGATTGCGACAAACGGGCGTTCCGGGTTGTTGAGAGCTTTTGATAGAAAATTCAATTCTTTTTCCACCAACAAACCGGCAACTGCGTCTTTGACAAATTTCGTTATTCCGGCGGTCGAAGCGTGCGCCCGATGCGCCGCGCCGAAAGCATCGTTGATGTAAACGTCGCACAGTTCGGCTAATTCTTGGGCAAAAGCATCGTCGTTTTTTTCTTCGCCGCCGTGAAAACGCAGATTTTCGAGCAGAACCACATCGCCGTTTTGCATTGCATCAACTTTTGCTTTCGCCGCTTCGCCGACGCAATCTTCGGCAAACGCGACCGATTTCCCCAAAAGGCTTGAAAGATGTTCGGCAACGGGTTTGAGCGAATATTTACTTTCATCGTAAACAGTTCCCTGCTCATCGGCTTTCTTTTTGTCCTTGAGCGGGCGTCCGAGATGCGAAGCTAAAACCACTTTCGCACCTCGTTCAACCGCATACTGAATTGTAGAAAGCGCGCCGCGAACCCGCGTGTCATCTTCAATATGTCCGTTTTTAATCGGAACATTAAAATCAACTCTGATAAAAACTCTTTTTCCGGCTAAATCTAAATCTTTGATAGTTAATTTGTTCATTAATTTGTTCGTTGATCGTTGTTCGTCGTTCGTCGCAACTCATAAACAGCTACGAACAACGAACGACGAACAACGATCAAATTTAAAGTCCTTTCGCCGCAATAAATTTAATCAAATCGCGGACGCGGCAGGAATAGCCCCATTCGTTGTCATACCAAGCCAAAACTTTAATGCAGGTGTTGCCGATAACTTTGGTGTTTTCGGCGTCAACGATTGACGAATTCGGGTTGCCGCGAAAATCAATCGAGACGAGCGGCTCTTCCGAAAAAGCGAGAATTCCTTTTAGTTCTTCGTTCGCGGCGTTTTTCAAAACCTGATTGACTTCTTCGGTGCTGGTTTCTTTTTCCACATTCATCACCACGTCAACGAGCGAGACGTTCGGCGTCGGGACGCGGACGGAGATGCCGTCGAATTTGCCTTTGAGTTCGGGAATCACGAGCGCGACGGCTTTTGCCGCGCCAGTCGAAGTCGGAATCATCGAAAGCGCGGCGGCGCGGGCGCGGCGCAAATCTTTGTGCGGCAAATCGAGTAACTGCTGGTCGTTCGTATAAGAGTGAATCGTGTTCATCAGAGCGTTTTTAATTCCGAATTTTTCATGAATCACTTTCGCGACCGGCGCGAGACAATTTGTCGTGCACGATGCGTTCGAGATGATTTTGTGATTTGCAGCGTCGTACATTTCGTCGTTGACGCCCAATACAATCGTCACGTCTTCGCCTTTTGCCGGAGCCGAGATAATCACTTTTTTAACAGTCCCGCGCAAATGTTTCGCGGCGTCTTCGGCTTTGGTAAAACGCCCCGTGCTTTCAATCACGATTTCCGCGCCGACTTCTTCCCAGGGAATCATCGCCGGGTCTTTTTCTGAAAAGACGCGAAACTCGTCTTCGTCAACTTTAATCGAATTTTCCGTGTGCGTGATGTTGTTTTCGAGATTTCCCAAAACCGAATCGTATTTTAAAAGATGCGCCAGAGTTCGTGTATCGGTTAAATCATTGACTGCTACAAAATCAATTTCACTATCGTTCAGTGCAGTTCGCAAAACATTGCGACCGATGCGACCGAAACCGTTAATCCCAACTTTTATTGCCATTTTTTGTAAAACTCCTCCTCAATATTTATTTTTTAAAGGCGAAATTGAAAGATTATTCGCCGCCTTCTAAGCCTGTCAAGAGACAAATTTTCATTTACCTTCTATACTACAACAAAGATTCTTGAAACTGACTCACAAAAACCGTCGTACAAGTTTCCGAAGTTCAACGCCGCTCGAAAAAAGCGGAATAATTTTTAAAATACAGTAATAAATTGCAAGGAGTTTGCTTCCGATGCGTCGTCATTTATACACCTTTATTTTGTCTGCCGGACTGCTCGCTTCCGGCGCTGCGGCAGAAATTTCTGCTCAAACAAACGAAAAAAATCAGATTGCTTCGGTCAAAACCGATTTCGATTCGGAAAAGGAAAAAAACGAAGCAGCAGAAAAACCGGCTGAAAAATCGGCTGAAAAACAGACCGAACAACCGGCGGAAAATAAAAAGTTCGCTCCGTTTGTGCCGCGTCCGTTTTCCGGTTTGACTCGCATCGGAGTCACGCCCGGGCAAGTCGCGCCTTTTACCTTGAACGAAGCGATTCGACGCGCGCTCGAAAACAACAACGACATCGAAGTCGCCCGCAACGACGTGCGTTTGAACGAGCAATCTCTGATAGCTTTTGAAGGTTTTTACGATCCGTTTATCGGCGTCACCCCGACTTTTACGCGCAGCGGGACAACCGGGCAATCGGCTCGCAACGATTTCACGGTCAATACCGATTTCTCAAAAAACATCAAAGTCGGCGGCGGATTTATTCGAACTTTTTACAATAACCAACGCACGGAAAACCGCTTTCAGCAAGCGCAGGTGTCGGGCTCGACAATTGACGGAAGCGGCACGAGCGCATTGTTTTCTTCTTCGCTCGGCGTGAGCTTTACACAACCGCTCTGGCGCGACCGCGCGATTGACAACAATCGCCGCAACATCAAAATCCAGCGCAAACGCCTCGAACAATCCGATGCCGATTTTCGCCAGCGCACGATTGATGTTATCGCTCAGGTGCAGCGCTCTTACTGGGATTTGGTTTTCGCCCTGCGCGACCAGCAAAACCGCCTCGCGAATCTGGATTTGACCAAACAAAATCTGCGCCGCGTCGAAGCGCAAATCGCCGCCGGAGCGGCAGCGCCGCTCGCCCGCGCCGAAGTCGCCACCGAATTGGCAAACCGCGAATCGGATTTGCTGCTCGCGGCGCAAAACGTAACTACGGCGGAAAACACGCTCAAACAATTGATTTTGCGCGATCCGAATGCGCCTGAATGGTCAACGCAAATGCTTCCGACCGATGAGCCGAGCTTTGATCAAACGCCGGTTAAATTGGACGATGCGCTCGCCGAAGCTAAACAAAACCGCCCGGAACTGCGCCGTTTAAATTTACAGCGGGAAATCAACGACATTGACGTTAAATATTTCAAAAACCAAACCAAGCCGATTGTTGATTTAACCGGCTCGGTTTATCTCAATGGCATCGCCCAGAGCGTTGGACAAACAAATAGTAATTTAGAAGTTAAGCAATTTTCAGGTAATGATGAAATTTTGCTTAATGCAATAAATTTGTTGAGACCAGCAGATCAGCAAATCCCTAATCCGAAGTTCACCGTTCCGACAACACCCGGTTTTCTGGTCGGCAGTTTCGCACAATCAAATGCGAATCTTTTCCGCACAGATGCGCCAACTTACCAAGTCGGCGTGACGATTCAAATTCCCGTCGGCAATCGCACGGCGAAAGCGAACCTGGCGGGCGCGCGAATTCAGCAAACCAGACTCGACGCCCAAACGCGCGACACCGAACAACTGGTAATTGCCGAAGTTCGCAATTCGGTTCAGGCAGTTGAAACCGCGCGTCAAAGAGTTTTAACTGCGCGCATTGCGCGTGAGAATGCTGAAATTCAACTTCAAGGCGAACAGAAACTTTATGAAGTCGGACGCTCTACTACGTTCCTGCTATTTCAGCGCGAAAACGCTCTGGCAAATGCCCGCAACGCTGAAATTCGCTCCGAAACCGATTTTAATAAAGCTCTCGCGGATTTACAGCGCGCCACTTCGACGACGCTTCGCACGAACAACATTATTATCGAATCGGTCGTCGCTCCTTAATTAGTTTTTCTTTTTAATTCTTTGGTTGAAGAGTCGAAACAACGACTCTTCTTTTTTTTCTTTAAGTTTTGCGTTATAAGTTTTTCATTTCAAATGAAAATCTCAGCCACGATTATCACTTTTAACGAAGCCGAAAACATTCGCGCCGCTTGTCAATCCGTCAGTTTTGCCGACGAAATTATTGTCGTTGATTCCGGCTCGACCGACCAAACCCGCGAAATTGCGGCAAGTTGCGGAGTTAAAGTTTTGGTTCAAGAATGGCAGGGATTTGCCCGGCAAAAGCAATTTGCAGCCGATAACGCAACAAACGATTGGATTTTCAGTCTCGACGCAGATGAAAGAGCTTCGCCCGAATTAGTTCAAAGAATACTCAAACTTAAAGAACTACCTGAAGAAAAAGTTGCTGAAGGCTATAGAATTGCTCGCAAAAATTTTTATATGAATCGCTGGATTCGCGGCGGCGGTTGGTATCCCGATTGGCAATTGCGTTTTTATAATCGGACAAAAGCCGTCTGGAAAGATGTTTTAATTCACGAATCCGTTCAATTGAATTCGGATGCTCGATTGGAGTATCTGCGCGGCGGCGACATTTTGCATTACAGCATTCAGAACGCCGCTTATCATCACCGAATGATTGGCGAGCGTTATGCACCACTCGCCGCACAACAAATGTTTGAAAGCGGTCGGCGAACAACGCGATTAAAAGTCGTCACGGCTGGCTTTACCGCGTTTCTACAAACTTATTTTTTAAAAGCGGGTTTTCGTGACGGGCTGCCCGGCTTTTGCATCGCGCGCTTTGCCGCTCATCACGCATTTTTGAAGCATTTATTACTGTGGGAGATGCAGACCAATGCGGAATTCAGAGTGCAGAATCAGAAGAAACTCCGCACTCCGAAATCCGAGATCTGAACTAGAAAGGAATGTCTTCGTCGCTTGCGCCGGATTGGTCGAAATCATCGTAATCGCGCGAAGCAGCGGGCGCGGCTCCGCGTTGCGGGGGTCGGGTTTCAGAACGCTGTGGCTCGCCGCCGCTAAAATTATCAGCGCCGCCTCTTCCGCCGCTGTATCCGCCTTCTTCAGCCGGACGATTTGAACCGATAAACTGCATTTCGGTCGCTTGTACTTCGAGCGATTGACGCTGCTTCCCGTCGCGGTCGGTGTATTCCTCCATCCGCAAACGACCTTCGATATAAACCGGGCTGCCTTTGGTCAAATATTTTGAAGCCACTTCAGCCCTTTTATCCCAAAGAGTTACGCGAAACCAGGTTGTTATTTCCTGCTGATCTCCGGCGGCGCTTTTTTTGCGCTCGCTGGTCGCCACCGAAAAACTGCAAACCGCCGTTCCCTGCGGCGTATAACGCAATTCGGGGTCGCGCCCTAAATTTCCCACGAGAATGATTTTGTTAAATGACATCTTTTGTTTTTTCTCCAGTTTTCAGAAGTGTTTGTGATGTTACCCGCCGAATCGCTTTTCGGTCAAGCCACTCGCCCGCCGTTATCTTCATCAAATTGCCTTTGAAACGGCTGTTTATTTGTTTGATTTTAAAATCTCGTTTAATATTTTTTCTTTAATGAAACCAGGATTTTTCTCGATTATTTTTCACAAGACTTTTCCGAGCCTCAGCTTTCAGCTTGTTTTATCTTTATTTCTATTAAATCTGAGTGTTTTCGCTGCCGGCAACAATTTTACGAACTATCAGCAGTGCTGGAAATATGAAACGGGAACGCTCACGAACCTCCCGCTGACAGTCAATTCAAACAGCCTCATTTTTTCGTTATCCGACGCAACATTAGTAAGTCTTGACTCATCAACCGGGAACGTCAATTGGAAAGCAGAACTGGGCGGCGAAATCGCCGCGCCGCCGGTATCCAGCGGCAAAATTGTCATCGCGGCAACACGCACGCCGTCCGATGAAACCGGAAAAGTTGCGAGTTCATTGACAATTAGGGCTTTAAGCTCAAACACAGGACTGACAATCTGGCAGAAAAATTTCCCAAATGCCGGGCAAGTATATTTGGTTTTAACTGGCGAAACATTACTGCTCGCCGCAAACGAATCGGAAACGGGCGCAAACTTGACGAGCTTGGAAATTGCAACCGGCGCTTTGCTTTGGAGCAAAAACGTCTCGACCACTGTGACGACTAAAATTTACCATTCGGGAACACAAATTTATTTCGGGACGAAAGACAATTCGATTTATTCAATTCGGTCTGCCGACGGCGAATCGTTAAAACAATATAAAGTCAAACATCCGGCGCAAAACAATCTCGTCGCTTCGAATGGGATTATCTATTTCGGTGATGCTCGCGGCGACATTATAGCTCTCAGAGAAAACGATTCACACCAATTATGGATGCTCCGAACCGGCGGCGCAGTACAGGATATTTTACCCACTTCGCGCGGATTGCTCATAACATCGCTCGACAACTTCGTTTATCTTCACAAATATTCAAACGGTAAAAGGCAATGGCGGCGACGTTTGGCGGCGCGCCCTTTGAGCGCCGAATTATTAAATCAGGAAACTGCGATTTTGCTGGCAAACGGCGAAAGCTCGGCAATCGTTCTGGAACTTAAAAAAGGAAAGATTTTAAATCAAATTCTGCTCGGCGAAAACAATTACGGGGTGGCTGCGCCGGAAATTACCGACAGGTTTCTTTTCATCCCGACTTTTAACGGGATTTTATGCTTTGCGCGGGACAATCTGGCTTGCGGCAAAACGCCTGAACCGGAAAATGAGAAAAGCGCGAAACAAGAATTTCGCGCTTTCAGCTAAAATTGTATTTAAATTTAATGAACCGTTGCTTCGCGGCTCAATAGAATTTCGTGCATTTGATCTTTGACCGCTAATTTTTTCTTTTTCAAAAGTGTTTCTTCAAGCTGTTCATCTTCGCTCGGATAAGAAAGATGCGTTAATTCGTCCAAACGCTCTTCGTATTTTTTGTGTTCCATTGCCAAATTGCGGAAAACCGGGTCTTCTTTCATCAATTGCTCGCGCAAACTATCCATTGTTCTACTGTCCATTGGTTTTGGTCTCCTTGTCTCTTTCGAATCTTATGTTTAGGCTGGAAAGTAAAGCCGATTTTCTGCTCGCGCAGAAAATTTCGATTTTTGGTAATTCGAATCGGCATCTTAAGAATGTTATAACTCAAACTTTTTTTTCAAGCAAGGTTTATTGACAATTATATATCTCAGCAATAATGCATCTTCTACGGGAGATCGGTAATAATTCTTTCTGCGCCCGACATTTTGAAAGTTTAATTTTTCATAAAACCGTCGCGCTGCCACATTCGATTCGCGGACTTCAAGCCAGCATTCTCGACAACCTTGATCAACCGCAAGGTCTAAAATTGTTTCAAACAATTTTCGCCCGATTCCCCGTTCCCTGAACTCTTGTAAAACGGCAATATTAAAAATCTCAATCTCCGGCGTTATCAGACGCGCAAAAACAAATCCGACAACTTTTCCATCCGATCTGGCAACGTAAAAAAGATTTTCGTCTCTAGCCAGCTCAGATTTGTAGCTTTCAGTTCCCCAAAGGCTTAAACCGGAAAGCAATTCGATTTCGGCAATTGCTTCCAAATCATCGGCAGTTGCGGGAAAAATTTCGATCTTTTTATTTTGCATTATTGCTTCCGCCGATGCCTGCGCCGCGCCCGTAAACCGGATGCGGAGGATTCTCGTTCAAATAGCCGCGCAGAAAAATCTCGCGAGCGGTTCGACCGACCGAAATGGCTAAATTTTGAGGTAAAGCTTGATAATTATGGTTCGCATTTTTCCCTGCTTCTGAAATTACCGAAATAATTTCTTCGGTCGAAATCCAGTTTGAATTGTTCTTTTCAGCGCACATTTCAATTAGATTCTTAACCGTATAAATTTCAATTTCGGAAATGCGCTTTAAACCGTTCTGCCCGCTTTTTTTAAAAGATTGCGCAAAATACTCATTTCTTCCCGCCGGGAGAACAACACAGATTTCTCCGTCTTTTTCAGAACACGAGGCTGCCGCCTCGAGAGTCGAAATTCCCGCAATTGGAATTTTTAAAGCCATTGCTAATGCTTTGGCAGTGGCAAGCCCGATTCTCAATCCCGTAAAGCTTCCCGGTCCAACCGTGACGGCGAATAAATTGATTTGGTTTAAGTTCAAATCGTTCTTTTGCAGAATTTCACGAATGTCAGATAAAAGCTGCGCGGATTGTGAAGAATTTTCTTTGCCCGCTCTTTCGGCTAAAACCTCGTTTCCGCGTAAAAGCGCGACGCCGCCGGAGCGGGTCGAAGTTTCCAAACTTAAAATTAGCGGTTGTTTTGAATTGTGCATCAATAATTTGAAAGAATAAAGAGAAAGAGCGCAATGTTTCAACTTGCGGTTTGAAACATTGCGCCCGATTTATTCAAGGAGCAAACTTGATTGATTAACGGTAAACCGATTCGCCGCGATTATTTCTAAACTCTTGTTCAAAATAAGTCGCGTCTTCGTCGTTGCGGGGATTAACTCCCATCACCATTCCGCCGCTTTTGATTCCTTCTTCGTATTCTTTGGCGCGGTCTTCGGGAATTCCCGAACCGACCAGAGCGCCGATTAATCCGCCCGTCAAACCGCCTGCGCCTGCGCCCGCCAAAGCTGCGGCAAGCGGTCCGGCGATTACCAAACCTAAACCCGGAAGCACGACATTTGTGCCGATTGCCGCAATTGCGGCGAGAACCGCGCCGATTGTTCCGCCGATTGCCGAGCCTGCGCCCGCGCCTTCGAGAGCTTTATCGCCCAATCCGGTTGTGTTGTCGGCGCTGTTGCTGCCGCTAAACCAGTTATTGCGCGTGTCTTCGGACATCATTAAATTAACGTCGTCTTTTGAATAGCCGCGGCTTTCGAGCGAGCCGTAAGCGCGTTCGGCGCTTTCGCGGTCGCGGAAAAGTCCCGTGACCATTCGATTTTGACTTTGGCGCGCGTCGCCGCTGTTGATGTCTCGATGACCTTCAGCGCGCAGCGATTCGTCGCCCGTAATAGCGCCGGCGGCGGCTTCGACGTTTCCCCAGGCTCTTTGCCCGGTTGCCGAAACTTCTTCCGAAATTGTTCCGTCTTTTTGTGTTCCCGACCCGTAATTGTCAGCCATTATTTTTTTGAACTCCTCTCAAATGTATTGTTTCGTACTATTACTTTTCGATTTGAAGCAAAACTGCACTCGTTTTGTACGATTTTGTTCCAAGCTGTAAATTTCTTTTTTAATTCGCAATCGGAATGCCAGAAAAATGGGGAATTTAAATTTATGGCAATATTGCCGCATTTTGTATCCGTTCAGACAAATGTTAGCTTTATTGTAAATTCCTGATTTTTTATTTTTAACCTTTTGAATGAACGAGCATATTTTTCGTGAATACGACATCCGCGGAATTGTCGGCGAAGATTTGAATGAGGAAACGGTTTTCCGGCTGTCACGCGCCATCGGCACATACTTTCGGCGTAACGGAGCGCGGCGAATCAGTCTTGGTCGCGACGCTCGCGAAAGCGGAGCAACGTTTCGGGATTTAATGGTTCGCGGTTTAAACGAGACGGGCTGCGACGTTTTGGATTTGGGAAAAATTCCGACGCCGCTCGTTTATTTTTCGCTTTTTACCGAAACGGTTGATGCCGGAGTGATGATTACCGGCTCGCATAATCCTGCAAATTATAACGGTTTTAAATTGTGTCTCGGAAAATCAACGCTGCACGGAGCGCAAATTCAGGAAATCAAACGAATCGCTCTTGCCGGAGATTTTGAAACCGGGAGCGGTGCGGCTGAAGAAAAAAATATAATTCCGAATTATTTGAATTTTGCCGCCGAAAACGTCCGGCTCGGCGAGCGAAAATTAAAAGTCGTAATTGACGCCGGAAACGGAATCGGGGGCATCGTCGGCGCGCCTTTGTACAAACAATTCGGCTGCGAAACGATTGAGCTGTTTATTGAACCTGACAGCCGTTTTCCGAATCATCATCCAGACCCGACCGTAACTGAAAATTTGCTTGACGCCATCAAAACCGTCCTTGAACAAAAAGCGGATTTGGCGATTTGTTTTGACGGCGACGGCGACCGCATCGGCGTTGTTGATGAACGGGGCAATATAATTTGGGGCGACGAATTAATGATTATTTTCGCGCGCTCTATTTTAGAAAAATCGCCGGAAACCGTTTTTATTGCCGAAGTCAAATGCTCCGAGCGTCTTTTCAGCGACATCGAGCGACGCGGCGGTCGCGCCGTAATGTGGAAAGCCGGTCATTCTTTGATCAAAGCCAAAATGCGTGAAACGGGCGCTGCGTTAGCGGGCGAAATGAGCGGTCATATTTTTTTCGCAGACCGTTATTTCGGCTACGATGATGCGATTTATTCGGGCGCGCGGCTGCTCGAAATTCTGTCGAATTCCGAAAAGCCGCTCTCCGAATTTTTGTCGGATTTGCCAAAGGCAATCAACACGCCGGAAATTCGCGTTGATTGCCCGGAAGAAAAGAAATTTGAAGTCGTCCGCCGCATCACCGAGGAATTTAAAAAGACCAATGAAGTGATTGATGTTGACGGTGCGAGAATCATCTTTGAAAACGGCTGGGGCTTGGTGCGCGCTTCAAATACGCAGGCGATTTTGGTTTTGCGTTTTGAAGCGGTTGACGAAAATTCGCTCCGGCAGATTCGGGAAATTGTGGAAAATAAATTGAAAGAAATTACTAACGAAATTTATGCGTAAACGCGGTGAAATTTGATGAACGAAAGTAAAGTTGATTTGGAAAAAATTGCAGCTGGCGTCCGCCTCATTCTAGAGGGAATCGGCGAAGATCCCGAACGCGACGGTTTGCAGCGGACACCGGAAAGAGTCGCCGATTTTTACGCCGAGCTGACCGCAGGAATGTGGGAAAACGCGACCGAACACGTTGTCGCCTTGCCGGGAGATTCGCATGACGAAATGGTGTTGATCAAAGACATTCAAATCGCTTCGATTTGCGAACATCATCTCGCGCCGTTTGTCGGCGTTTGCCACATCGCTTACATTCCGAAAGACGGGCGAATCGTCGGATTGTCGAAGCTCGCGCGAATTGCCGAAACTTTTGCGAGGCGTCTGCAAGTGCAGGAAAGATTGACCGCTGAAATCGCCAACACTTTGTTCGACAATTTGCAGCCGCGCGGCGTGATGGTCGTTATCGAAGCCGAGCATACTTGTATGACTCTGCGCGGTGTTAAAAAACCTGGCGCGAAAACCATTACCTCAGCCGTTTTGGGAAATTTCCGCAAAGACCAGCGCACTCGCGCCGAAGCGATGGCTTTAATAACCGGGAAATAAAAAGCAACAAACATGTCGGCTAATTTATTGCTTTTACTGAAGTGCTCTCGCCGCATCTACCAACAGGTTTTGTATATTGCAAGTTTGAAACGATAAAGCTAAATGGTTGATCTAATGTAGATAATGTAGTCCCTCTGGCAATTAATCCATTAAACTTATAATTGCTAGGAAACTCAGTTTGAGATGTTGGAGCAACCCTCAGAAGAAACACATCCCACGCCCAGCGATTCACATTTGCTCCTCTCAAATCCGCAACTTTGGCGCGATAGCGAAATTGGTTGCCGTACTCGTCAGTCCGTTTCGATTCTTTATATTTTAAATCTATCTCAGCCAATTGCTAACTGTTGAAGCGTTTTCAATTCGCTTGATTCGCTGACGCCGTTGTGATTCATGTCTTGCCATAATCTCAAGCTGGTAAATACGTTGTCGTCAACGGTTATTTTTTCATCGTTATTACCGCCGTTTGCCGTTTTATCATATACAGCTAAAGCCAAAAAACCGTTTTTCATCTCGCCGGACGGCGGCTGTGATTGCGTTGTGAAATTGCCGAACAACTCTAATCCGTTATCTATTACTCCATTGCCGTTACGGTCTAAAGCAAGCCACGCCTCGTCGACATTAGCGTCTGTCTAAGACAACCGTTCGGGCGTTCCGTCACCGTTTATATCGAACGTTACACCGTTAGCCGCATTCGTCAGCTTGAATCCGTTTCCAAGTACATCAATCACAATAGGACTAATCTGTGAACAGTTAAAGAAGCATCCAGGGTCGTTAAAGTTTTTATACCCGTCGCAGTCGTTATCAAAATCGTCCCTGCAGGCTGCGCAACCATAGTTGGGATCACCACCTTCATCAACTATATGTGGTACGCAGTTTGGCTCTATACAACCATGTCCGGGATATTTCGCCTCCTCTTCATCATCACAATCGCCCCGACAAGTGCTATAAGTATCACCGTCATGTCCCTAAGGTTTAAATAAGCATCTCCGTCATTACAGTCTCCCTGGCAAGTAGTGAATCCATCATTGTCATTATCCGGGCAATTTGGTGGGGGCGGACAATTAGAATCGAAAACGTAGAATTTATGAATTACTATGTCGGCGCAATCTGTCGGAAACCCTGTAACAGGGTTTATGCAATAACTTATATAATTACGCCTTGTATAGGAACCAGGAGCGGGAGAAGGAGAAATATATTCCACCCGCCGACATTCGTATGCACCGTTAGGACAGTCCTCGAAAGAGGAATAATCGTCATTAGTATATTGTTTGCAGGTATAATTGTCATTTATTAAGGGGGAGTATAATGCTGGCTTAAATTTAAACTGGGCAGGGATTAGAATATTTTGAATTTAACCTATATTCTGGA
>DASVQU010000057.1:0-8277 GCA_036388995.1 Pyrinomonadaceae bacterium | reverse complement strand
TTAAGCTGACAGTGAATTTCTGCTGCGCCGAAGCCGTCGTTGAGAATATAAAAGCAGACAGCCCGATAGTCAGCATCAGGAAAAGATTTTTTCGCATTTCGCTATACTCTTTCAAAAAAAATAAAATTTTAGATACCGTTTAATATCAGTCTTGTAATGAGAATAAGGTCTGGCAGGATTCTAATTGTTTGCATCAAATTAGCAACGCTTTTGTCCCTGATGATTGTTTTTTTGTAATGGATGATTGTTTATGCGTCCTGAGTGGTTGTTCTTCGGTGAGAAGTTTTTTCCGATAGTTTTTACAACTTTATAAGATTAATGCAAAAAAGATGATTTTTGTGTTTAAAAAAGGAAAAGATTATCAGTCTGATTCGGTTTCTCGTCTGAGTAATTGTTAGCCGCTCTTTACGAACTAAGATAGCTGTTTTAAGACTGCTATTCTTTTTCTCCAAGTGCATCGACGGCATACTTGCATGCATTGCCCCGGTTCGGAAACTCCGAAAATATTGATGTTCAGTCAGTAATGGCGGAGCGCTTCCCCAGTGATACCCTTCATGCGATATTCATTCAATTTTGCTTATCTTTTTACCTCATGAGACGGGTCATTAACTTATCGTAGTAATTACGGCGCAAGTTTAGTTCACGTCCATTCTTAAGAATAACGAGCTGGTCACCATTGAATATCGGATGCAGAGATTCAATGCGGTCGACATTGACAATTGTCGAGCGATGAATGCGCATGAAGATTTGCGGATCAAGTTGTGTTTCTATTACGGAAAGTTTTTCGCGGATTAAATGCGTTTCATTGCCTATATGCAGCTCAAGGTAATGTCCGGATGCCGATATCCAGTCAATTTCTTCAGTCAGAACGAATGTTGTTCCACTCGCTGATTTGACTGGAATGCGTTTCAAATAACTTGGTTCGTTTTTGACTTCTTTCAATAGTTCTCGCAAATTTTCTCTAATTTCTGTTGGCGACTCCTGCCTTTTTATTTCGCGTTTTGCACGATCAACAGCTTTTTCAAATCGCCCCTTATCAAAAGGTTTGAGAAGGTAATCAACCGCGTTTATCTCGAAAGCCCGAATGGCGTATTCATCGTAAGCGGTGACGAAAATCACCGCCGGCATATTTTCAGTACCGATGATTTCAACCACATCAAAGCCGTTGATTTTCGGCATCTGCACGTCAAGAAAAACCAGGTCAGGTTTCGGATTTCGAATCGCTTCAACTGCTTCGCGCCCGTTGATGCACTCGCCGACAATTTTTATGTCAGCGTGCTCACTAAGAAGCGAGCGAATTCTTTCCCGCCCCAGAAATTCATCGTCAACGATAAGAGCTTTGATCTCGGATTTCGTCATTTGATTTCAACCTGATCCGTTTCCGGCTGCAAACTTTTTATTGTCTCGAAGGGAATTTCCAGCGTTACGATCACGCCGTGCGGGACCGCATTCTTTATTTCAAAACGATAGTTCTCTTCATAAAGATGCGCGAGTCTTGCGCGGGTATTGGCAAGCCCGATACCACCGGTCTTGCTGCCTTTGCCGTTTTCATTTGAAGGCTGTAACCCCGGTCCGCTGTCCTCGACGCGAATTTGCAATCTATCCTCGTGACGCTCGGACGAAATAATCAGGCTTTCCACACTTTCTTGCTGAGAAATGCCGTGCTTAATCGCGTTCTCGACAATCGGCTGGAGGATCAAGTTAGGAACTCGCGCCGCGAGCGTTTCCGGATCAATGTTCATCTTGACCACGAGTCGATCCTGGAACCGCACGCTTTCGATTTCCAGATAGCGCCCGACAAAATCCATCTCTTGTTTGAGCGAAACTTCGCGGTCGCCGGAATTCTCCAGCGTCGTGCGCAGAAAATCGCCGAGGCGGGCGACCATTTTATCTGCTGCTTCTACATCTTTGTGCATCAAGGCGGAAATCGAATTCAAAGTGTTGAACAGAAAATGCGGATGAATCTGCATTTTCAATGCATTAAGCTGCGAGTTGGCAAGGGCGGCTTTCAGTTCCGAAGATTTTAACTGTTCGGCTTGAAAACGCCGGTAAAAGTCGACCATGTAAATGCTGCTCAACAGAAAACAATACATCGGCAAATTTACAAGCCAGTTATTTGTGAGTAGCCATGATGTATAAGCCCAGATACCGCCGTAGCGGGCAACTATCGCCGGATCAACAATTTTACTGAAAATGACGTAAATAACTGCGTGAAGCAGTATAAAAACAACCGCCGCAACAAGGTGTGCGGGTAACAGGCGCCACCAGTTTCGCTGCTCGAAGCGGAATCGTTTGGCGAAGAAAACAATTGGCGGTGAGAGAATTGCCCAGCCATAAATTATCACTTGCCATAAAAAGACGTTTTTCCATTCGTATGGAAAGGGGTTAGCTCGTTGAAGGTTTAAAAAATAGTACAGACCCGAAAAGAGAAACGCCAGCAAAATCCAGCCTGCCGAAAAAATTAGTATTCGCTGCAAATTGAACTTTCGCATCATGCCATGATTTTTACTAGTGTCCTTTGTTGGAGTTATTTGGTGAAAACTATCGGTATCGGAACGTCGGAAGCAATTCCAAACTCCATGGCGTTAAAGCCGGAAGCCGAACCTTGTACGTACCATATGCCATCTCTATAAACAGCCGCATCATCGGATCCATCGCCGTCGTAATCGCCCGGAACCGGCGTGTCCGTAGATAAACCGAAGTTAATTGCTTGAAGCTGTCCATCCGTCGAGCGGCGAATGTACCAATTTCCGGCGCGGAACACGGCAAAATCGGCTTTGTTATCATTGTCGTAATCTGCCGGTACGAGCCGATCACCATTCAAACCCCACTGAAAGGCGGTAAAACCGGCAGTTGACTGCTGGACGTACCATGTAGCGTTTGACGGGCGGAACACGGCAAAATCGGTTTTGCCGTCAGCATCGTAATCCTCAGCGACTGGTTTGTCGCCGTTTGCTCCAAATTGAAGGGCGATCATTGCCGCTCCGCCCGCGGGCTGGACGTACCAAGCTCCATCGGTCGGACGGAAAACGCCAATGTCGTCGCGGTTATCGCCGTTGTAATCGCCAATCGCGGGAATGTCGCCCGCCGTTCCCCAAACGGTCGCCGCAAACGTGTTGTTCTGACTGTTAAGGACGTAAAAATTGAGTGCGCTGCCGACGTTTCGCATTACGGCAACATCTGTTTTATCATCGCCGTCAAAATCGCCCGCGAGCGGTTGATCGCCTGCTTGCCCGAAATGCTGCGCAGCGAAGCCTGCCTGGCTGCGAAGCTCATACCAAATTCCGTCGCGAAACACCGCGCGGTCGGTTTTGCCGTCTCCGTCGTAGTCGGCACGCGTATTGCGCGATGGTGCACAAGTGAAACCGTCTTGCAGTTTCCCGCCGGTAATTTGCAAATCGTCAATCCGTGTACCAATGCCCGAAATGCTGCCGTCGGCAACGGCGCGCCAGCGCAAGCCGATGGTTTGATTGTTCGCCGCCGAAGGGAGATTAACAACCGTATCAACAAAACCGTTTGAATTGCCTGTCCAAGCTTGGCGATTGCTCAATTCATGGTTGGCAGTTGGAGCAAAAGATTGATTGTAGCCGCCGGACGTGAACGAGCCGCCCGCAGCGAGAATGTCCTGCCATTCGCCGGTCCCAATTTTTATTTCCAAAACCGTGCCGTCAAAATTGGTTTGGGCGTTGTAATTCAATTTAAAGCGAAGCTGAGACGAAGGCGATTCGATCCGCGCCAAAATTGAGGCATCGGCGAGTCCGCGCGTCGGCGGATCGGGCGCAAACAAGGAATTCGGCTGGCTGCTCGACCCGTTATTGACCGTCACCCAGCCGGTTGTGAAAGCGCCGGTTTGCTGTTTCTCCCATCCGTTAGGAAGAGAAGGCGTGGTTACGGCATCGAAATTTTGTCCGGTCGCCGTGAAAGCCGGAGCGCCGATGCGCAGCGTGCGAGTTTCCGTACGAGTTCCGCGATTGCTGCTGATGTTAAAAGTCAGAGTCAAAAGACTGCCGCATTGGGCATTTGCCGGAACTGTGAAATTGATTTGCTTGGCTACAGTTTGAGCATTAGCGATTTCGCCGTAAAAGGCGTTGCCGCCGCCCGCTACTTGAAGATTGATGTTGCTAATCGTTTCACCGGCGTTGTTCGAGAGCGGAACGGTCAAAACAATCGGCTCGCCCAGTTCCGCATAACCGTTGTTATTGCCAGCCGTGTCGGTAAACGTAAAATTCGGTGTTTGCACAACGTTCGGCAAATCGAACGCTTCGACGACGCGCGCAGTATTGTTGCCAATACCGGGGTTCAAAACCTGAGCGGAAAATCCCATTCCGCGGGCTGCGAAACCAGCCCAGACATCAACCACATCAGCCGCCGAGCCGCTCGCCTGAGCAGCGGCAACAATGGCGTCGCGCTCCTGCAAAAACGTCGGCGTTAGCGGCGCGAGCTTCATTCCGTCGGTTACGAGCTGCAAAACCCTGCGATTGCCCGCCTCATGTCCGAGTCTCTGGATAAATTTGCCGCGCACTTCCCACAAAGCGGACGACCAGATTTCTCCAGCCGCGTGAACTTGATCGGCGGGAGCGCCGGTCACCCGCGCCGGATAAGCCCCGTCGTTAATGTTGATTTGCGTGAAGTCAATGTCGGCAAATGTCATCGGATTAAACGGACGATTGTTTGGACCGCCGGTGGCGGCAAGAATCGCTTTCGGCAAACGCCGCCCGCCGTAATAATAATTGCTCGGCGATGCCGCGTTATAAACCGAATAGCTGCCGCTGGGATAAACCCCGTTCAGTGGATCGGTCGGCTCGCTGAGCATTGCGTGCGCGTAAAAATCCGACCATCCTTCGCCCATTCCGGCTGACATACTCGACGCTAAACCGGTCGAATTGCCGTGCAGGCGGTTTGATAAACCGTGCGTTAATTCGTGAATGACAATGTCGGCATCCAAATCGCCGTCGCGGTTTGGGGTTGAGAAACTCCAGATAAACATCTGCATTCTTCCGCGCGTACCGTCTGCCGGCGTGAAAAAATTGGCATTGTTCATGCTGGAAAAATCCTGCGCTTCAGCCGAGATATGGTCATTGCCGCGTCCCTGACCGGTAAAGTTTTCATTTTGGAAATTCCCTGCCGCTTCGGTGAAACCGAGCAGATACATTTCGTCGTGATAACGATTGGTCAGATAAAAAAGATGAGTCGCGGCGCCCTTTTGAAATTCGGGATTGAGCGGGCTGTCGCCGACGCCCCCAGGCGCGCTGGGCGAATAATTGAAATTGAAAACGCGGTTTTCGCCGATTACGGTTTGGTCAACGCCGTTCGGTTGCGAGCGATCTACGCCCGCTTCGACGTTGTTGCCGTTTGTAGTATTGTTGCCGTCGGTAATCCAGCCCTTTTGGTTGAATGTGTAGGGCGCTTCGTTGCCGATGAGCGTGACGCTCGTGCGCGGCAGGATCGCAGCCTGCGTTCCCAAACCCGGATTGATGAGTCCGGGCGACATCGGCGCCGGGCTGTCCAGCGTGCGGATCATACTAGTGTCGTTAGCGTAAACGCTGTAAGTCGCCGCCTGCGTTTGATCCTGGGCAATATTTTTTCGCCAGAGCAGCGCGCCGGTTTCGGCGTCAACTAAAACGTAATAAGCTGCTGTGTCTTCCCAAATCAAAACTCTCCACGCAGAGCGCCCCACTCCCGTTTCGGTCGGAAAATACATTTTTTCGGCGGTCGTCGCCCAATCGCCCTCACCGAACCTAACTTTGTTTTCGCTCTGAGCCGCAGCATTTGTTCCGCGTTCTAAATCATCGGCTCTCATCTCTCGCCCGACGTATTTAAACGCCGCCTGCACCGCCGCTTCCGGCGCACCGAAACCGTCGCTTAAATTGCTGTCGCTGATGCCGGGCGCGAGATTGTTTATCACGCGAAACATCTCGCCGCGTTTGTTGAATCCGGCTTTGACTTCGCCTCGAAACACGGGAATGCCGTTGATTGTTTGTTCGAGATGAACGAAAGAAAGATTCCCGTCAGGATTCGTGTAATCGGCAACGGTTTTCAAATCGTCTATTTGACGGCTCGCCACGCCGACGAGATCATCGTTTTGTTTTAAAAATCCGCGCAAAATATCGGCGCGCTTGCCCGAAATCGCGCTTCTTAAAGCCGCTTCGCCGCGTATTGAGTTGATGGCGATGACTTCAGGCGTTCCGAGTTCCGGGTTGCGCTCAATTTTAAGCGAAGGGACGCGGCGTTTGAGCGAGGCTTCTGCGGCATCCATTTCTCGTCGCTCTTTTGCCGCAGTTAATTCGGAAACCCCGGCGGCGGTGCGGAAATCCGATAACAATGCAACGGCTGATTCGTCCGCCCGAATATCGTAATTTTTGAGCGGCTCGTACTGATTTCCGTTTTTTTCAGATTGAATCGGTTGTTGAGCGGCGGAGGAAGGTGACAACTGCGCGAGCGGCAACATTACAAGCGCCCACATCAAAGCGGAAGCGACTACGGATGCTGAAGGTTGGCGACGGTGAATGTTGAATGAATCTTTTTTCATTATTATTGTTGTTTTGATTGAAAGTGATTTTCCTAATCAAAGGCAAATTGTTTCGGAAATGATTTTTATCAGTTGCAGCAGCAACCAAAAATTTGCCTCTATTTTGCTCTGCGAGAAAATAAGTGAACAAAATTTTACAATGTTTCTCAGAAACAGTAAACCTACGATTTCGATTTGGGGAAAATACAATTGATGCTGAGCAATAGGGCTTGAAAAGAAAGATTGGACGACATTAAACGGGCGCTGTCGAAAATGGACTCCAGACAAGTCTCTGGTTAAATCGAGAAAGTCCGAGAGGCTTTTTAAAATCGGGCAAAAGGCATCTCATCCGTATCTGTCTCATAAATGCCCTCTTTTGAGACAGTTGTGCGGCGTTTGCAGTATAGGTTAATCAGAACTTTAAAAGAAAAGCGACTCTCAAGTGAGAATCGCTTTTCTCTGTCCTATTTGGAGGGCGAAAAAGTTGAAACCTCTTGCTGACCAGAACCGTAATCTGGTCAGTCATATTTTCTCAAGGAGTCCAGACATGCGACAAATTTCCAGATACTTTTTACTCTTTCTCGTCTCTTTGACGGCAGTTGCAGGCATATCTGCACAGGACCCGACCGCCGCTGAACGGCAGGGTCGCGCATTCATCGAGGCAATATCGACAGGCGACCGTGCTAAGGTCCGCAGTTTCGTGGAGGCAAACTTCGGCAGCGAAATGCTTGGTATGCCCATGCAACAGCATCTTAACTTTGCTTCTAACCATTACGACATTTCCCGCGGCTACGAGGTAGTGAGCGTACAGGAGGCGGCTCCCAATGGCACCACACTCCTGCTGAAAAACAAACTTACAGGACTCTACGCAGCAATGTTCTTTAGCGTGGAGGACAAAGCACCTTTCAAGATCAAAGGTATCGGCGGTCGTCCACCCAAGGCTCCCGCCGCTGCTGCCAGCAGAACTCTGGATAATGCTGCCATAAGCGAAGAACTGAAGGGCTTTTTGAAGCGACTTGCAGATGCCGACGTGTTCTCCGGAGCCGTGCTGCTCGCCAAGGATGGAGTTCCGGTTTACAAGGCGGCGTACGGCACTGCTAACAAGGACTACGGTGTGCCGAACAAGATCGACACGAAATTCAATCTCGGTTCGATGAACAAGATGTTCACAGCAGTGTCGATTGCGCAGTTGGTTGAGAAAGGAAAACTCTCGTTAGACGATCCCCTGTCCAAGTTTATTCCGGATTTTCCCGATGCTGAGTCCTCGAAAAAGATTCAGATCAAACACCTTTTAAGCCATACAGCAGGACTCGGACCTTATTTCAGCAAGCGTTATCAGGACACGTCGCGAAATAAACTGCGGACGGTAGATGACATGATGGCGCTGGCGAAACAGGACGAAAAGCTTTTATTCGAACCCGGCACCAAATGGCAGTACAGCAACACGGGAATGCTGGTTCTGGGCAAGGTCATCGAGATCGTTTCCGGGCAAAGTTATTTCGACTACGTTCGCGAGAACATCTACAAGCCTGCGGGCATGATAAATACCGACGCTTATGAGCTTGACAAGGTGAATCCGAACCTCGCGGTCGGTTATCACAAGACGTTCACAGACAACGGTATCGTATGGTCGAATAATGTATTCCAGCATGTCATGCGCGGCGGACCACAGGGCGGCGGTTACTCAACCGTGGAAGACCTGCTTCGCTTTGACCAGGCATTTCGCAGTGGAAAGCTGGTGAGTCCCGCAATGGTAAAGGTACTGACCA
>DASVQU010000056.1:0-15174 GCA_036388995.1 Pyrinomonadaceae bacterium | reverse complement strand
GTCCATTCGGGAAGGATCAAAGCCTTTGCTTTGTGCAAACGCACCGGCTGAAATCGCCAGCAAGATAAACCCCGCAAAGGATTTACGAATCATGGAAGATAAAGTCATAATTTTCTCCTCTTAAATTTTTTCAGATAAAGCTAGTTTATTGCGTTGCTAATAAGGCTGCAAGGAAAAGATTTTCAATTAAGGTAATTGTGCGCCCTTTAATAGAATCTAAATCGGGCGCATCAATAACATAGGCGAGTCATTTGACTCGCCTATGTTATTGATAATATTAATAGCTTGGGACAGAGTCGCTCGCCGATACGAAGATTTTCAGACTTCAGCCCAGGACTGTACGTTTAATTGTTATTTAATTCTTTTACCTTTCATCTCTCTTCCGCTCGGAATAATTATCGTTAGCCCCGTGATTTTTCCGTTTGCATCTCGCTCAAAGGTAAGTTGAACGCTTGCGGTTTGTCCGACGAATTTGTCTTTTACGGCTGCATCCGGTACGAGTTCAATGCGCTCGTTATTTCCGGCGATGCCAATAAATTTATCGCCTTCCTGTTGAAAAGTGACTATGCCCATCTCGGTTTCAAATTGTCCGATGTAATCGGCAAATTTTCCCGACGCCGCCGTTTTGGGTGTTTCAACTATAGCTGCTGTAATCGGAAACGAAGAGCCGGGCAGCGGCAAAACATTTGAATCATTTGCGGCGGTCAATTTTCCAGCCGGATGAACGGGAAAAGCAGGAAGTTTTGGTTGGCTCGGTTTTAATTTAGCTATTTCAGCCATTGCAACTTCGACCGCTTTTTCTAGCTGTGCATCCCGACCAGCCATAAAATCCTGCGGCGTAATTTCCACGTCGTAATCCGGCGTTACGCCGATGTTTTCGATTCCCCAGGTCGAGCCGTCGGGATTATAAGCCGCGCGGTTCGGAAGCTGAATACTCCCGCCGTCAATCAATCGCGGCGTGAAAAAATAAGGTCCGACACCGCCGCCATATGTTCGCTTTCCAACGATTTTTCCGATTTTTCCAAGTTGAAACATAAACGCGCCGGTTTCCGCCGCCGAACCGTTCCATTCGTTGATGAGCATTACTTTGACGGGCGGCGCGGGATTAACGGGCGTGGCGATGTCGTCTCCGCCGCGAAAACGATAATAATAAAGCGGCTTCCTTGCCAGCCATTCAATCAAATAATCGGGCGTGATACCGCCGCCGTTAAATCGCTGGTCAACAATAATTCCTTGACGGTCGCCATAACCCGTCATACCGCGAATCGCGTTCATAATTCCGTTCGGGTCGTAATTTTCGATGAAAATATAACCCAATTTTCCGCCGGACATTTGTTCGACTTTTTTGCGATTTTCTTCCGCCCAATTTGCCCGCCGCAGGCGATTTTCGCCTGCCGCCGGATAAATCGTAAAAGTGCGCGGATTTGAGCCGTCCGGGGTTTGGCTGACGACTATTTTCGTCGGTTTGCCGATTGTGTTTTCAAAATAGCTGTAAAAGTTTTTGCTCGTTTCGATTTTATTTCCGTTTACTTCAAGAAGATAATCCCCGTTGCGAACGTCAACGCCGGGCTGGTCGAGCGGCGCGGAAAACGAGCCGTTTGACGAAGCGAAAGAAGTTGAGCGATATATTTTTTTGATTCTGATTTTCCCATTTTCGATTGCGTAATCCGCGCCGAGAAGCGCAACGCGACCGCCGCTCGTTCCGCCTTGCGGGGCGGTGTCTCCGCCGCCGACTCCGAGATGCGAAATTGAAACGTGACCGAGCATCTGACGCATCAGCGCGTTCAAATCGCCGCGTCTGGTCGTAGTCGGCAAATATGCGGCGTATTCCTGTTCAAGCGCGGCGAGATTTTGCCCGTGATGATTCGGGTCATAAAACCAATCGCGCATAATCCGCATTGATTCGCGAAACATCTGCCGCCATTCTTCCGGCGGATTGACGCGCACCTCTATCTTCGACAAATTCAGTTTTCCTTCGTCCGGTTTCGGCGCAATTTCGGAGTTGATTAAAAACCAGTCGCGCCCTTTATCGTAAAGCAGTTTCGAGCCATCGGCTGACAAATCCATCTCATTGATGTCCTCGACGATTTTCTGCATTGCGCCCGCTTTAGCAGCGTCAAAAAGATAAACGGAGGTTGTCACCGAACGCTGATTAAAATCGCCCGGCGCGGCTTTCCATTCGTCAACCATCAAAAACAATTTTCCCGGTCTTCCCGTCGTCAGCCGGTCGTAATCGCGCGTCGGCAAGGGCAAATCCACAATTCGCCCTGAAATATTTTCAAAATCAATTTTCGTAGTCGGAGCGGATTCGTTCGGTTTCGCATCTGGATTCGGCTGATTATTGGGAAGAAGCGGGGAAGGCGTTTCTTTCGCCAAAATAAGAGCATGAACCCGGCGGACAACAAGCGGACGCGATAACATCCCGTTCAAAACGCCCCAATCAAACTCGCCCGCGCCGGAGTTTGGGCTGGAAAGAAAATAAAGATATTTTCCATTCTGGTCGAAAACCGGCGATTGAGTGTGGACAACGCCGTCGGTAATTTGGACGCTCTTTTTGCCGGTCACATCATATATGTAAATCGTTCCGGCGCGGTTTTTCAGACGCTTGCTGTAAGCCAGAAACCGGGAATCAGGCGAGAATTTCGCCGAAAAATTATCCTGCGCCGAATAAACCGAAGCATCAACTTTCACCGCCGTCGTTTTCTCCGCATCAGCCAGCCAAAGATTCAAACGCCGGTCGGAAAAAACGAGTTTTTTGGAATCGGGCGACCAAGCTAGATTTTGATAAAACGAAGGCTTCGGCTCAATCGTAATTTTCTTAACCGAATCGTTTTCAAGCGAGCGAATATGAAGCGCATATTCGCTCGCTTCATCGGAGAAATAAGCGACTGATTTATTGTCCGGCGAAATGGTTGGATAGCGTTCCGCAACGCCCGATGTGTTTGTCAGATTTTTCGCTTCGCCGTTTGTCGCGTCGAAAATCAAAACTTCGCCGCGCGCACCGACAGATAATTTTTCGCCGCTTGGCGACGGCAAATATGATTCGACAAAACGCATCGCCGGAACTGTTTTCGGTCTTAATTCAGCAGTATCCGGTGCAACGGAAACGTCAATTTGTTTGCTTTGACCGCTCGCCAAATCAAATAAATGAAGCCGCCCGTTTTGAACGAAAACAATTGCATCGCTCGCTGCCGCAGCAGTTCGGATGCCCTGATTGTCGAATGTCGTCAGTTGTTTCGCCTGTTTCGTTTTGCGGTCAATCGAAAAAAGATTAGAAATTCCGGTGCGGTCTGAAACCGTGTAGATTTTATCTCCTAACCACATCGGAAATCGGTCGTTGTAATTCTGATTCGGCAGTTTTTCAACTGCTCCCGATTGCAAATCGGCAATGTAAACCGGAGCGGTTGAACCGCCGCGATAATATCGCCACTCGCCGAATCCGGATCGCGGATTGTAAGCGATTTGTTTTCCGTCCGGCGAAAACGAGCCTTGAAAAGCTTGCGGAAGCGGCAGAGATTCAGCCAACGCGCCGCTTCCGTCGGCTTTGATTTTGTGAAGACGAGTGACGCCTTCTTCATCGCGCGTGCTTTCAAAAACTATCGCTTGTCCATCGGGCGTCCAGGCAACGGGGAAATCATCCTCGCCCTGAAAGGTCAAACGCCTTGCATCGCCACCCATTGCCGGAGAAACATAAATGTCAAAATCGCCGCCGTTAAAGCGAGCAAACGCAATTTGTTTACCGTCAGGAGAGAAAACCGGATTATTCTCAGCACCCGCGTCATTCAATCTTTTAGCAGCGCCGCCGTTTCTTTCGACGAGCCAGATTTTTCCGGCATAAGTGAAAGCGATATGAGTTTGATTGATCGCCACGCGCCCGATCAGCAAAGGCGCTTTAGTCGGCTGGGCGAGAATAGTCGCGGATAAAAATAGAATCGGCAAAAAAGCTAAAAATCTGTGCATATAGAATTTCTCCATTTTTTTGAGGACACCGGGGAGCGATGATTTCAATGAACCTTTTAGCACGAAACATCGGCGAAGTCTTGAACGGAAAAAACATTTTTGCACGGAGCTAACATTATCGGGAGATTTTTCGATATTCTCCCGGAGTGACTCCCAATTGATTTTTGAAAATTCTGGCAAAATGGCTGTGATCCGTAAAACCGGCAGTCACGGCAATCTCAGCAAACGACTCGTTTGAGGTTGAAATGCGTTGTCGCGCAAACTCCACGCGCAGCCGACGGACATATTCGCCAATCGTACAATTGTATTTTTGGCGAAAAACGCGCGCCAGATGAACCGGATGAACATCAGCAATTTCGGCGAGGGTTTCGAGAGCAATTGATTCGGCAAAATTAGCATGCAAAAATTCTTTGACCTGTTTGAGCCAGAGCGGAGATTTTTTTTCATGCGTTGCAGCCTTGCCGCGAATCGCTTCGGCTAAAATCTCAAAAATAAGACCTTCAATCGCCAATGCCGAAGCCTCGTCCATTTGCCGAAATTCCTGATAGATTTTGCGCCCAAACGCCTCAATCGTTTTCGTTTGAGAGCTTGCTGACGCGTCCAGAACCGGAGAACGTTCGCGGATATATTTAAATCTTTCCTGATTAAAATGAACGCTTAAAATTCTGGCTCCGCTTTGAAAATCAACGGCGTGCGCCTCCTGCGGCGGATGAATAACGATTGTTGAGGCGCGGCGTGAGTGCGTCTGTCTGTCGTATTTTTCAATGTAATTGCCCGCTAAAACAAAACTGAATGACGGCTCCGAATGTATGTGGCGCGGCTGATTCAGTCTTGGCGCATATACTGTTTCGGTAAGGATAAAACCGTTCATCGAATGTCTTTTCTGAGTATGCTGCATATCTTTATCTCCAGGGGAGAGTTCTTAATTTACGGTCTTCGCGCGTCTTTTGAGCGTTCCATCACGACCATATGTTCGCCTCGGCTGACCATCCCGACAATTGCAAAACCGGCAGCCTGCGCTTCGGTCACCTCTTTTTGAAGAGTTGACGTTCTTGATGTCGCCAGTAATTTATATTCGTATTCTTTAACAACTTTTGGCGGGCGCTCCATAATCATGACGATTTCATCGCCGCCGAGAAGCTGCTTTTTCGCAATCATCGTGCTTGGAATAAGACGAAAACCGCCGTCCGCCGCTTCATTAAGCTCTTTCTGCATAGTGCTCGTGCGTGTTGTCGCAAGCAGTTTGTATTTGTAAGGCTGATCTACTGTTCCCTCACGCGATAAAAAGACCGCCATTTCCGCATCGCTGGTCGGTGAACCGACTAAGATTCGATAACCTTGCGCAGAAACCTGATCAATCTCTTTCTGCATTGTCGATGTTTTGATGGTAGCCAGAAGTTTGTATTTCAGGTCATCCGTGTCTTTCGCCGATTGTGCGTTTATATTTACGACACAACTAATAACGAGCAGAGCGAGTGCAAAGATCCAATTGTTTTTCATTATTAATTTCTCCGGAATTTTATTTTGAATTTGAAAGCATCTTGATTTTTTTGTCTAATTGATTCAGATCAATTTCTCCTTCATTGTGAAGTTTATCCGCACATTTCGGGCAATAGTCTTTGCGAAGGATACGGATAAGCAAGCCTTTTGCCTTCGCTTTTTTTCTGGCTTGACGAGCGCTTCCTGATTGAATGTCAATCATTTCTCCGCAAAAGTCGCAATAAATCGTGTATTCAATCATTAGCGTCTATATTATCTCGAAGTAATAGTAATTAGTTAGAGAGCCACACAAACTTTTATTTTGAGTCATCATAAAATTTGCGGTTTAGAAAATATTTCAAAGAGTAATTTGCGAGGTAATTCTTTAGCGTAAGTTTCATCTTTAGATGTAAAAGGTGTTTTCCGGAATAACTGGAAAAAGATGTTGCACAAAAAAGAGCTACCGGTTGAGTAGTCTTAAACTATAGCTGCGTTTGGCACTTTTCACACATTAGGCGTAAGACCTGATTTTCAAATAAAAGTTTTGTATTTACGGGCTGGATATTATGTCTTTTCGACAGGACTCCAAATTTGATACTCTGGTAGCCAGACATGTTCCATTACTAAAAACTTAACTTGACAATCCGATTGATCAAGGGTAAAAACGAATCTTTTGTGGGAAGTTTTTACCTGTATTCTACTAAACAACTTAATGTTTTTGCGTTTTAACACCAAACAGCGTAACTCCTTTATTAAAGCTCATCCATTAATTTAAAAAAAGAATAATATGAATTATGAAAGATTAATCCTTACTTTCACGCATTCGCGGCTCAAATATCTGACCGCGTGCTTAACCGCGTTGTTGCTTTTTATTCTTACCGTTTCAGCAAGCACTGTCACAAACGATCAAGCGTTTGAATCACCCAAACCTATTTTAATTAGCGCGGCAAATTCAACCAGAGCATTGGCAATCAAAGCGGATAATGGACGTTTAGCTTTGCCGGAAAGAAACTCGGAAGTTTTCCAGCCCGGCTCGCGCGTCGTAATTTTCGTCACCAATGTTAAATTGCTGCCGGAAGAGAGAGCGAACGCTTTTCGAGTTTATGCCGAAGATGCGGGCGGCAAACAATACGGCTTGACCGTCGAAAACATTCAACAGCTTCCTAAACAAAATTGGATTTACGGTTTAACAATTCATATACACGACCGGAACGGATACAACGGTCAACCTCAGCCGGACGGAGATGTTTTGATTCGCGTTTCGTGGCGCGGAAATACAAGCAATCGTGTCCGCTTAGGTTTAGGCGGAACCGGCGGCAAAATCAAGGATGATGCCGGTGCTGTTCCGACTCCCGCTCCACGGTCGCCTCGTTTGGTTAAATCCATGCGCTCGTCACAAACCGAAGCGGCAGACCGCAAGCGTTTTATGGAGCAAGCTGCTTTTGGTCCGACTCAGGCATTGGATTCTCGCCTGCAAAAAGTTGGTTTAGAACGTTGGATTGAGGAACAATTTGAGGTAACTTATCCGACAATTCCTTATCCGAATTTCCCTCTCAAACCGTTCAACGGTCCCGAAAGCTGCGGATTTTCCGGGAACAGTCAGGAGATAGAGCTTTGCAACCGCAATCATTACTGGAATCACAATAATCAAAAGTGGATGTTTAAAGAAGCCCTTTACGGCGAAGATCAACTCCGTCGGCGCGTTTCGTGGGCTTTACATCAGATTTGGGTAGTTTCGCATAATAGTATTAATCAACAACGGGGAATGCAGGAATATATCGAAATTCTCGATAAACACGCTTTCGGCAATTATCGGGATTTGATGAAAGAAATGACGCTTTCACCGGCGATGGGCGAATACCTGGATATGACTCGCAGCACGCGGCATAATCCAAACGAAAATTACCCGCGCGAGCTTTTGCAATTATTCACCATCGGGTTGTATATGCTCAATCAGGACGGCACGCTTGTTCTCAATGAGCAGGGAAAACCGATTCCGACTTTCGATCAGGACAAAATTGAGCAGTTCACCAAAATTTTTACCGGCTGGACGCGCTGCAACAATGGTGAAGATCCGGCTTGCCCAAATGCCGCCAGCGGCGTCTGGAATTATATTGACCCGATGTATTTGCCTTTCCCGAACAATCATGATCAGACGGCGAAAATTTTATTCGATTATCCGGGCGCGCCAAATCCGACTATCGAGGCTTGTTTCGAATGCGACACTGATGAGGCTAGCCTCGCCTACGCTAACGATTCGCTTGAAAAAACGCTCGATAATATCTTCTATCATCCGAACGTAGGACCTTTCATCGGAAAGATTCTGATTCAGCATTTCGTGACGAGTAATCCCAGCCCAGCTTATGTCGGGCGCGTCGCGGCAGCTTTTAAGGACAACGGCGCGGGCGTTCGCGGCGATATGAAAGCTGTCATTCGTGCGATTCTGCTCGACCCGGAAGCGCGCGGCAGTCAGAAAACCGATCCGGCTTACGGTAAGCTGCGAGAACCGCTGCAGCTCATAACAAACCTTTTGCGCACCTTTAATGTTCGCGCCGGGGCATATTCTTATGGCGAGTCGGCGACGCCGCCCGCGTCTTGTCAGAACAGAAGCGACGGAGTTTTAGAATCGGCAACGAAAGGAATGGAACAAGATATTTGGTCTCCGCCGAGTGTCTTTAATTATTTCCCGCCGACTTTCGCCGTGCCGGGAACGGATATTACCGGTCCTGAGTTCGCTCTCGCCAACACCGGACTTTCTTACGAGCGAAATAACATTATTTTCAATTTTACGATGGGTGGAGGAGAGCCTTTCAACGAACCGACGACCTCCGAGCCAAATCCATACGTCCCGTGCGGGACTTCGATTGATCTTTCCGAAGCGGCGGCTTTGGTGATGTCTGATCCGGGCGGCAGCAGATTGATTGAAGAACTAAATACGAAAATGATGCACGGCACAATGTCCGAAGCGATGAAAAACAAAATTCGCACCGCGATAACTGTTAATGTGCCTCTCAAGCTAAGAGCGAAACAAGCCGTCTATCTTGTGGCGAGTTCGTCGCAATACCAAATACAAAGATAGTGAGCAGTGAGCAGTAAGCGGCGAGCAGAAATAATCTGCTTTACACTGCTTACCGCTCACCGCTTACTGCTCACTAAAAAAAATGAAAGAAAATAGAAGAGAATTTTTAAAGAAAACCGGTTGCGCCTTAAGTATGCTGGCATTGGCGACACAAGCTCGACATTTTGGAAAGATGAGCGTGATGGCGCAAACAATCAAAAACCGATCTTCGGCGGATTCATTGGCTGCGCCCTCGGATTACCGTGCGTTAGTCTGCATATTGCTGAATGGCGGCAACGACGGAAACAATCTCATCATTCCCAATCATTCGGACGCCAACATCAGCAATTATGAGGATTACGCTTCAGCACGCAGGGATCAAGGATTGGCGATTCCGCAAGAGCAGTTGCTCCCGATTAACGTTCCGCTGCTGGGCGATCTGACTTACGGTTTACATCCGAGTTTAGGAGCGGTGCCCAATCAGGGCGGAATTAACAACGGAATTCACGAACTCTGGGCGCAAGGCAAATTGGCTGTCGTGGCGAACACGGGCAATTTGGTTCGCCCGATAACAAAAACGCAGTACCTGCAAATCCCGGCGTTCAGACCAAATCAGCTTTTCTCTCACTCTGATCAGATAGCTCAGCAGCAAACCGCTCGTTCCGATTCTCCGATCCCAATCGGATGGGGAGGTAAAATCGCCGACCTGACGAATGCGACTAACAATCCGGGCGGGCAAATTTCAATGATCACTTCAGTTGCCGGGACGCATATTTTTACGCTTGGGCGAAATACCGCTCCGCTGTCAATCAGAGACGCAAGTGTCGATCTTAATAAAACTCTTGTGCTGCACAGCACCCGCATGGCTCGATCTTCCGCCGAGCGAAATACTGCTTTAACTGAACTGCGAACGGTAGATTTGGATTCAAAGCTGGTCGAAGTGACCAGCCATATTATGAATCAAGCGCAAACTGCCAGCTCTGCCTTGAACACATTTGAGGAAGTAACCGCTGCCTTCCCGAACACAAATCTCGGCAACCAGCTTAAACAAGTCGCCCGGCTAATCAAAAAACGAACTGATTTGAATATTAAACGGCAAGTTTTCTTTGTTTTACTCAGCGGTTTTGACACACACCAATATCAGATACAAGGTCTTAACAATCAAACTTCACTGTTAATTCAGCTCAGTCAGGCGATGCGCGCTTTCTATGATGAAATGGGAGCGCAAGGCGTTCAGGACAAAGTAACGACATTCACGCTTTCCGATTTCGGACGCACATTGAATCCTGCCGGATCAGGTTCGGGGGTTGGCTCGGATCACGCCTGGGGCAATCACATGCTCGTTCTCGGCGGTTCCGTTCATGGCGGAAACGTTTACGGCAGCACGAGAGCGGATGGAACCGGAGACATTTTCCCGACTCTACAGCTTGGCGGACCCGATGATATTGACACAGGAACGAGTCCGCGAGGTCGCTGGCTCCCGACAACCGGCGTTGAGCAGTATGCCGGAACACTGGCGCGCTGGTTTGGTGTGACGGATACCGATCTCCCTGCAATATTCCCAAACATCGGAAATTTCACAAGCTCGAATCTGGGATTTATGAATCCGTAATTGGGTTTGTCAGGATTCAGCCTTAAAATTTAATGTTAAGTTGACCGACGCGGCGAAAAGCGACTATCAGTTCGGTATTGCTGCAATACCTTATTCATCAAAGACACGTCCGCCGCGGAGGCTGAGTCAAAAATTACCCTTTTTGAAACATTTGATATAATGAATAATAAAAGGAAAGCATTCTAAATTAGAATGCTTTCCTTTTTGCTCTTGTTTTATTTCAATCAGTTCAGGGTGCCCAATTACCGTTAACTTCTCCGATTAGAATGGCAGTGTAATTCTCGCCGGAAACACTGCTGCTCAAAGGCTGATAAGGACGAGAAACAGGATCAAATTTCCAATTACCGACTTGTCCGGTGTTGGCGTTTGGTCCTCCGCCAGCTATATATCTCAAAATCAGCGTTGCATCAAACGGAGAGATGTTTCCATCGCCGTTTGCGTCAGCAGCTAATATCTGATTCGGATTCAAAACATTCGGTCCTTGTCCGTTTGCTGCGACGTGACGAAGAATCATAGTCGCGTCAGACGGAGAAATGCCGTTGACGTTTCCTGTTTTTGAAGGCGTTACGGTGTATTCTCCATTTGCAGTTAGATTTTCCAGCAAGTAAATTCCGTCTGCATCTGTTGAATCTGAGACTACAGAAGCGCCTGATGTTGTCAACAAAACACCTTCAACAAACTTCTGCGGTTGATTCATAGGAGTAATGCCGTAACTGACTTTCCCTCCAATTGTCGGCGGTGCAAGGATAGTAAAATTCGCATCGGAAATATCAAAGAAAATATTCCCCGCCGCCTCGACCATGATACGTGCAGAACTCGTGCTCAACTTCGGTATTACGACGGACTCGCTGCCATCGTTAAGCGTATTTGCTTTCAGCACGGTCGGAAAGGTATTTCCGCCATCAACAGAAAGTCTGATGTTAACCATCTCGGCACCGACCGGAGGTAGATTCGTATTCGCCGTCAGCCATGTAATGGTCTGCGGCTTACCTCCATCCCACGTGACGGCGGAATCAGGCGCAGAGACTTTAAATGGTCCCGCAATATTGGTGACAGACACTTTCATGTCCGTATACTGCGTCTGTCCGATTGCCACACCCGGTACGTACGGATGATTGTCCCTTACTGTTAGTCTAAAGTTTAGGTCGCGTGAAACCGAGCTTAATGCCTCAATCAGCACAGCCGGATCGCCGCCCGGAAGAGCCTGCGTAGTGAACTCGCCGGCAAGAATTGTCGAGAGCCTCGGAAAATACTTGGTCGGTGAGGAACTCGAATTAAATGAAAGCCAATTCGGTCCGATAACCTTTGCTGGATTCGCGCTGGCGGCGGCAATGGTAACGCCCGTATTTAGAGCGGAGTCATTTTGTTCCCAGTTGTAAGTTACGGCGTCGCCGTCGGGGTCAGTTGCCGACCCGGTGAGCTTAAATGGCGTCAGGATGGGGATCGTATAGTTGCTGACCGGGGCAACGACCGGCGCGAGATTTCCCGTCGACGCCATAGTTCCGGCGGCAGGACACCCCCGCGTGGGAAGGTTTGTCTGGATCTGCTCGATTGAGGTCGCATGGAAAATATCTATTGAATGCGGTGCCACGTCGGTTACTGGAGTGATTCCGGCGTATCCCATGATCGTTATGCCTGAGCCAACCTCCTTATCCTGACCCATGTTTTCCGGGTAAGGAATCGCTCCATAAGAGAACGTATGGTTGGCGCCGAGCTGATGCCCGACCTCGTGAACAACGTAATCAATGTCAAAGTTGTCCCCTTCCGGAATCTCGTCGGCAGGCGAGGTGATGCCCATTCCCTTGTCATGATTATCACTGCAAACACAGCCGATGCAGCCCGCGTTCCCGCCGCCGCCCGATGCACCAAACATGTGCCCGATGTCATACATCGCCGGGGTTATGCCCTGTGCCGCGATAGCACCCGCCAGCTCGTCATTCCAGTTGGCTAGGTCGTCTGAGTAAGGGTCGGTCGCCGGGTTGTAAAAAATGAGCTTGGTCGTCTCAGGAATAAGGTTCAGATGAAGCCCAAGATCTCTCTCATAAACTCCGTTCGCTCTGGTAAGCGTTGCGTTGAAAGCAGCGAGGACCTTTGCCACCTGAGAAGCGTCGGTGGCACCGAAATAGTTTGCATACTCACCATTTGACGACTGTGCAAGGCGCATCGTCCTTATCTCACCGGTGTTGCTTTCGGGAGCCGCAACCTGCTCGCGGTTGATCTGCTGTTTCCATTGTGAAAAGAGAGCCAGCTCCACCGGAGCTTTGCATGCCCACGGCAGCTCGCCCGTCCTTCTTGCCGACTTGAACACGGCATATACAGTGCGGTCATTTGAATAAGGTTCGATGATCTCGGTCTGCCCTTCGAGTTTGAGGAACTCGCCCCCGGTCCTGAATACAGTTCCCTGAACCCCCTGCGGAGAAATACTTAGCTTCACGGTCGCGTGCTTGTCGTTGATGCCGCGTCCTGAAAATGACCGGATCTCGGGGAATTTTGCCTGAAGCTCAGGATCAAAATTTGATGCCTCAAAAAGCTCGAACTGCTCCGTATCACCGTCAGCGTTCGGCAGCGATACAATTGTCGGCTTGCCGGTCTTGTCGACCACCGAGAACAGTTTCTGCTCAAGCCCCCCGCGGTTCAGACGGAACAATTTGAATTGGCTGGGGAATGAATGCCTCTGGACGGATTTGTTCGTCTGAATTCGCAATTCGCCCTTGACTGGTGACCAAACCGTCTCTTGACCGAAAACAGCCATTGACGATGCAATTATCAATGAACAGACCAAGAAAACTGTTCTGTAGTGCCGACTAGTGTTCATAATTCTCCTTTGTTGATCCTGCCCGCTAGGGGTCGAAGTCGAAGTTTATATCTTGATGCTATACTCGATGACTTGAGTAAAACTTGAGTCGGGAGTAGCTTGAGAAACGTCGGAGTTGAAGAAGCGCTGGAAGGGGCTGAATGACTTTCTTTTCGCCGGCTGGAGACCTCGGTCATTCGATGATGTAACAAAATACATCATTTCTTTGACCTAAATGAAAAGGCAATTATATTTACTCTATTAGGTCGGTTGGCGCACCAATGATGCATCAAAAGCAAAAAGGGAAGCATTTAGCTTCCCTTAAGTTATTGAACATATAAGTGGCTTGGGACAGAATCGAACTGCCGACACGCGGATTTTCAGGCTTAATTCTTAGTTTCAATTAGTTTGAATTAGTTCATTTAAGTTCGATTTTATTTGGCTTTTAAAATGAAATAGTTTGAATAAGTTTGGATTAGCTTCTTTAAGTTTGGTTGGGTTGGCAGACCATTGGCATACCGAAATCTGTATTGGAGGCGGGGCTGCATTTTTTATCCCAAAACCGATATGTTTAGCAGAAAATAAAATCTCTACACGCCATAACGTTAAAATACAATCTAAATAAGACTCGTTTAATTCTCGTTAAACAAAAGCCTTTTCATCCATAACTAAATTTAGTAAAATTGTGGAAACTTAAATTTCTAAAGATTTCTCAGAATTTCATATTCGTAATATAGGTTATTTGGTGTTTCTATCCCGTACAATACTTCACCTCTTGCAAAGAAGCCATAAAATCTTGAAATAAAAATATAATATTACAATGCCGTCACACGAAAAAAGTACCGATTCCGCAGTCCTGGTCATCGAAGATGACCGTATAATTTCCAGCTTACTGCAACATATTTTATCCAGACGCGGTTATAAAGTTCATACTGCTACCGATGGGCGCTCAGCGGCTGCAATGCTTGAAGAAATAGAACCGCCACAGCTTATTTTGCTTGATGTAATGCTGCCTTTTATTGACGGTTTTGAACTGCTGGAGCAAATTCGTTCCAAGCCCGAGTGGAGCGAAGTTCCGGTTATTATGCTGACGTCAAAGGGACAAGAGAAAAACATTGTCCGTGCGTTAGAAGGTGGTGCCGACGACTATATTGTCAAGCCTTTTCAACCTGAAGAATTAGTGGCTCGTGTCCGCCGTTTTGTAAAGTAAAATGAGATTTTCAAGCAACTTGATTTTAACCGTATCGGCAATTATCTTGCTTCAGATTTCGGCGGCATCGCAATCGGGAAATACGAACCCAACTGCCGCTCGGAGTCCATCCCCACCTACTATCGAGAAAACGCCTGATGCAAGTCCTGATAATCAATCAGTAGATGAGAGTCAAACTGAAATTCAGGTTAATTACACCTATGAAAATTTGACGCGGGGATTTGGCGATTGGCACACGGCATCGCTTGATTTCAGCCATAAATTCAGGGCACGACAAACCTTGTACGGCTCATACAGGGAAACCGAACGCATTCGCCAGCGCGACCGTGAATTTGCTGTGGGTTATTATCAGCCGTTAAATCGAAAATGGCTGTTGCTGGTTGAAGCAGGTGCAAGCCCTACTCATAAAATTTTGCCAAAATGGTCCGCATTGGCTCAAATCGAGCGGAACTTTAAAAATGGCTGGAATGTGCAAGCCGGCTATCGCCGTGTTGAATACAATAACGCGAAAGTGAATCTGGGTATCGGCGGAGTGGAAAAATACTGGGGAAATAACCGCGCGGCGTACACGTTTTACTTGAATAATTTGGAAAAAGGGGGAACCTCAGCTTCGCATCGTTTGCAGCTTAATCATTACTATGGCGAACCGCTCAATTCAGTGGGAGTAAGTGTCGGATTCGGGCGCGAGCTGGAAAGTCTGGGCATCGGTCGCGGAGTTTTGCGAACTGATGTGCAAAATTTTACATTTTACGGGCATCATTTTTTCAATCAGCATTGGGGCGTAAATTATAATTTGACGCTTCACCGTCAAGGCGACCTTTACGCGAGAAGGGGAGGAACATTTGGGGTTCGTTTTCGATTCTGAATTTTTCATTTTTCTGGCAGTTTGGATTGGAGTAATCTGCATTGCGCTTTGTCTGTTATTGACGATTTATGCCTTGATTCTGCGAATATTTTTTGTTTTTAGAGAACAACGGGCGGAAAAATTCAGGCAGCAATGGGAAGGTTTGATTGCCGAAAGCCTCGATGAATTACCGCAAAATCTACCTCATATTAGCGAG
>DASVQU010000055.1:0-4550 GCA_036388995.1 Pyrinomonadaceae bacterium | reverse complement strand
CAACTCTCAACTGTTTTGCAATGCAGAACAGTTGAGAGTTGATAGTTTACAGTTCACAGTTTTTATTCGGTTAATCGTTTTTCTTTAGCTTGTAGCGCAGTTGGTCGCGCGAAATATGCAGGAGCTTTGCGGCGCGCGTCAAATTGCCGCCGGTTCGTTCCATTGCTTGCTGCGCGAGCATCAATTCAACGTCTTCGAGCGCGATGCCTTCATCCGGCAAAACGATATTCGCGGCTGAACCCGTTGCGCCGCTCGCGCTCGTCGCTGATGCGCTTTTCCCTTTTAAATCAAACGGCAGAAACTCGGTCGTGACAAATTCGCCGTCTTCTAAAATCGAGGCACGCTCGATCACGTTGCGCAATTCGCGAACGTTTCCTGTCCAGTCATAATGTTGAAAAATCCGGGCGACTTCCGGTGTCAAACCTTTTAATTTTTTGCCGCGTTTTCGGCTTAATTTATCAATATAAAATTGTGCCAGCAGCAAAACGTCGTCGCTTCGGTCGCGCAGCGGCGGAATGTCAATTTGAATAATCGAAAGCCGGAAAAATAAATCGAGCCGAAACTCGCCCGTCTCGCTCGCAGCTTTCAAATTGCGGTTTGAAGCCGCGATGACACGCACGTCCAAAGGAATTTCCCGATTACCGCCGACACGCCGAAAAACGTTTTCTTCCAAAACGCGCAGCAATTTGGCTTGCAGCCCGATGTCCATCTCGCCGATTTCATCGAGAAAAATCGTCCCGCCGTCGGCTTGTTCAAACAAGCCTTCTTTCTTGTTTTTGGCGTCGGTAAAAGCGCCTTTTTCGTGACCGAACAATTCCGATTCAATCAGATTTGCCGGCAGCGCCGCACAGTTTATCGCTACGAAAGGTGCCGCCGAACGTTCGGAAGCATAATGAATCGCGCGCGCAAAAACGTCTTTGCCGGCGCCCGATTCGCCTTGCAGCAAAACTGCGGAAACATCCGATTCTGCGACGCGGCGCGCCAAATCTATAGCTTTTCGCATCGGCGCTGATTCGCCGATAATCTCTTCAAAACTGAATTCGCGAGCGCGCTCGTTTCTGGCTTGTTTGACTTCGCGGCGTAAATTTTTGGTTTCAATCGCATTGCGCAGCGTGACGCGCAGCTCTTCAAGCCTGACAGGCTTTCCGATAAAATCGTGCGCGCCGCCACGCAGAGCCGCAATCGTGTTCGCGACCTGCACGTTGCCGGTAATCATAATCACGATTGCATCGGAATTATGCGCTTTGATTTCGTTCAAAAAATCAAGTCCCGAACCGTCCGGCAAATCAATATCTAACAGGGCGATACCCGGTTCTTCTTCGGCAAACAATTTTCTCGCTTCGCTCAAATTCGCCGCTTGGATTGATTGGTAATTCCACGAACGCAGAGCTTCGCCCAAAGTCCAGCGAATTGCCGAATCGTCATCAACAATCATGATTTTATCTCGCGCCGCGCTCAAAGTTGTTTCACCAAAATGTTTTATGATGATAACTCAAATCGAAATCTAAAAAACAAAATCATACCTTTTCGCCCTTTGCGATGACCTTCGCGTCCTTTGCGGTTAAATCTTCTTCCGAATTAAACCGCAAAGAACGCAAAGATTTACGCGAAGGACGCAAAGATTTTTACTGTGTAACTTTTTACAATTTATTACTCAACCAAGCGACAACATCTCGCAAACTTTCATCGGAAACATTGTGCGCGGTCGGATATTCTTTGTAATCGAGCTTGACCGGCAATATCTCCAACTGCGCTTTCGCTTCTCGCCCCATTTTGACCGGCAAGACTGCGTCGTAAACGCCGTGCGAAACAAAAATCGGGAAATCTTTCAAATGCTCGTCCGCCGCGCGATATTCCAAATATTGCGCCGGGAAAGCTCCGCTCATCGGGACGGCTCCGGCAAATTTTTCAGGCGCGGTCAAAATCAGACTATAAATCATAATCGCGCCCTGGCTAAATCCGGCTAGATAAACTTTTTCCGCATCCAAATCGTGTTCGGCGACAAGCTCGTCAACAAATTTTAGTAAAAGTCGGCGGCTTTCCTCGGCTTGTTTTGCGTCAATCTCCATACCGCCGACGCCGTAGCGAATCTGAAACCACGCGAAACCGCCGAAATCGGTCGTAAAAGGCGCGCGTGCGCTGGCGATGAAAAAGCGTTTGTCCAGATAAGGCGCAAATGAAATTAAATCCTGTTCGCTGCTGCCGAAACCGTGCAGCAGCAAAAGAAGCGGCGATTTCTCACCGCTTTTTTCACGCGGTTCCTGAAAAACGTATCGAAGCGTTAAATTCCCTGTATTCATAAATTGCCAAAACTGTAACTTGCCATACTCAAACTTCCAAATGTCCAGCTTTGATGCAAGCGCGCCGCCTTTTCAGCCGGAAAATTTCCCGCGCCGAGCGCTGTAAAAATCGGGAGCAGATGTTCCGGCGTCGGATGCGCGAGTTCGGCTTTCGGCGCGAGTCGCTCGTAATTTAAAATGCTTTCCAAATCTCCGCTCATCAGTTTCTCATCAAACCAATTGTCAAACTCCTGCGCCCAAGCGGGTGTTTCGTTTGTTCTTTTTAATTCAGATAAATTATGCGTCAGACTGCCCAGACCTAAAATCAGCACATTTTCTTTCCGCAATTCCGCCAGCGCGCGCCCGATTTCATAATGTTTGTGCGGCGTTTCTCCGCGTAAAACCGAAAACTGCGCAACAGGAATATCTGCCGCCGGAAACATCAATGTCAGCGGAACCCAGGCGCCGTGATCAAGCCCTCGCATCGTTGAAATTCGGAAAGTGGACTGATTTGCCGCGAGCAATTCGCCGACTCGTTTGGCAAGCTGCGGCGCGCCCGGCGCGGGATAAACGATCTCGTAAAGCTCAGGCGAAAAGCCGCCGAAATCATAAATCATTTCGGGCTTTTCCGCTCCGCTCACGGTTGGAATCTGAGTTTCCCAATGCGCCGAAACTGCCAGAATCGCAGCCGGTTTGCTGTGGTTTTTGATCAAATCCTTGCCGAGTTGTTTCAAAAACAAATGTGCCTCGTTTTCTTCCAAAATCAGCGTCGGCGCGCCGTGCGAAACGAAAATGCTCGGAAAGTTTTTGTTGTCCATTTGTCTGATTAAAACAAAAAACGCGCTCAATATTAAGCGCGTTTTATAATAAATTTCGGATTTGTTCAAAATGAAATTTGCAAACAACTGAGCGCCGTTTCTCAGAACGATTCAAAATTCAAATTGGCGGGAGCGGCTGGCGCCGTCCGATTTCGCGCCTCAAACGCTCGCAATTGATTTTCGTATGCTTCCTGATTTTTACTGCGGTAAATTTCAATATACGCGGCGCTTCCTTTCGCCTGTTCGTCCTGTGGTTTTTCGGCGGTCACCGGAATTTCATGACCGACTTCATCAAAACTCAAATCGTCAATCCAGATTTGTCCCGTGCCTTTCAGTAAAGCTCCGAATGTAATTTGCTGTGCGGCTGCCGGAACTTCAAGAACAAGCTCGTATTTGTTCCATTCGGTAGAGCCTTTAACAAATCTGTTTTTCATCCCGTCATAGCCCAAAACCTGCATGTTTTCACCATCTATGCGAAACATTAAACCGCCTTGCTCGATATTTTCCGATTTCAGAAAACCCGATAAACGCATTCTTTTACCGCGAAAAGCATCGGCTTTGATAATTTGCATTAGCAAACCGGGAGTTTTGCTCTCGACGTAATCCGGCTTTGATTTGATTGAAGCGCTTTTTGAGCCGCTTCGGTAAACCGTTTCATCGAGCTTAAACTCGTAATTCTGCCGGTTTGATTCCTGGTTTATCAGCCAGAATTTAATCGGCTTTTTACCGGAAATTTCATCAATCGTTCCGCCTAAAGAAACGATGATAGTAAATATGATTACAGCAAGAACTGACGATAATTGTTTCAACTTAAACTCCAGCCCTTTGAAATGTCTGTGCGAAATCAGCTTAATGTTTTTATCAGCAAAATCCAACTTTTAGATGCATTCTATTGCTCGAAAATCAAAACTGATTTCGCATAAACGCTCATTTTTAAAACGCAAAATTATTTTGCTGTTTCAGCCGGCTTCGGAGCGGCTTTCGCGGCTTCGATTTGAAGATTGATCTTTACGTCGTCAGAGAGCGACGCGATACCGCTTGGCAAAGTATTGCCGTAGTTAATGCCGTAATCGCGGCGATTGATAACGGTTTCAATCGAAAAGCCCATTAAGATAGAGCCATTGCGCGGATGTTTCATCATTCCGTTAAAAGTAACGGGAAGCTGAATCTGTTTCGTCACGCCTTTCATCGTAAAATCGCCGGTCGCCAAAATATTGTTGCCGCGTTTTTCGATTTTGGTTGATTTAAAAGTTATGTCCGAATATTTTTCGACTTCAAAAAAATCAGCCGAGCGAAGATGCTTGTCGCGTCCTTCGTTGCCGGTGTTGATGCTCGTCGCTTTTGCCGTAAATTCGACCGAAGATTTGGTCGTATCGGCAGCGTCGTAATTAATCGAGCCGGTGAAATCGCTGAAATATCCGGGAACTTCAGCCAAACCCATATGTTTGACCCG
>DASVQU010000054.1:0-32610 GCA_036388995.1 Pyrinomonadaceae bacterium | reverse complement strand
CTTATTACTTATTACTTATTACTGTTTTATGAGGATTTTATTTATCGGCGACGTATTCGCGCGTCCCGGCAGGCAGGCGGTTATCGAGCGCATTCAGGATTTGCGCGAGCAGTATGAAATTGATCTGGCGATAATGAACTGCGAAAACGCGGTTCACGGTTCTTCCATCACCGAATCGGCTGCAAAAGAATTGTTTCAACACGGAATTGACGCGATGACGGGCGGCAATCACAGTTTCGACAAGCCTGAATCCGCCGTTTATTACCAGAAAGAGCCGCGCGTTCTTCGCCCGGCAAATTATCCTGATGGAACGCCGGGCAGCGGAGTTTACATAGGCGAAACGCGGGCAGGCGTGCCGTTCGTGGTGATGAATTTTATCGGGCGCGTTTTTATGACTCCGAACGCCGATTGTCCCTTCCGCGCAGCCGACGCCATCATCAATGAATTGCCGGAAACCGTAAAAATTCGTTTGGTTGATATTCACGCCGAAGCGACGAGCGAAAAATGCGCGATGGGCTGGTTTCTCGATGGTCGCGTTTCGGCGGTCGTCGGCACGCACTCGCACATTCCGACCGCCGACGAAAGGATTTTGCCCGGCGGGACTGCGTACATCACCGATGTCGGTTTAACCGGCAGCTACAACGGCGTGATCGGAATGAACAAAGACGACGTGATTTATCGTTTTACGCGCGTTCCCGGCAAACGCGCCGGACACGCCGAAGGAAACGTCTGGATTTGCGCTGTTGTGATTGACGTTGACGACGAAACCGGAAATGCGCGCACTATCGAGCGGCTTAAACTAACTCATATTTCGTGAATCAGAATAATGGCTTATCTATTAATTCGCTATTTACTAGCTCGGCGCATGGTCTTCGGGAATTTTTGAACTGTGAATGTTAGTATCGGCGCTCGACGGTTTTGGTGCGAGCAGCATTTCGCTGTATTCAGGCGGGAAAGAGCGAACACGGTTTTCCGAATCAGTGACGACGTGCGTGGTTTCGCCTTCAGCTAAGATTTTGCCGTCGGCGAGCCGGTAAATTTCGTAACCGAAACGCAAGGAGCGTTTTCTCATTTCGTTGATGCGCGTGCGAACGACGATTTCGTCATCGTAAAAAGCCGGCGATTTATAACGGCAATAGCTTTCGGCGACGACCAGAAAAGCGTTGTCCTGTTCCTCCATCTCGCGGTAAGAAAAACCGCGCGCGCGGCAATATTCCGTGCGCCCGATCTCAAACCAGACAAGATAATTGGCGTGATAAACGACACCCATTTTGTCGGTTTCCGAATAACGCACGCGCACCCGCGTTTCGTGCCATAGCGCCGCATCGTCTGCAATTTGTTGCGCGTCGTACATTGACAAAAAATGCGGAAGAGAAATTCCGCACCGCAAAAATAACGAATTAAAGCGACTGGGAGGCAGGGACTCGAACCCCGATAGGCAGATCCAGAGACTGCAGTCCTACCATTAGACGACCTCCCAAAAAGCTACAATAAATTTAGAAACTACGCACGGTTTTGTCAATCTCACCCCCCGGTTTGTTATAATTTGCCTTGCTTATGAATTCGGGAACTGCGGAATTATATCTAATCGTCGGTTATATGACGTTGATTTTGCTAATCGCTTTTACCGCCGTTTATATTTTTTTCCGGCAATACAAACGCGAAATGAAATCAAAAACCGAAGCCAAAAAAAAGAAAGCCGAAGAGCAGCGGTCGGAGAAACATTAAAGCTCGCCTAAGCCTATGCACCAAAACGTTTTACGAATTGAAAAAAGCGCGTTTCTGATAATTGACGTGCAGGAAGCGTTCCGGCAAAGCATTGCGGACTTAAGCGAAATTGCCTCAAGGATTTCCGTTTTCGCGCAGGGCGCGCGGCTTTTAAACGTGCCGATTTTAGTTACGGAACAATATCCGAAAGGCTTGGGGCAAACCATTGCGGAAATCGCCGAAGTTTTGACGACCGAAACCGAAGTTTTCGAGAAAACCGCGTTTTCATCTTGCGGCGCAAACGCTTTTGTCGAAAAGCTCGAAAAAATCGGCGCGCGGCAAATCATCGTCGCCGGAATCGAAGCGCACGTTTGCGTCAATCAAACGGTTCACGATTTACTGGCGCGAGGTTTTCAAACACATCTTTTAACCGATTGCATTTCGTCGCGCGCCGCCGAAAACAAACAAATCGCTCTGGCGAAAATGCAGGCTAGCGGCGCGATTTTGTCCTCGGTCGAAATGGCGCTGTTCGAATTGATGCGCGACGCCCGGCACGAACAATTTAAAGCGGTTCAGAAACTTATTAAATGAATAATTTATTATCTTCACTCAATCCACAGCAACGCGAAGCTGTGACGGCGACAGAAGGACCTTTGCTTGTCCTGGCGGGCGCAGGTTCGGGAAAAACCCGCGTTATTACGGTTCGCATCGCATATTTAATCGCCGAAAAACAAGTCAATCCTTACAACATTCTCGCCGTCACTTTTACCAACAAAGCTGCCGGAGAAATGCGCGAGCGCGTCGAAAAAATTCTGCGCCAGCATAATATGAAGCTCGAAGCAGCACCTCTGATTGCTACTTTTCACAGCCTCTGCGTCCGCATTTTGCGGCAGGACATTGAGCATTTAAAAGAAGGTTACACCCGCTCGTTTACAATTTACGACACCGACGATCAGCAGAAACTAATCAAAACCTGTCTTAAAGACTTAGGCTATGACGACAAACAGCTTTCACCGAAAGCCGTTCAGGGCGCGATTTCAGGCGCGAAAAATCGCGGGCAAGACCCGGAAAGCTATTCCGCCGGTTCGGATTACAACGACGAACGGCGTGCGGCAATCGCCCGCGTTTTTAAACTTTACGAAGAGCGCCTGAGAAACAATAACGCGCTTGATTTCGATGATTTGCTGATTCGCACGGTTCAGCTTCTCCGGCGTTCAAAGGAAACGCGCGAGAAATACAACGATAAATTTAAATATATTCTTGTTGACGAGTATCAGGACACAAACCCTTTGCAGTTTTCGCTGATAAATTCTTTAACCGAAAAACAGCAAAACATTTGTGTGGTCGGCGATCCTGACCAATCCATCTATAGGTTCCGAGCCGCTGATATTCGCAACATTCTGGATTTTGAAGAGCATTTTCCAAAAGCGAAAACCATTTTGCTTGAACAAAATTATCGTTCGTCGCAAAACATTTTGGAAGCCGCCGATTCGATTATCAAAAACAACACCGAGCGCAAAGAGAAAAAGCTCTGGACGGCGCAAAAAGGCGGCGACGCGATTCGTTATTTTCAAGCCTACGATGCGGATTCAGAGGCGCGTTTTGTAACGGTCGAAATCAAAAAAATAATGCTCCGCGATCCAAACGCAAAGTTTGCGATTCTTTATCGCACCAACTCTCAGTCCCGCGTTTTTGAAGAAGCATTGCGGCGCGAGCGAATCGAATACAACATCGTCGGCGGTTTTTCGTTTTACGAGCGCGCCGAAGTCAAAGATATTGTGGCTTATCTGAAACTTGCTTTAAATCCGCACGATTCGATTGCGCTTTTGCGAGTCATCAACACTCCGGCGCGCGGTTTGGGTAAAACCACGCTCGACGAATTGCAGTTTCAGGCGCGCGACTACGGTGTTTCGATTTGGGAAACGATTGCCGTCACGCTCGATCCGCCCGAAGGAACGGTGCAAAAACTTAATGCTCGCGCTCTAACTTCGCTCCGGCAGTTTCAGCAAATCATCAATCGCCTCGTTCAAAAAGTTCAGGATGCTTCGCGCACCGGCGAGCCTGTTTCACAAGTCGTCGTTGCGGCGATTGAAGAAACCGGCTATGGCGGCGCTTTGCGGGCGGAAAACAATGAGGAAGCCGAAGCGCGTCTGGAAAACTTGCAGGAATTGGTCAACGCCGCCGTTGATTACGACAAAAACGGCGGCAGCGGTTTGCGCGATTTTGTTGACCACGCGGCGCTCGTTTCCGACACCGACAAATTCGACCGCAACGCGCCTGTCACATTGATGACTGTTCATGCGGCGAAGGGTTTGGAATTCCCTGTAGTTTTTCTCGCGGGAATGGAAGAAGGCGTTTTCCCGCACGCCCGGAGCGTCGCAAATCCGCAGGAAATGGAAGAAGAACGCCGTCTGGCTTACGTCGCCATCACGCGCGCCGAACGACTTTTGTACGTCACGCATGCGATGCGCCGCCGCGTTTACGGCGAAGATTTGGCAGCCGAGCCTTCGCCGTTTTTAAACGAACTGCCGCTCGATTTAATCGAAGATATGACGCGCGGCGGAGGCTCGTGGCTCTCGTTCGCCAAAAATCCGGCGACCAAATCAAACAAAGAAGCCCTGCGCGCGCTCAAGGGCGAACAGGAGAAACCGCGCGCGACTTACACCGGAAAAACCTACAATTCGGCTGACGCCATCGGCGAATTCTTCAAAAATCGCGGCGGCAGTCAGGCTCCGAAATCCAACTCGCAAACTCCGAAACAACCCGAACGCCCGAATTTTTCTTTCGGCTCGCCGAAACCGCAAATCATCAAACCCGCACCCGGCGAAAAAAGCACCAAGCTCAAAGACCAAAGCGGATTTCTGCCCGGCACTTACGTCAAACATCCAAAATACGGCAAAGGTCTCGTCCTGCGCCGCGAAGGAAACGGCGACGACGCCAAATTAACCGTCAGCTTTCCCGGTTTCGGTCAGAAAAAACTGATTGAAAAATACGCCAATCTGGAAAAGGCGTAAAATGCTTATTAGAATATCTTGAGGTGCAGAAATGCCAAAAGACTTAAAAATTATTATCGAAAAACATTCCGACGGTTATGTTGCTTACCCGCTCGGTTTAAAAGGCGTAGTTGTTGGAGCAGGCGATACTTATGAAGAAGCTCTGACGGACGTAAAATCTGCAATTCGTTTTCACATTGAAACCTTCGGTGCGGAAGTTCTTGAAACCGATGAGGAAGTTCTTGAGGCTTTTGTAGCTGAAACGGCGGTTGCGGCATAATGACAAAATTTCCGGTTGATGCGCCGAAAGCAAAAGTGTTGCGTGCGTTGGCAAAACTCGGATTTAAAGTTGTTCGTGAGCGTGAACATATCTCTTTAGCGAGAGTCAATGCGGATGGTACGCAAACGCCTTTAACAATGCCGAATCACGACAAGCTAAAAAGCTCGACGCTCAGAACGATTTGCACGCAAGCGGGCATTTCAAGAGACGAATTCTTGAAAGCATAAGAACAAAGCTAGAAAATCCTTTATTGCATAAAAACTGATTGAAAATTACGCCAATTCGGAAAAGCTTAAAAGCTAATTGAATCAATTTTATAGTTAAAATCCTTGTGTATGGAACGATCAAAGTCTGATTACGTCGGCTCTGAAATAACTGATGTTGAGATTATAGCTAAAGTGTCAGAAGATTATCGTCGGCTTTTGACTGAAACAAACGGCTTTGTTCTTTTTGACGGAGGACTTCACGTTCGCGGTGCTGTTTTATCTCCAGAATGGCATTCGCTCCGAAAAGTTTGGTTTGGGGATTTTGCCCTTTACAGATTGTTTCCTGCTATCGAAGAAACAGATGTTCCGTTTGCACAAGATTGTCTCGGTGACCAATTTGTTCTGCGTGACGGCGTTGTTCATAAACTTGATGCCGAAGTTGGAGAAATTGATAGCTTGGGCGTAGATTTACAAACATTCTTGCAACTTGCGCAGGAAAATCCGGTAAAATACTTGTCGCTTGAGCCGTTGCTGCAATTTATGAGCGAAGGCAGCAAGTTGCAATTGGGGCAATTGTTAAGCGTATATCCACCGTTTATCGCTGAGGAATCTGCTAATGGTGTTTCGTTAAAAGCAATTTCGATGTTTGACCGAATTGGGTTTCTAGCAGACTTCGCAAAACAGATAGCGAATTTATCTGAAGACGAAGTTTGATAATTATTAAATTCAAATAACGTATATCACTTTTAATTTCCTTCTGCCCAAAGCAACCGCTTTCCGGTCTCGCCCGTCACAACTCCACGTTTTTCGCGGAAACAAAAAATAAAAATCAGTGTCTAAAAAGACCGAGAACTCGAAAGCGAGAGATTTAAAGATGAAATTTAGATTCTTACTCGTGCTGGTCGCAGTGTGTCTGCTAACAGCCGCAAATGCTCAAACGCGCGTTAATCCGCGAAAAAACGTTGTTTCAAAACAAATCGCGCAGACGACGAACGAACAGGTTTTGCCGATTCGCCGCGTGATTCTTTATTCAAACGGCATCGCTTATATCGAGCGGCGCGGGACAATTTCCGGGCGGGCGGAAATCAATCTTTCTTTTACGCAGTCGCAGATTGACGATGTTTTGAAATCAATGGTCGTGCTTGATTTGGGGCAAGGCAGAATCGGCGCGGTCAGCTACAATTCCAGTGCGACGCCTTCGGCGAGAATGGCGGAAATTCCGTTTAAAGTCGAAGCCGAAACCGGCACGGAAACGAGCGGCGGGCTGGCGAGCGTTTTGAGCCAACTGCAAGGCGCGCGTGTTTTGGTGACTTCAACCAGACAAACCGCGGCGGGCGCAATTTTGACTGTGGAAAAACGCGCAGTCGCGCCGAAAGAAAAAGACAAACCGGCTGTGACGGAAACGCAATTTTTGGTTGTCGCCGGTGAAAATGGTGAGATTGCGAGCTTTGATTTGGCGGAAATTCGTTCGGTTAAATTGCTCGACGATGCGACTCGCAAAGATGTCAATGATTTTGCCGCAATTTCGGCTTCGGCGCGGCGCAAAGATGCGAAAACAATCACTGTTACGAGCGAAGGCGTTGGAACGGCGCGTGAACTTGTTGTCAGCTACACAATCGCCGCGCCGATTTGGAAAACGACTTATCGGGTTGTGCTGGACGCAAACGGAAAACCGTTTTTTCAAGGCTGGGCGATTGTTGACAACGTTTCGGACGAAGATTGGCGCGAGGTCAATCTGTCGCTCGTTTCCGGCTCGCCCGTTTCCTTTATTCAGCCTCTCCAATCGCCGCTTTATCGGCATCGCCCGATTGTCGAAATTCCCGAAGATTTAAGCCTTGAGCCGCAAATTTATGAGCCGGGGATTAGTAACGGTTCTGGAATTGGAAATGGGCAAGGAAACGGCATCGGGAACGGTGACGGTGACGGAATGGCAGGAGCCGAACCGCCGCCAATTATAGAACCGGCAATGAAAACGGAATTGAGCGACGTTTTGGCAAGCGGAAATTCAGGCGTTGAAACTGCCGCGAAAGGCGAAAAGCTCGGAGATTTGTTCGAATACACGATTATTCAGCCGGTTTCCGTCGCACGTAATCGTTCGGCTTTGATTCCGATTGTGCAGACGAAAATGGATGGCGAGCGGATTTCGGTTTATAACGAATCCGTTCGAGAAGACCGACCGATGAGCGGGCTGTTGTTAAAAAACACGACCGATTTGACGTTTGAAAACGGCGCGCTGACCGTGTTTGAACGCAATGCTTATGCAGGCGAATCGCTGATGGAGCGTTTGAAACCGGCGGAAGAGCGTCTCATTTCGTTTGCGCTCGATCTGGAAACGCTTGTCCAGGTCAAACAGGATGAAAACCGCGAGCCTGCAAAATTAGTTAAAGCCGCTAACGGCGCGTTTCAGATTCATTATTTTAAAACCGACCGCAAAGTTTACACGCTGCAAAATCAAACCGAACGCGCCAGAATTATTTACATCGAACATCCGACGCGCGAAAACTGGCGTTTGTCGGACGACACGGCGCGCCCGGCGGAAACGACGCAAAATTATTATCGTTTTCGCGTTGAGCTTAAACCGTTTGCAAAAGTCGTGTTTCCCGTCACCGAACGGCAGGCTTTGATGGACAGCTATCAATTGACAAAACTTTCGCGTGAGAATCTGGATTTGTTTATCCGCCAGCGTTCAATCAATGACGACGTTCGCCAAAAGCTCGAAAAACTGATTGATTTGCGCTCCCGCGTTTCGGAAATCGAGGAAAAATTAAAAACACTCGAAGCAGAAGAAACCGCGATTTCCGAAGACCAAGCCAGATTGCGCGAAAACATCGAAGCTCTGGCAAAAACGACCGAAGCCAAACAATTAATCGCCCGTTACATCGCCAAAGCCAACGAACAGGAAACACGCATCGAGCAAATCACGAAAGAACGACAAACTTTAATCACGGAGCGCGAACGCCTCGAACGCGAATTGGCGGCGGCGATTAGGGCTTTTGAGATTTAACTAAACTTTCACCACAGAGACACGGAGACACAGAGAAAAATACAATAAAAATCTCTGTGTCTCCGTGTCTCTGTGGTTTATAACTTCTTCCTGACAATCATTCGCAGAATTTCGCGTTCTGCATCTGCGAGTTCGAGATCAAATTTCTCGTAAATTTCGGCGGTGTTTGCAAGCGAGATTGCCTGCTGTGTTTCGTCCAAAATAATGCGGATGACTTCGAGGTTTTCGCGAAGAACTTCTCGCGCTCGCTCCCGTTCGCCGCGTTCGATAAAGCGGACGGCGATGTCGTTTAAAACTCCGACGCGCGCCGGTAACTGCTCGACTTCTTCGACAAGCGAGTGAGCTTCCGCGAGAGTTTGCAGAGATTTTTCCGTCTCGCCGTTTTTGATTTCGCCGTCGCTGACCAAAACCAGAGCCGCCGCGCGTGCCGCTAAATCATGGATTGAATTAACTGCTTGACCGGCTAATTCGTCGTTTCCGTTTGCCGCGCAGACTGCGGCGATTTGTCCGAGCGCCTGCGAGCGCATTTCGTCAATCGGATTTTCGAGCGCCGTTTCGATTGCGCGTTCCGGTTTGCCGAATTGAGCGAGCCGAACGGCGATTGTCGCCATTAAATTAAATCGAGCGCGGCTGTCGCGGATTTCGCGTTCGGGCTGCGATTTTAAAACGGCGTAGGCTTCTTCGAGCGATTGCGCGGCTTTTTCGGTTTCGCCCGCAGCTTGATGTTCGAGTGCGATTGCAGTGTGCGCGAGCGCTGTTTGCTGTTTGTCGGCTATCGGCGGCAGCACTTTTTCGGCTTGCTCAAAATTTCCGGCGTGAGCGTAAAGCCCGCTGATTTGCGTCAAAATCTGATCGCGGAAACGCCCTTCAAGCTCGGCGGCAAGCTGTCGCACATTTTCCAAAATCGAAAATGCCTGCTCGTTTTGCGTGGATTGAATGCGGCGTGCGGCGATTTCGAGCTGAAGCTGAATACGTTCTTCGACAAATTCGATTTGTTCGGTTTCAGCCAAAGATTCGGACAAAATCTCGTCCGCATCTTCATTTTGGTTAATTTTTATCAAGGCAAGCTCATTTAAAACCTGCGTGCGAACCGTTGGTAAATCTATTTGGCTAAGGATTTCTTCTGCCTGCTCCCATTCGCCGCGACGGGCGAAACGCAAAGCAATTTCGCCCTGCGTTGTAAACGGATCGTCCAGTGAATCGGCGCTTTGCAAGGCTTCTTCAAACGCGCCGCGCTCGGCTTGTTTGACGGCGATGTTTGACAACGCCTGCTGCTGAAAACCGTATTCTTCGATTGCTCCGGCAAGCTGCACGCCGTATTCGTCGTCGTTAAATTCGGCGCAGCGCGCGGCAATTTCGACGAGCGCGATGTCGCGCGTGTGCGGGTCTTGAATGGCGTCGGCAAGCTGCGCCGCCAAATCAAGCTCGCCTCTTGCCGCCAACCGCGACGAAATCGCCGAAATCGCTTCTCCGTGCCCGTCGGCGCTCCCGATTCGCTCGGCAATAAAAGCCGCGCAATCAAAAGGATTCGATTCGGCGCGTTCAATTTCTATAAAACCGTTCATTTGTTCGTCATTCGTCGTTCGTTGTTCGTTGTAAATTGCTTTTGCAACGAACAACGAACAACGAACGACGAACTATTTGAAAACTAATTCGATTGTTTCAGGTATCCAATCAGAGAGATTTTTTGTGACAGCATCGGCTCCGGCGGCGCGAAGCTCGTCGGCTGAGACTGTGTTTGTGACGCCTAAAACTTTCATTCCGGCTCGTTTTGCCCCGACGACGCCGGGCGGTGAATCTTCAATTACTACGACCTGTTCGCGGCTGAGCGGAAATTCGCCAGCCGCTGTGTTTGTTTCATCGAGTTTTCTAAAACCCAAATCAAAGCATTGTTTGTCCGGTTTGCAGGCGGTCACGTCTTCGGCACTGATGAGCGCTGAAAAATAACCGGCGAGGTCTGCGCGCTGCAAAATCGAATTGATTTCGACGCGCCGCGCCATCGAAACAATGCCGAGTTTGTAGTGAAAATGCATCTCTTTGACGAAAGTGACAATTCCGGGAAAAAGCGGCAATTCATTGACGATCATTCCGGCGTGCGCGGCGGTTTTTTCTTCGACGATGCGAGAGAGCGTTTCGTCAGTCAAATCTTTTTTTGAGCGGTCCAAAGCGGCGCGGACAAAAGTTCGGTCGTCCATTCCAAGCGAATCGTAGTAATTTTGTTCGGTTAATTCGATGCCTTCGGCTTTTAAGACATTTTGATAGGCTTTCATCTGTATCGGCTCGTCGTTGATAATGACGCCGTTGAAATCGAAAAGTATGGCTTTAATCATTTGAAAAATTTAAAGAATATTTTTGGCTTAAACAAAGGCACATTTTACTGATTTTGCCGCAAACAGAGCAAATGCCGGTTTATTAATTAGCCGCGTTAAAATTGTCTCTGAGCTGCCGGCAAGTTTTGGCGAGGTCGGCTCGATTTTGCTCGTTCATATTCGCCAGATTGTTTCGCACCTGATTGTAAATCAGATTTTTTGCTGCCTGCCGCGCCATGCGTTCGGGGATTGTTTGTTCGGTATCGTTCTGCATTTGCTGTTCGATCAGCGCGAGAGCTTCGTCGCATTCGGCGATGCCGGTCTTTTCGGTGTTCAAAACCGTATCGGTGACGGATTGATTTGTTGAGCGGTTGGCGTTTGAGTTGGCATTTGAAACGACGGCTGCCGTGTTGCTGTTGCTCGGCGCCGAAGTTTGAACCGCGCTGTTTATCCAATCGGACAAATTGCAGTTGCACCCGACAGTGAAAGCCAAAACAAAAAATGCTAAAAGCGCGGAATTAACGTTTTTACTCATCATTTTAAAATTAAAATGCGGATTTGCTAAAAAACAAATCCGCATTCCGCATTCCGAAATCCGTATTCGCTAGACTTCTTTGTATTCCGAATCAACGTCTTCGCTCGAAAGCGCGACGCGGTAGTTTTTCGACTGCTTTTGTTTGGTAATCAAAAGGTCGTCTTTGTTTTTGAGCAAATCCGCTCTGGTATAAACGGAAATTTCAAAATTGTAGCCGTGCGTAATTGCGTCTTTCGGACAAGCCTCGACGCAGAAACCGCAGAAAATACAGCGCCCGTAATCAATGTTGTAAACGCGCGCAAAGCGTTCATCAACGCCGATTCTGTCGGGATAAGGACGCGGATCGTCTTCGGCTTCGATGTAAATGCAGTCCGAAGGGCAAGCCGCCGCGCACAAAAAACAAGCAACGCATTTTTCGTTTCCGTTTTCGTCAACGTGAAGCAGATGCTGCCCGCGATAACGCGGCTGAACCGTAATCGGTTCGTCCGGGTATTGGACAGTCCATTTTTCCTGAGGAACTTTTGAGAGCGTGACGCTCATTCCCTTGATAATCGCTTTTGTCGAATCAATAATATCGCCGATTAGTGACATAAAATTTTCTTTAATTTGTTTTCAACTTTAGCGCGGCATTAAGACGACGCCCAAAAGGTTGAGAATAATCCATAAAATCATCAGCAAAGTAGCAATGCCGCCGACAATCATACCGCCGAGCGCCAAACCTTTACCGCCATAAACGGACGGGTTTTTATTGGCGTTATTGTACGCGATATACCCGGTAATTAACCCGACCGGTCCTAAAATCTGACAGCACAATCCTAAGATGCCGGTAACGAGCGAAACAATTGCCAGAGTCTGATTTTGACCGCCCGAACCGCTCATCGGCGGAGGCGTAAACGGCGTGTTTTGACCCAAACCCTGATTTCCCCAACTTGCAGCGGGCGCGGGCGGCGGACTCCAATCCGAAGGCGTATTGCCGAAAGGCTGCTGCCCCATATTTTGCCCGAACTGCGGCTCCGGCTCCTGAAAAGTCGGCGCGCTTCGCGGTGCGTCGGAAAACCCGCTGTCCCGGGGCGACGAACCACCCAAATCGCCAAACGAAGGCGAGTTTAAATCCGCGCTCGGTGATCGAGGCGGCTCGCTCGAAGAGCCAAACGGCGAAGGCGGCGGCAAATCTACCGGCGGCGGAGTTCCGAGAACCGTTTTCATCGGATCAAAATCCGCACTTTGCGCCGAACCGCCCGCTCCGGCGGTGTCGGAAACCAGCGGCGTGCCGTCCGCCTGGCAAAATTTCATATTGTCGTCAAATGTCCGTTGACAAGTTGGGCAGCGTTTCATTCTTAAATGATGAATGATGAATGATGAATGATGAACGACTTTAATTCATCGTTCATCATTCATCATTCATCGTTTCGTTTTAAACTAATTCTAATTTACTGAAAAAATAGCTGATTTCGATGTTTGCATTTTCTTCCGAATCCGAACCGTGAACGGCGTTTTCGCCGATTGACGCGGCAAATTCTTTGCGAAGCGTGCCTTCGGCGGCTTCCGCCGGGTTGGTCGCTCCCATTAAATCGCGCCACGCTTTGACGGCGTTTTCTTTTTCGAGCGCAATCACGATGCACGGCGCGCTCGACATAAACTCGGTCAATTCACCGAAAAACGGGCGCTCGCGGTGAACCGCATAAAAACCTTCGGCTTCTTTGCGCGAAAGATGCTTTAATTTCATCGCGCGAATTTTAAAGCCGTTGTCTAAAATGCGTTGAATAATCGTTCCGTATTTTCCTCCACGTACAGCGTCGGGTTTGATAATTCCAAATGTAAGATTTCCTGTTTGTTCTGCCATTAATTTCCTCGTATTTATAATTATTTAAAAGTAATAACGTCAAGTTGCCGGTATAAATTCATAAAATCAAATTGATTCCAAGATTCGGCTATTTTTCCATCCCTCAATTTAACCAAACATAAACCGTAAATTTCGATTGGCTTATTGGTCGGAGCAAATCCGATTTCGTTTCCTTTGTGCGTTCCGGTTACTTTGCACAAACCGGCTAGCTTTTCGCCTTCAATAACGGTCTCTTCAACCGTGATATTAATATCTGGAATGGCGGCGCGAAAGTTTTTATGAAATGCGGCAAAATGTTTTGCACCGCATAATTCGTTGCCATTTTCATCTGTCAAACCGTGCGCAATGCCGTCTTCGGCAAACATCTCGAAAATGGCTTCTTCGCGTCCTTTATTCCAAACTTCTTCAAACCAGCGCTGTAAAAAAGTTTCGTTAGCCATTAGATTTCCTCCGCTTCAGTCTGACCGAAAGTTTCCCTTAAATCTGAAGTGACGCGGCGCGGACGCAAAGTTTTGGAATCGAGCGCAACCCAAACGCTTTTCGCTTTGACCAGAATTTTATCGCCGCGCCGGATTTCAGTAAAACGCTCCCATTTCGCGCCTTCCGGCTCGCCAACCCAAGTCGTTACCGCAATTTCCTCATTTTCAAAAGCCGGACGCAGATAATCAATTTCGTGCCGCATTACAACCCAAACTATTTGCGCTTTTTGCTCATCGGTTGCACGACTCAGCCAATGCGCAACGGCAATATCTTGAATCCACTGCAAATAACGAACGTTGTTGACATGACCTTGCCGGTCAATATCTTCGGCTTTAACAATAAGCGAATGTTCGAATTTCACCGCTTCCGAATAATTATGAGCCGAGCGCGGCTTTCATTGTTTCGCCGATGTCTGCGGGCGATTTGACGACTCGGATTCCGGCGGCTTCGAGCGCAGCCATTTTTTCGGCGGCAGTTCCTTTGCCGCCCGCGATAATCGCTCCGGCGTGTCCCATCCGGCGTCCGGGCGGCGCGGTTTGTCCGGCGATAAAGGCGACAATCGGTTTCGTGATGTTTTCTTTGGCATAAGCGGCGGCTTCTTCTTCCGCCGTACCGCCGATTTCGCCGATTAAAACAATGCCTTCGGTTTCGTCGTCTTCCTGAAAAAGCCGCAAAGCATCGGTGTGCGTCGTGCCGATAATCGGATCACCGCCGATTCCGATTGCCGTTGACTGTCCAAGACCGAGCGCGGTTAATTGCCCGACTGCTTCATACGTCAAAGTTCCGCTGCGCGAGACAACGCCGATGCGTCCTTCTTTGTGAATATGTCCGGGCATAATTCCGACTTTGCATTTGCCGGGCGAAATCACTCCGGGGCAGTTCGGTCCGACGAGGCGCGTCGTTTTGTCTGCGAGAAAATGATGAACTTTGACCATATCGGCTGCCGGAATGCCTTCGGTGATGCAGATGACGAGCGGAAGTCCGGCGTCCGCCGCTTCCATAATCGCGTCGGCGGCAAACGGCGGAGGAACATAAATCACGCTCGCGTTTGCGCCCGCTTGTTTGACGGCGTCTTCGACCGTATTAAAAACCGGCACGCCTTCGTGGGTCGTTCCGCCTTTTCCGGGCGTCACGCCGCCGACAACCTGCGTGCCGTATTCGATCATTTGCCTAGTATGAAAAGTACCCTCTTTACCCGTAATGCCCTGCACGACAAGGCGCGTATTTCGATCAACTAAAACGCTCAATTTCTCGCTCCTGTTAAACTTTTATAAAAACAACAAAGAAGGACAGAATAATGAAAAAACTTTCACTTGTCACGGCTGCCCCTTAGCAAGCGTTAAAATTTGCGGTAAATTGGGCGAATTAATATTCTTGCGAATTTTCGTTTTTCCCCTTAACTGTAAACTTTACGATTTATTTCCTGGCTTCGCTAACTTCTTTTAGTTCTTCTGATTTTTGAAAATCGGCTGCTGCCAGATTCTTTTTGCCGAGGCGTTGATAAGCGGCGCCGCGATTGGCGTAAGCGGCGTAATCGTTGGGCGTGCGGCGTAATACTTCGGTGTAATCAGCGACGGCTTTTTCATCCCTGTCTGTCAGAAAATAAACCAGCCCGCGTTTGAAATAAGTCCAGGTTTCATCCGGGTCGAGCGTCAGAGCTTTGGAGTAATCGTTGACGGCTTCGTCGTACATTCCGCGCGTTTCGTAGCAGGCGCCGCGTTTTTCGTAGAGAAAATCGTAATCGGGCTTTTGTTTTTGAACTTCTCCGAAATCTGCGAACGCGCGGTCGTAATCGTTCGATTGACAATAAATATCGGCGCGATTTGTCAGTGCGAACAGATTTTGTTTGTTTAAGCGAATCGCTTCGTTGTAATCCTGCAAAGCGCGCGTCAAATCCTGTTTTTTGCGAAACGCTTCGCCGCGATTGGCAAAGCTGTCGGACGATTTCGGATTGATGCCGATGGCTTCGGTGTATTCATTAATCGCAGCGTCGTATGATTTTTCGTCGAGCAGAGCTTTACCACGCGAAAAATGCTGTTCAAACTCGCGCGCTTTGGCTGTTTCCTCGCGCGCCTGCCAGAACAAAATCACGCCTGCGACGACCGAAAACATCAGGAAAAACCAGACGTATTTTCTGCCCGGAAAACGCAAAATGCCGGAGCGTCTTTCAGGCGAAGACGATGCGGCTTGCGCCGGCTGCGTGCTCTGCATACTGGCGGTAATTTCCTGTAACCGCGAATTAATCGCCGCCAATTCACGCTCTTTTTCCTCGCGCGCGATCTCGGCTTCTTCGCGCCGCTGTCTTTCTTCCGCCAGCAGGCGTTCAAACTCTGTGCGCTCTTCGGCGGCAATCTCTTCTCGTTTAGTAACTTCGGTCGAGCGGTAATGTTCCTGCCAGGCGGCTTGAAACTCTTCGCGCATCGCTTCCGCACACCAAGGACGGTTTTCTTTATCGAGCGCGAGCGCGTGCATCAGAACGTTTGAAACGGGAACCGGAACTTCCGGGTTTATTTCGTGAACCGGAACCAGCGGATCCGGCTCGCCTTCCCAAACCGCCAGAGCGCGCGGCAAATAATCGGCTGGCGGCTTGCCGCCTAACAAACGATAAATCGTTACTGCAAGTGAATAAAGATCACTTCGCGCGTCGGTGTTTTGACTTAAAACCTGCTCGACTTTATCGGCGTGTTTGATTGAGAGAGCCTGCCGCAGAGTTATCGCCGCGCGGCTCGGAAATTTCAAAAACTGTTCGAGCGGCGAGTATTCTTCGGTTCCCATTTGCAGGCTTCCCGCGTCAACTTTGGTCATCTCGCCCGCATAACCTTTTGAGATTCCGAAATCGAGCAATTTTAAACGATTGCGCTCGTTGATTTTGATGTTCGAGAGCTTGATGTCCTTGTGAATGACGGGTTCCGGCTGCGTGTGCAGATAAACGAGCGCGTCGAGAAGCTGCAAAGCCCAATCCGAGACTTTGACGACATCGAAATGTTCGTCCATCCGGCGCATTTTCTCAGCTTGCTCGAACAAATCCTTGCCCGGAATATACTCCATTACGAGATACTGCTCGTCCTCGAAGGTAAAGTAATCAACCACGCGCGGGATCGCTTCGTGCTGCAAATTGGCGAGCAATTTGGCTTCGCGTTCAAAAGCGCGGCGCAGCTCGGCTTCCTTTTCCGGGTCGAGCCGAAACTGTTTGATTATCGTACCCTTAACCGCGACGTTGCAGCTTAATCGTTCATCAAGCGAAAGATAAACCGAACCCATCGCGCCCGTGCCGAGCAATTCGATAATCCGATAACGGTCGTCAAGCAATGTATCTCTGGGAAGCATCTTTCTGCTCTAAAATAGTACGGGGAGCGTACTGTTAAAAACATTAAACAAACGGTGTGCCGCAACGAGAGAATAAAGGCGGAAGGATGAAAGTTATTTTTTTATTTGCAGCTCGAAATCACCCATTTTGATCGTTTGTTCGGGAGCGAGCGGAGTTTTGATTTTAGGAATGAGCGGCTGGTCGCCGACAATGGTCGGATTTGCACCGGCGTGCGTTATCCAGAATTTTCCGTTTTCGTCTAATTCCAAAACAGCGTGGCGGCGGCTGATTGCCGATTCGCGCAGCGGAACATCGGCGGGCAGATTAGCCGTTCCGCGTCCGACAATCGCGTGGCGCTTGTAAACCGGAACGCTGACTTTGAGCTTTCCTTCCTGCCTGATTTCGACTGAATAAAAAGGCTCGTCAGCCGGAGTTTCCTCAAAAACCGTCGGCTCTTTCGGTTCTCTTTGATCGGCAACGACAAATGTTTTTTCGTTATCCGCGACGACCGTTAATTCCCGGTTATTTTCCAGCACGGCTTGAACGCGGACGAGATTTGTTTCAAGCGTTCCGTCAACGCGAAGCTCGATTTCAATGTTTTTCGTGATTAATTCGCTATTGCCCGCTCGTTTTTCGGCTTCGATGAGAATCATTTCAGACAGTTCCTGCTGCACGAACTCGCGTTTTCTGCCCTGCCAATCGCGGTCGTCCTGCGGGTTTAAAAAGACGACAAATTTCTCCGGCACATAAGCTTTGCCGCTCGGCGTGCGAATAATTTCTTCGGCGAGCAGCGCGTCAACCGCCATCGCAATCCGCTGCAAAGCCCGCTCGGCGCGCGATTGCCGAATGCTCCGCTCGGCTTCAATCGCCAATCGGTCGGCTCGCTCTTCCGGCTGATCTTCAACGTCAATCAAATGCCGCAACGATTCGAGCTTCTCCGAAATGTATTTGTACAAATCGCCCCAAGCCATAAAAAAACAGAACGACCAACAATTATTTTCTAATCATTATTAAACACCGTCGGTCAATTCCGTCAATCTGCCGGAGCAAAAATTACAAAACAAAAAATCTAAAGGAATAATCGGTTCACCTGAAAACGGTTTAATTTAAAGTTGTGGGTTTCTATATGAATTTCAATGTACGCCTTTGCCGATTTTTCCGTCCATAATGTTATTATCCCGAACGATTCTTGCTAATACACGAAATCTGCGTATTAGCAAGAATTATTCGGGATAATACACGGAATTTGAGTGTTATCTGGAATGATTCCGCTCAATCAGTAGTTATGCTTTTTGAGTCTCGAATTATGTCGAAAGTATTAATCCTAATGTTCTGTCTTGTATTCGGGGCTTATTACGTTTTTGCACAGACCAGCGAAACAATTCAGCCTTATGCTTGTGGGCGCAACACAGCAACTCTTGATACATTGCATCAAATTGGTGACGGTAAAAACATTATTCTTATTGCTCGTCTGGGTGACGGCGAAAACAAAACAGAGTTGAACCGTCGTCGGCTTTATAATGCTAAAACATATTTGACAGAACTTTGGAAACGCGACCCTAAAACTGTCATCGTAGCTCAAGGTGAACAGGTGAAAGGTTACGGACGAATTGAAGTTTACGGGCTTTGCGTCATAAGTCGGTTTTGAGACGAAGTTTTGAGGCAAGCTGAAAATCGGTTAAGCAGTTTTGAGACAAACGGGCTTTGTGAAGTGTTTAGTCTTGGCTTGAAAGTGTTTCGACAATGGGCGCAGGGCATAAAAGCACTACAATTTTTGTATTGTCTGACATTTTTAATCTGAATTGTTTTTTGATAAATTCCGGTATCTTCTTTTTCTGATGCTCAGTTCCGACAAATGCTCGAATTTCTGAATGCGCGTAGTTCTCGAAACTTTGGTTTGCCGCTCCATAGTAAGGATGTTTAGCGTCTATTGGGTCGTGTACAACTTTAAATTCAAACTTTCTCCCATCCCCTGACAAATAAGGAAGTGGGATTGCTCGAACTTCAAATTCAGCAATCCCAAACTCTACCCAATGCGGAATTAATACGTCTGTTGGTTGGCTTTCTTTGCCTCTATTTACTGAAAAGTCTGGAAATCTTATTGCAGCTACGGGAAGTCGCGTTTCATCTGGGAAATGTTCTGAACTGAACCGGAAGTATAAGGGTTCTTCCGGTTCAAATTCTTGGTACGGTTCGCGCCCGTTTATGAGAAGGCGGTCAGGAATGCTAATCATTAAGGAATTGTCGTATTCTTTCGATTGTGGCTTCTATGTTTTCAATATCAACTTCCAAAACAACAGGTTCATTAACGCGGTCAGATAATCCTGCGAGAATGTCGCCAGAATTGAAAAACTCAAAATCCGCGAATTTATCGCCTTTAATAAAATAAATGCTTGTGCCGCCTTCTACTGAGGGACTTACATTAGTAGGAACCAAACCTAATTCCTTTAATTTTGTAAGGGTTGTCACCGCCCTTCCGATTGTTAAGATGCTCGGACGTTCAGCGTTATAACCATCCCACCCTTCTTTTAGCCTAAAAAAACTCCACAGCTTCCTATGAAAAGGCTGAAACTTTCCTCTACTCGTAGACAAGGGGACATTTGTAACCGAAACGTCTTCATTGCTCGGCGGCAACTGAAAAAGCAGCAAATCAAGAGCCGAAAACGGAGTCTCTTGGTCAATAAAAGGAGTTCCTTGGTCAACAACTGAGAAAGTTATGCTTGGTCGGTTATCTGGCGGTATTGGTGCTGGTATCATTTGTTTCTTCCTCCTTTCGTTCTTTTCCCTTCTTATTTAACTCATTCGCCTTAGCCATGTACTTATTAAATTGAGTTTCCAGTGCATCTATGATGTTAGGAACTTTTCCCAAAGGCATGGCAATTCGTCCGACACATTGAGCTGTTGCCGTGTTCGGCTGTCCTAGCTGAACTAAAGGCAACCTGACTTCAAAGAACGACATAACAATCTCAGAGTGCAGGGCTTGAATAGCCATTTCATTTGCATAGATAGTTTTAATATTACCGTCTATTTCAAATGTAACTTGTAGCATATCGTCGTTTGCCGCCGATTCCGTTTCTTTTGTTTCTTTCGGTTTCTCTTCCATATTTATAGGTGCAATTCACCCATTCTTGCACATATTAGTATAGCAATAATATGCATACGTTCGCCATATCAAAGTTGTTCAAGGCTCTATTTAACTAATAGTTTTTTCAATAAAGCCTTGAACATTAATTCTATGTGTTTGTTTGTTTTACCCTTTCCAAAATTCAGGTTTAATTCCCAACTCGCACATTGATTGAATCAATACGCAGATGTTATGCGCTAGAATCTTGCAAAGTGCTTCATTGATTTGCGCCGTTCTCGTTTTGCTTCTTAAGCTACCACCAAACTTCGCTTTTATCATTGAAAACGTAGATTCGACATTTGAGCGTTGATGATAATGCTCAAAGAATTTTTCTTGATTCAAAGCGTAATAATGATAGAGCTTATTCCACAAATGGTTTCCGTCTTTGTTTGTCGCCTTACTATTAGATTTCCAAGCGATAAAAGGAACGGCATTATTTTCAACTGCCGTTTGCAGATTAGCTTTTGAGAGATAGGCTTTATCGGCTGAAATTTCTTCCATTTCAAAGTTTTTGACCGTTGATTCTATAAGCGGCTCAAAATAATTCGTATCGTGTTCGTGCCGCTCTGTGACTTCTACGGCTGAAATGATGTTGGTTTTCACGCCCGTACAGATGTGAATTTTGAGCCAATCTTTTTTATTGATTAAACGCGGCTCTGTATATTTGGCGTGTAACCAAGTAAAACCAAGCGAAGTTGAAAGACCTGAGGCATCAACCGCGAAATTCTTTTCAATTTCGACAAGCGGCAAACTGCTTTCCTCAATTAACATTTTCAAATAAGGCGTGAGCATTTCCATACAGAAATAACGCGAGACGCTTTTGTGATTCGGAGCTTTTGAAATGAAACCTTTGTTTTGCGCTTCGGTTAAATCGGAAGTAAATCTGCGAAGTGAAAAAGTCGAATAGACTTTATAAACGCAAGCGAAAATTATATCTTCCAGAGGCAAGCGCGGTCTGCCGTTATATTGTGCTGGTTCGCCAGCTATGTTGCAGAGTTCGGCAAGTAGAGATTGAAATGTTGTTTTTTCCGTTGTTTGCGCTTTGTTGTAAGCAGACCAAACTTGCGGATAAGTTTTGCGGGGCGGAACGTATGTTTGCGGAATTTCGATTTCTTCACTTGTCAGTTCTTTTAAGAAATCATTTTCAAAATAAAATTCGGCGGCAAAGATGTGTTTGCATTTCTGGCGACGAATTTCGTGGTCTGGACAAGTGCATTTCTGCGTTTTTAAACAAACTTTGTAACGCTCTGATTTGCCTGATGATGAAGGAACGAACCAAAAACCGTTTTCCTGTTTTAGGGTGTAACGGTTGGCTATATCTAAACCGCGTAATTCGCGGATGTTGGGCGTATTTTCCATTGTAAGCTCTCCTGTTGATTTTGTTAGGCGATTGGCTCACAATAGAAAGTGCGTAGAATCAATGGCGAGCAATCGCTTTTGGTTTTCAAGGGCTTTCTTAGTTAGTAGCTAGGAAAGCCTTTTGTTTTCAGTTACTTATTATGCTTTAGTATCTCTCAAAAGTCAAATTAAATGCAAGCATTTTAATGCAAGCAAAAACTTATTGACAAGATAATGCTTACAGGAATAAAATGCAAGCAGTTTTTAAAGGAGACTAAATGCAGATACAAGAAAAAGACATAAACAAAGCTAAAGGCGGATTAGCCAGAGCCGCGAAATTATCAAGCGAGCAAAAAAGTGAAATCGCGCGAAAAGGGGCGGAAACTCGCTGGGGGCATTTGCTTCCTAAAGCTGTCGTAGATGGCGACATGATTATCGCTGGACGTGAGATTTCGTGTGCGGTTCTGGAAACCGGGAAACGGATTCTAACTCAAGGAACGTTTTTAACTGCAATCGGGCGTTCAGATAGACCTAAAGCTGGAACAGGCATTATGTCTCTCGACGAATTGCCCGCTTTTTTATCAGCCGACAACCTTAAACCTTTTATTACTGACGAATTGCGCCATTCGACGACGCCGATTGCTTACCTTTCGACTAAAGGTCGCAGAACTTTAGGGTACGACGCTTTGCTATTGCCAATGGTTTGTGAAGTTTATTTAAAAGCGCGCGACGAAAAGAAATTGCAACACATGCAAAATAATGTCGCAAGAGTTTGTGACATTCTTATGCGCGGACTTGCGCGAGTCGGAATTATTGCTTTGATTGACGAAGCAACGGGTTATGAAGATTTAAAAACAAAACGCGAGTTAAATAGGATTCTTGAAGCGTTTATTGCACCAGAACTAAGACCTTATATGCCGATGTTTCCACCTGAATTTTTTAAGCAAATCTACAGATTGCACGGCTGGGATTATAAAGACGGAAACACACAAACTCCGCGATACGTTGGTAAATTCATAAATAAATATATTTATGAACAATTGCCGCCCGGCGTTTTGCCAGAACTTCAAAGAAAAAATCCTGTAACGGAAAAAGGACAGCGAAAACACAAGCAATTTCAATATCTAACTGAGGAAACGGGCGTTCCATCATTAGATAAGCAAATCGCAAGCGTCACAATGTTAATGCGAATCGCTAGAGAGAAAGCCGAATTCATAGATTTATTTGATAGGGCTTATGCTCAATACTATCAAAATCGCTTGCCTTTGGTGATTGACGTTATGCCCGAACCTCAAGACTGATTTTCTTTTTTCCATCTGCTTTGAGCCGCCTTTTTCGCAATTTCCGAACGCTGTTCGGGCGAAAGTTTGGCGGTTCTTTTTAACTTGAAATTCAGGTACTTTTGAGACAACATCAAAAAGCCTTAAGCACTTTCGAGACAAAACCGACTTATGACGCAAAGCCAAGTTTACGTAAATGGAACGCTGATAGATATTATAGCTGTTAAACGCAATCTTGACCTTCCGGTTGGTGTAACCTGTGAGAAAGAAGATGAAATCTTTTATCCTCGATTTGCCGAAAAGTTGCGGAGGAAAAAGACAAGCTTGCGTGGTGGAAAGAAAAAGCATAACAAGTTATTGGACGCGAGCGCGAAACAGCGACTTTCTTAAAACGGTGCGTATAAAACCTTAGTTTGTCGCTCGCCGGTTTCGCGCCGCGTCAATGCCGCCGTTGAGCTGATGCTTTAAATTTTGAATTGACTCCCGGTGTGACTAATAGTATTACTACTTTATGAGTGTTGCAAAAGTCACAATTTCAATCAATTCCACACTTCTCAAGAAAGTTGATCGCCTCGTCAAAGAGCGCGTTTTCTCCAACCGCAGCCAAGCCGTTCAAGCCGCCGTTGAGGAAAAAGTAGAGCGTTTGGACAAAAATCGTCTAGCCCGCGAATGCGCGAAGCTGGACAAGAGCGAAGAACAATCTTTAGCGGATCTAGGCTTAACTTATGAGGCGGAAGAATGGCTCGAATACTGAGAGGCGATATTGTTTGGGCAAATCTCGACCCGACGCTCGGTCACGAACAATCCGGTTCGCGCCCGGTTCTGGTTTTGAGCCAAGACGTTTTTAATGACCGCTCCGGCACTGTAATCGCCGTTGTTTTGACCAGCCAACAGCCGAGCGCCGGATTTCCGTTGACATACGAGCTTTCCGATCCGAGTTTACCGAAAAAGTCCTGGGTTAAAATTAATCAGATTCGCACGCTTTCAACTCAGCGGCTCGGCAAGACAATCGGGAAAGCGTCGGAAGATGAATTGGAAGCAATTATTGAAGGACTAAACGAAATCATCGGCGCATAACAAATCGCCGAACGCGAGTCGAAAAAATCGGCATTGAACATTTATCAGATATTGATAAATGTTCAATGCCGATTTTTTAAGCGAGTTGTTATTTGACGAGGGCGGCGTCTCGAATCAAAACCAAATCATTATTGACGATACCGCGCGAGATGAAAAGGCGTTTGCCGTCGCGCGACCAAGCGTAGTTGAAGATTCTGCCGGATTTGAAATCGGTAATCGGCTGCGGCTTTGAACCGTCGAGCGGCAAACGCCACAAATTCGGAATGCCTTCGACGCTCAAATACGTCAGAGATTTGCCGTCGGGCGACCAGCCGAAGCTGCTGATTAAATTGTAATCGAATTCGCGCTCGGTGTTTCCCACGCGCTCGCCGTCAAACGCGGCGACGCGGAGAGATTTTTTAAAGGTCGTCATGTCGAACGTGATAAAAGCAAGACGTTTTCCGTCCGGCGATAAACGCGGATACATAATTGCCCTTTTCTCGTCGGTCAAAATCGGCGTCGGCGTTCCGCCTTCAATCGAAACTTTCATCAACGCGGGGTTTTCGTTTTGTTTCAAGTTGCGGTGAAAGATAACTGTTTTTCCGTCCGGCGTGATTTGCGGATCGAAATCGCCGATGTTCGGGCTTTCCTCGGTCAACGGAACAGCGCCGTTTCCATCAATGTCCATTTGCCAGATTCGCATACCTCCCGAACGATTCGAGGAGAAAATGACGAATCGCCCGTCCGGCGAAACTACGGGATATCCGTTGAATTTGGCTTCGTTGGTTAAACGCGCGGCGTTTTTGTCATCCGCTCCGATTGTCCAAAGGTTGACTGTTTTGTCGTCGTGGCGCGTAAAAAGCAGTTTTCCGCCGCCGATTTCAGCCAGCCCGGCTTCGCCGTCCGCGCCGCGATTTTCCGAAGAAATCTGTACGAGTTCTTTCGTTTGCGGCGTGAAAGACCAGAGGTTTGAAACCACGTCGTTTTTGATTGTAATCAGCGACGCGGAATCAGCCGAAAGACCGAGCCGGAAATAATTGTTCAAATCGTTGGTCACCGCGTGAATCTCGCCGTTCGGATAACCGAAACGCCAGATTTGCGTTCCCGCTTCTTCGCTGTTTTTGGCGGTCAGTAAAATCGCCGAACCGTCTTTAACCCAAGCGTAATCAATGATGTGTTTCCACTTTTTCGGATTGAAAACGTTGAATTTCCCGTCCGCAACCGAGATTTCGGCAAGCTGCATTCCGTCGGCTTCGCCGCCTTCGATTTTGCCGCCTGAAACGAGAATTTTCGCCCCGTCGGGCGACCATTGCGGATTGACTTTGTTGAAAAAGTTAAATTCGGAAGTCTTTGAACCTGCAAGCGGTTGGACGTTTGAACCGTCAGAGTTGGCGATGACAACCAAATCATTCATGTCTTTCGGAACGTGGCGGATAAATGCAAGGCGTTTGCCGTCGGGCGAAAATGAGACGCCCGTGTCAACGTCTTCAATCAACTTTTTCGGAGTTCCGCCGAGAGTCGGCACTTGATAAAGCGTGCCGAGGCTGTTGTCGCCGGTCAATTGAACGTAATAAATATAATTTCCGTCGGGCGTAAAAGTGATTCCGCGATACATATACGGGTTCGGCTGCCCGATTGTCACTATGCTGTCGGTCGCCACTTGCCGCACCACCAGACTCCGGCTGCCGACATCGCCGCTCAGATAAGCGATGTATTTACCGTCGGGCGAAATCGTCGGCATAATCGCTTTGCCGTCGGTCGAGATGCGCGAAATCTGCGTTTTTTCAAACGCGGGAGCTTTCGCCGCCAAAGGCTCGACTTTCATCCAGCGGTAAAATCCGAAGCTGATCGCCGAAAGCAAAGCGATAATTCCGATTGATGCAACAACGCTTTGCCATTTGTGCGTTTTAACCTGCGTGACAATGTATTCGGCGCTCGATGCGTTCGGAGCAATTGAAACCTGTGTCGGATGATTCGCGCTCGAAGTTTGATGAATGCGGTTCGGCGCGCTCGAATTGTCTATGAAATATGCAGGTAAAGGCTGCGTTTTATTCTCGGCGCTGATCTCGTGTTCGATTTCGTAAAGCAGATTTTTTAAATCGAGCGCGAAATCTTTGATGTTTTGATAACGCTCTTCGGGTTCTTTTCTGAGAGCTTTACGAATGATTCGCTGCAATTCGGCGGGCGCGTTCGGAACAAATTGCGCAATAGGTTCGGGTTCTTTGTAAATTACGGCGGCAAGCGTGTCGCTCGCTGTTTCGCCGTTGAACGGCTGCTTTCCGGTCAGCATTTCGTACAACACAACGCCGAGACTCCAAACATCGGTTCGCTCGTCCACGCCAAGCCCGCGCGCCTGTTCCGGCGACATATAACGCACGCTGCCGACGACAACGCCGGGTGTCGTCTGCGCGAACTCGTCGGATCTTTGCGAGCCGTCAACGTTGCGCAAAACGGGTTTGGCAAGACCGAAATCGAGAATTTTCACGATCTGATCCTGCCGGATCATAATGTTTTCCGGTTTGATGTCGCGGTGAATGATATTCGCAACGTGCGCGGCACCAAGAGCGTTGGCGACTTGTTCGGCGACTTTTAACGATCTCGCAATGGAAAGCGGCTGGCGTTTCAGATATTCGCGCAAAGTTTCGCCTTCGATAAATTCGGTGGCGAGAAACGTTCCGTTGTCCGTCTCGCCGATTTCGTAAATCGTAATGATGTTCGGATGATTTAAAGCCGAAGCCGCCTTTGCTTCCTGCCGAAAACGGCTGCGTCGGGATTCATCGAGAGAAAATTCGCCGGATAAAATTTTGAGCGCAATTAAACGGTCGAGCTGTTCGTCGTGCGCCAAATAAACTTCGCCCATACCGCCTGCCGCGATTTTTTTGCGAATTTCATAACGTCCGATTTTTTTTCCGACCAACATTGCTCGAAGACTTTCGTTCTCTGATTAAAAGAACACCGCGCGATTACGATTTGTGACATCAATCTGCGTCCCGAATCGAACAAAAATATAAACGCATTAAAGCTCAATTGGTTTCACAAAGACTGTTAAAGTTTTGTAAAAGGCTTGAAAGATTAAAGAGAAGCTATTGAAAAAGCGGGCTATAAACTAATTCATCGCCCGCTTTTTTGTGAAAAATTATTTTGTCTGACTAAGCTGTTCCTGCTGCCGCGACGACTTTTTGCGCCGCGTCAGCCATTCCTTTGGCGACGATAAAATTCATTCCCGATTCGGCAATCACACGATTCCCTTCCTCGACGTTGGTGCCTTCAAGACGAACGACGACGGGAACTTTGACGCCGAGATTTCGTCCGGCTTCGACGACACCCCGCGCAACCATATCAGTTCGTACGATTCCGCCGAAAATATTGACCAGAACGGCTTTAACGTTTTCATCGGCGAGCAGAATGCGAAACGCCTGTTCGACTCTTTCCTGTGAGGCACCGCCGCCGACATCCAGAAAGTTGGCGGGTTCGCCGCCCGCAATTTTAATAATATCCATCGTCGCCATTGCCAGCCCCGCGCCGTTGACCATACAGCCGATGTTTCCGTCGAGCTTGATGTAATTCAAATCAAAGTTCGAGGCTTCGATTTCGAGCGGTTCTTCTTCTCCCAAATCGCGCAAACCAGCGTAATCTTTATGACGAAACATTGCGTTGTCATCAAAATTTACTTTTGCGTCCAGAGCGATCAGACGATTGTCTTTCGTCAGCAAAAACGGGTTGATTTCGAGCAAGCTGGCGTCGGATTTTTCGTAAGCGTCATACAGCGCGAGCATAAATTTGACCGCTTGATTAATTAAATCGTTCGGTATTCCCAATCCGAAAGCAAGCTGTCTAGCCTGAAACGGGCGCAAGCCGACAGCCGGGTCAATGTATTCTTTTAAAATCTTTTCCGGCGTTTTCGCCGCGACTTCTTCGATGTCCATTCCACCGGCGGTCGAAGCCATAAAAACGTTTCTGCCGGTTTGACGGTCGAGCGTAATCGCCAGATAGAATTCTTTATCGAGCGGCAAGCCTTCTTCGATTAAAATCGTTTTGACTTCGCGCCCTTCGGGTCCGGTTTGATGCGTGACGAGCTGCATTCCGAGAATGTTCGAGGCGATTTCTTTTGCTTCTTCCGGCGATTTCGCCAATTTGACGCCGCCGCCTTTGCCGCGCCCGCCCGCGTGAATCTGAGCTTTGACGACGACAACCTCAGTTCCCAATTCTCTTGCCGCCGCTTCGGCTTCTTCGGGCGTCCGCGCGACAATTCCGCGCGGCACCGGAACGCCGTAAGTTTTTAAAATTTCTTTGCCTTGATATTCGTGTATCTTCATAAAATTTGACGCATTTTGAAAAATTCGGAAAAACGTTTTCGAGTTTAGCCTGTTCGACAAAAAAAAGGCAAAATTAAACCGGGAAACCGCGCGGAAACAAATATTCCCGCACAATTTCCCGGTGTTGGAGAACAAAAAATCACTTACGGAACATAAGCCGCCGGAGCGGGTTTATCGTTTGTCGTTCCCCATTGAACCCCCAGGAAACCGGATGTGCTTCGCAAAACATACCAGTTTCCGTTCTCCGGTCTGAAGACGGCAACGTCTGCGCGCCCGTCGCCGTCATAATCCGCCGCGACGGGAATGTCAGTCGAAACGCCCCAACGCGTCGCGCCGTAATTTGTCGCCGGGTCGGTCGAAGTGTACCAGGTGGCGGTTGATGGGCGGAACACTGCGACTTCGGCTCTGCCGTCGCCGTTGAAATCTGCCGGAGTCGGCACATCTTCCGCTAACCCGAAGCGAATCGGTAAAATCTGATTATCCGAGCTTCTCAAAATGTACCAGGTACCGTTTGAAGGGCGGAAAACCGCAGCGTCTTGTCGTCCGTCGCCGTCATAATCGGCTGCCGCAGGTTTGTCTCCGGTCACGCCCCACGCGATTGTTCGGAAATCAACTCCGGGCTGCGAGCTTGGGCGATAAAAGAAATAGCTTTGCCCGCTGGTCAGAGAACCGTCGCGATAAACGGCTAAATCCGCTTTGCCGTCTCCGTCAAAATCCGCCGCGACCGGCTTGTCTCCGACAGCGCCGAATTGTTCCGGTCGAAAGCTGTTTGACGAGCTTTGTTGAATATAAAAATAAGCTCTTCCGCCCGCTCCCGGCACGTTTTGGCGGAAGACGGCGATGTCGGTTCGCCCGTCGCCGTCATAATCCGCCGGTGCAATCAAATCGCCAGCCGCGCCGAACTGAGCGGCGGTGAAAGAATTGTTTGAGCTGTTTAAAATGTACCAGGTCGAGTTTGACGGTCTGAACGCGGCGAAATCCGCTCGTCCGTCGCCATCAAAATCAAACAAAGTGCGCCGCGCCGTCGTAGAATTTAAAAGTCTCGCAATACCAATTCGAGAATTATTGTTTACGCGCGTGAAATTGCCGCCAAGCAGAATCGAACCGTCCGATTGCAGCGCAACGTCGTAAACAAAAATGTTCGCCCCGCTTCCAACGTTAAATGAAGTGTCGAGCGAGCCGTCCGCGTTTACGCGCGCATAGCGGCGAGCGGGCGCGTTGTTCAAAAGGATAAATTCACCGCCGGCGACTATCTTGCCGTCGGGCTGCAAAGCGACGCTATGCACAAAATAATTGGCATTGGCAACAAATCCGTTGTCGAGCGAGCCGTCGGCGTTAAAACGCGCCAGATAACCGCGATTCGCTCCGTTAACGGCGGTAAACATTCCACCGATGATAATTTTGCCGTCCGGCTGCAAGGCGATTGATTCGATGGTATTGTTAGCTCCTCCAGCCGGATTAAACGTTGCATCGAGCGAGCCATCCGCGCCTATTCTGGCAATTCTGCCGCGATTTAAGCCGTTAACTTGCGTAAAGCTGCCGGCGATCAAAATCTTACCGTCAGGTGCCAACAAAATGTCTTCGACTTGTCCGTTAACAATTGCATTAAACGAAGTGTCAATCGAATTGTCTGCTCCCAGCCTAAAGATACCGTTAGAGCCGCCAACTAAAATTTTTCCGTCCGATTGCACAACAATTGCTTTAACGAATCCGAAATTGCCGGGTACTCTTAATCCGCCCGTTCCATCCGAATTTAACAAAATCAAATTGCTATTTACGCCGACCAGAATTTTGCCGTTCGGCAAAACTGCAATCGAATACACGGCGGTAATGGATTCGCAGCACCCGATCACTGCTCCGGTGAAACTTGAGTCAAGTGTTCCGTCCGCATTTAATCGCGCCAAACTGACGCGCCGAACGTCGTTAATCGCATCGAAAGCTCCGCCAATTAAAATTTTGCCGTCGGGCAACGGCAGAATGTCATAGATAGTTCCGTAACTGCTAAAACTAACGACGCCGAATGAAGCGTCAAGAGTGCCGTCAACGTTCAGCCGTTTAACATTGCGGCGATTAGTGACGGCAGGCGTAGAAAGAAAGTCGGACAGAACGATTTTCCCGTCGGCTTGAACTTTGACGTCAAGCGGTGGCGCAATGGGTTCGGTCGGCGTGTAATTTAAAGTGGTATCGAGCGAGCCATCTAAATTTAAACGAACGACGTGGAAACGAGTATTTCCGTTAAAGTTATTAAAAGAACCGCCCACGACAATTTTGCCGTCGGGCGCAAAGACGATTCGATTGACTGCGTTGTTAAATCCGGTTCCGTTTGAATTGAAAGAAGTGTTGAGCGTACCGTCGAGCGCGATCTTTGCGATTTTTCCCTGATTAAAGCCGTTGTATTGCGTGAAACCGCCGCCGATCAAAATTTGACCGTCGGGCAGCAAAGCGATGGCGTTGACCGTTCCGTTAACCGAATAAGCGATTTCGCCCGTGCCGGTTGCACTGTAGCGATGCAAAAAACTGGATCCGCCGACCAAAATCCGATTGTCCGGCAGCACAGCCAAATCCAATACGCCTTGCGGTCCGTCATAATAAAACGAAGTATCGGGCGAGCCGTCCGGGTTGAATAAAGCGATGTTTCGAAACCTCGTGTTGCCGCTGCTGTCATCATAGGTAAAGGTTCCGGCGGCAAAGATTTTGCCGTCCTGTCTGATTTCAATATCGTTGACGGTTCCGTTTATTCCGTTTAACAGAGAGGTTGTGGTGACAAAAGTATTATCATTTGTGCCGTCGGGGTTTAACCGCGCGATGCCTTTGTGTAGAGCGTTGGCGGCGCTGGTAAAATTACCGCCGATCAGAATTTTTCCGTCCGGCTGAACTTTTATCGCATTGACCACGCCGCCGTAAAATATTCCGATAATATCGGCGTTCGGGTTAAATGAATTATCAAGCGAGCCATCCGGGTTAAACCGGGCGAGTCCGCTTCGCTCGACTCGGTTGGCAACCGTAAAATTACCGCCGACCAGAATTTTCCCGTCCGGCTGTATCGCAACGACGTTACCATACCCGCCGATTTTCTGGACCGCGGGGTTAAAATTCGGGTCAACTTCGCCCGCCGCTTTTGCCGAAATGGCGCCGAGCAGAAAAACGAACAAGATCGAAAGAAATTTTACCGGGAGATTGATTTTCGTTGTTTTATTTAAAGAGATTTGCTGAGACATTTTGCTTCCTTCCTCGTGTGACGAGCGAATTGTTTTCGCGGTTTGGCTGAAAGTAAAAAAAAGCAATGCTTTTTCGGCATCGGGCTTTATCAAATATATATCATATTTTTCGCGGCAAGACTATTAAATTATTATTTCATAGTCAATTAGAAAGCCCACCAGCCGCGTGTGAACTGGGTCGTAAAAAGCGACAGAAAAAGCAGCGACCAAACGGTAAAGAGAAGGTTCGCCCACAATGAGCGCCGCGCCGCCAGAGCCATTAAGATAAACAGCGGAAAAAGCGTCAAAGTATAGCGCGGGACGCTTTGAATAAACGCGGTGCTGACGAAAAGCAGCCAGTTTAAAATCATCCAGACGCGGTAAGAAGCGCGCAGTGTTCGCCAACCGATGATTGTCCCCACCAATCCGATGGCGACGAAAAGCAATTCCTGAAAGCCGTGCATTTGCAGCCCCGATGGCGATTTGTAATAAAGCATTTCGTAAGCGCCTTTAAAACCGCTCCACGGCAGCGACAAACGCCTGCCCCAAAACTCTCGCTGCAAATCCAGAAACATCAGCGGATTTCCCGCAACCGCATAATTCAAACCCAAATACGCAGCAAAACCAGCCGGAATCAAAATCAAAAACAGCCATTTCGGATTAAATTTTCCGGTTTCCCGCCGTTCGTTCCAAACCTCGAACAAAATCGCAAAGCACAAAATCAGCCCGTTGATTCTGGTCAAACAAGCCAGGCAGCCCAAAATTCCTGCGAACAGCCATTTTCTTTTCCGCGCCGCCAGAAAACAGCCCACCGTCAAAGCCAGAAACGTGCTTTCGGTGTAAGGAATATGAAGAAAAAAGGCGGTCGGAAAAATGAACAAAAACAGCACGGCAAGCTGCGCCGTTTTTTCCGAAAAATCGAGCCGCACCAATTCTCTGAAACACAGACCGAGCGCGACAGACGCAATTGCAGAAACCAAAAACGCGCTCGCCAGATAGCTTTTGGTGAAAACCGTAAAAAAAGCGACAAGCAGCGGATAAAACGGAAAGAAAACCAACTGAAAACGGTCTTCGCCGCCCGCCGCATAACCGTAATGAGCGATGCTCAAATAGCTTTTCGCGTCCCAGCGATTCCAGATGCCGAGCGCCGTTGTCAAATCATTCACGGGCTGGTCGGCGACGATTTGGTGGCTTTGAATTGCGAACAGCAAAATCAGAATTTTAATCGTCAAAACAATCCCGATAACTCTCGCGTTGAGCCAACCGTATCTTTTTAAAATCTCGTTCATTTTTCGCATATTTGCGCCGTTCTGTTGTTATGAGTAAATGCCGAATTGCTCGTTTTTTCAACCTTTGCGGCTTGATTACCGAATCCGCTCTTGCGTCTCACGGCAGTCTGGCTTAAACTTCCGTTTCACCTGAAGTCTAATCCGCAAGTTCTTTGCGCTATCAGTCTCTTCAAAACGACTTCAGGCAAAATTCTTTAATCTGAAAGGAGATTTTTGCCGTTTATGAAAGCCTACCAAACAGAAAATATTCGCAATATGGCTGTCATCGGACACGGCGACGCGGGTAAAACCCAGTTTGTCAGTTCTCTGCTCCATATCGCCGGAGCTACACAGCGTTGGGGAAAAG